>NZ_RDTE01000001.1:0-300000 GCF_004125265.1 Streptomyces lydicus
ATTCGCCAGGTTCGGATCTGATCAGCGGCCCCAAAGATGTCGATCTCTCCGGCCGTCAGGGCTTGAGCCAGAGTGACCAGGTCTCCATAGGGCGGGTCGATGCCCTCGCCGGAGGCGTGCATGTAGGCGAGGGCGATCGCGCAGGCGAATCGGAGGTTGTGCGCTGGGAGCGGCTTGAGTAGCAGGAGGGTCTCGAGCAGCGCGGCTGCGCGCCAAGCAGGGTCGGAGGTGACGCCGAGACGTGGTGGGTCGACGCGGTGACGGGCGACGGCGGCGACCAGCGCGGAGAAGTCGGAGACGATCGGCTGATCGGGAAGTGCCTGCTCGTGCTGTTGCAGGAGCCAGCGCACGTCGATGTGGAGGATGGGGCCCATGTGGTTAGGCGGCCTTTTCCTTCCTGCCGGTGGCCGGCCCGTCGTCGATGCCGGCAGCTGCGATGGCCGCGCTCAGGTCCGGATCATGGAAGACGCGCTGGAACTCTTGGGCGCCCGCCTTCAGGGCGCGATGGCGGGCGATTGTGTCGGAGGCTGCGCTCCGCACAAGATCCTTCATCGAGACACCGCACTCCTTGGCGATCTCTCTCAGAGCTTGCAGGTCCTCGTCGCTGAAGTCGACGTTAAGAGCTGACATGCTCCTACGGTAGGGCTCTGGTACCACATCGGCAATAGTTCCAGCTCAGAGCTGGTTCAGATCGGTACCTAGGGCTTGATCGTCTCGGCGCCACCGGCGCGCGAGACCCCGGCGGACAGCCACAGGATCACGCTGGCGCAGCAGTGCGCCCCACGACCAGGCCCCACCGGCCCCAAAGCCAGTGAACGCGAGGCGCGGCGGATCAGCGGTAGGGCCCCGGGGTGGCGGTCCGGCGGGTGTATTCGGCGAGGCCCGGCAGGTCAGGCCGGTGTTCGGCGATCCGGGCGGTCAGGGTTCGAACGGAGGGGCGGCGGGCCTCAAGGGGCGCGACGAGTTTGACGAGGCGGAGCTGGGCGAAGGCGCCGGCTGCATCGTCGGCGGCCAGGAGGGCGCGGGCGGTGTCGGTCGCGGCGCGGGCTCGGCGTTCGGGTGTGGGCAGTGTGGCTGGCTCCAGTGCGGCGGCGTAGGCGAGTGCTGTGTCGAGGTCGCCGAGCTCGCGGTCGATCCCGATCCGGTACAGCGTGCACTGCTGTGCCGACAGCTCCGCGGGCCGGTTGGTTGTGTCGGGGGCGTGGGCTAGGCGGTGGGCGGTCTGTTCGGCTTGGGCGGCGAAGTTGCGTGCGAGGGCTGGGTGTTGGGCCTGGGCGGCGGTGTAGGCGGCGGTGTAGGCGGCGGTCAGCGCGACCATACCCACCGCGTCCAGCTCCGCTGCGGCGGGCCGGGAGATGGCCGTCAGGTGGCTCTGTGCCTCCTCCAGCAGGTCCAGGGCCTCCCGGGTGCGGCGCAGCGGGGTCGCGGCCGCGCGGGCCGCGGCGGCGAGCACCACTGCGTCGCCCGAACGGCGCGCTGCGGCGGTGGCTCGTCGCGCGTGGAGGCTGGCGGCTTAGATGCGGCCTTGCTTGACGGCGAGTTGGGAGGCGAGCGCCCACACCGCGGCGACCCGGGCGGCGCCGGTGGGGTCTGCCTCCACGCTGCGTTGCGTATCGGCCAGCAGCAGCGGCAGCGCTTGGTCCAGGTGGCTGTAGGCGCCGGCGGCGAACAGTCGGCGGGCTGCGGCGACGTCACCGGCGGACAGCGGGACGCTGCGCGGCGGGGCCGCCGCCGCTGGCGGTGTCGATGCGAGGGCCGCGGCGGACAGGGCGACTGTCGTGGTCAGTATTCTGCGTCGCTCCATGCTGCTCTCCCCTTCTTCGGGCCCCGGGCCAGGCCGGTACGTCGTCGACGCTATGGCTGGTTGTGGGGTGCGGGACAGGGCGCACGGCGTCTGCGGCATGCGCCCTTCGGTGGATCGGGCCTGCCGCGCGGATCCGGAAGGCCGCTGGCCGGGTGCGGGCAGCTCGTTGCGCAGGTTCCGCTTGGGGGTGTTCCGGCTTCGGCTATCACGTGGTCTTGGCGGTCTGCAGGGCGGTGATCGTCTGATCTAGCAGTGCCCTGACGTGGGATGCCGGGGGCACGATGGCCATGTCGATGCGGGAGGCGGTGGTTCCGGCCTGTCGGTGCATCACGTCGTCGCCAGGGAGACGGCATGATTCAAGTGCCGTCAGGTAGGCCTTGTCGGTCCGGCCCATCGTGACGGAGCTGATCACCGCCTTGAACGACTTTTGGCCGAAGACGGATGGCACGTGGTCTATGACGGCTCGGATCAGGGCGATGCATGAGTAGGGGTGGCCGGCTGCGTAGTTCGCGTTCAGTTCCGTGAGCAAGGCGAGCAGCTTGTCGACTTTCCACCGGGACTCCTGGCCGGCCTCCTTCAGTTCCTCGATGAGTTGCTGGCTGATGTAGGGGGTCGATTCGGGCCTGCTCGCCTGGGCCGGGAAGCCAGCAGCAGGGGCGCGCGAGGTTCGAGCCCGCTCGGTGTGCGCGGCGCGCTGCTCGTTGCGTGCGCGGACCAGCTCGCACGTCTTCGACACGTAGTCCGATAGGTCCTTTGCGTGACGGAAGCGGCGTACCTCGCGGGTGATGCTGCGCCGCCAGCCTTGCTTGGTCGGCGGGCTGCCCCACTCGGGGCTCTGGGTGACAGGTTCGCCGTCCAGGATGTCGGCGAGCCTGGTGTCGATGAAGCCTTGGTCCAGGGTCGGGATGGCCCGCGCCAGCTCGCGGCTGTCCAGGTACGCCTGTGTCACCTCGTCGGGGTCGGGCAGGACCGAGTCCTGGAGGCCTGCCATGTGGTGCAGGACCCGGAGGAACGGGCCGGCGAAGTTGTGCTGGAGTTCCGGCAGGTGCAGAGCGGCCGCGATCGTCAGGGCGACGGTGTCGTCGGGATCGGGCTTCTTCCCGACGAGGCTGGTGAAGCCGTAGTGCGCCGTTCCGCCCCACATCCTGCCCACGTGGGGGAGGTTGGCCAGGAGTTCGTCGGCGTCTTGGGGATAGCACTGCTCATGGACGTGGAGGACGTAGTCCCACGTCGGCCACCGGCCCGTCTGGAAATACGGCCGGGCGATGGTTCGCAGGAGCTGTTGCTGTGTCCGGTCCAGTTGGACGGTGGAGAGGTCGGTGGTGGAGGTGTGCAACGGGTGCTCCTGACGGTGCGGTGGGCTACAGACAGGAGTTTCCTCGGTGCGCGTAGTCACGGCAACGGCATTGGGGAAGCGAGGAGGCAGTGATGAACGACCGTAAGCGGGGCGGTGGTTGACTCCGCGCGCTGGGTGCACCGCGGGTGGTGTGGCATCGGTTCTGCCTCATCTGGAGGCGCTCTGGACACCGTCGTCAGCGTCAGCCCTCCCAGATGCCGCGCCGTCGGCAGCAGGCGCTTCGATTGAAGCGCCTGCACTCGATTCACGTTCGAATGAGGCTGCGGAGCAGCGCAGCGTGTCGAGGTCTGGGAGACGGATCGCGGCCAGTGGCCCGCCATCCGGAAGGGTCTGTCGCCCACCCCTGTGTTCGCCAGGAGCGCCAGTTGTGCGGTTCGGGGAGACCGGCTCCTTCTATGTCCGCGCCGTCTCGGACCGGAAGGCGCCGCCGTCGGCGCTCTGGTCCGAGACGGCGGCCCCGCTCAACCGGGCTGCCGGTGCGGCTGTGTCACTCCTTCTGGCCTGGGGCGGGCAGGACACGTATGCGGCGCAGTGGCGCACCGGTGGTGGCTGCGTCGATGGCGGGGACAGGCTCGTAGGGCTTCCACAGCGGGGCGCCCCGGTGGGGATGGTCCCGGTCCCAGCGGGGCGCGCCGACCAGGGCGACAACTCGGCTGATCGGGATCCGAACCGGTCGGTGACGCCCGCCGGGCTTGAGCGCCAACGCCCCCTCGCCGACCTCGTCGAGGGTTCCGTACAGGCTTGCCCAGCAGCCTTCGGCGCCCTCGGGTCCGCACCACATGTCCAGCCGCAGTACCTGCCAGCTCAGCCAGGTCCGCAGCTCCTTGAGGAACGCGGTCTCCTCGCTCCCGCCCGGGATCCAGCAGCCGTAGCCGTCGCTGAGCGCGGCCGCGATCCGGGAAGCCCGCTCGCCGTTGTCGCCGGGCTGGAGCCGGTGGCTCGCCTCGCCGCGGGCGCGGCGCTGCTCCTCGACGGCCGCCGGCACGGTGTCCGGGGCGCTGTCGGCGTCCGAGGGCAGGACGGGGAAGGCGGTGCGCAGCAGCTTGAGGGCTGCCGTCTGGTCAGCTCGACGGCGGCCCGTGACGGGGCCGCCGGCCACGAACCGGGGTGGGTAGTGGCCGCCTTGGGCGGCCTGCTCCTTCTCCAGCTTGGCGACGATGTTCCCGGGCGCGGCAATGACCGCCGAGTAGGAGGGGCCGGTGGCATCGCCGATGTCGCTGAAGTAGTCGCGGCGCCGATAGCCGAAGGGGACCAGCGGGCCGAGCACCGGGGAGGCGGCGAGGTAGGAGATGGGCGCATCACGGGAGTTCGTGAGTGGCCAGTCGTGGACGAGCAGCAGTCGCGCCTGCGTGTGCGCCGACTCGGCTTCGAACTGCGCCTCCAGCCGCGCGCAGGCATCGGCGACCGCGCGCGGCCACCACAACGCCAGCTCGGCGTCCGACCAGGCCGACGGGCTTTCGTGCCCCTCGCCCGGGGTCTGTGGCGCCGGGAGGCGGGTGACGTCCACGACTCGCGCCCCGGCCAGCTCCCGGGAGACGGCGTCCTGGACCAGCCCGGCTGTTTGTGCGGCGCCGATCCCGCGCGAGCGGGCCGCGAGCCATACTCCGCTCACCAACGGCCACACATCGACTTTCGGCTGCAGCTCGTACCGCTGACGCGGCCGGGTGGACTTCCCTGCGACGGCGGCCGTCACTTCGTCCAGCTCGCGGCGCTCCTGGCTGCCGGCCGTGCGGTGCACCGCGTCCTGGGCACCGTTGTAGGCGTCCACCTCGGGGCAGTCGGCGGCGTAGCTGGCCAGGAACTCGGCGAAGTCGGCGGCCAGGTGCTTGCGGGCTTCCGACAGTGTCCGGGTGTCCTTGGCGAGCTTGCGGTCCGTGCGTGCCCGTTTGAGCCAGGTGTCGAACTGCTCCTCCTCCCCGGGCTGCTGCTGGGCCGTGTAGCGGGCGTAGCCGAGCCAGGTGCGCACCGTCGTGTCCGCATGTGCGCGCTGGAGTGCTGCCGCCTGGGCGGCGGCGAACGCGGTCGCCCGCCATAGGGCGTCCTGTGCGTCCGGCAGGGTGACGGAGCACTTCTTGCAGATTTGGCCGAACACGTCGAGCAGCGGGTAGGTGGCGGCGTTTGCCGCAGGCCCGGCGTACCGGCAGCCGCCGTAGGCGTAGCGGCGCCGTAGGCGTAGCGGCGCCGTAGGTCGGGGTCGGGGACGTGGTACTTTCCGCCGCCCCCACCGGTCAGGGCGACGCGGATCGCGGCGAGCGCGGGCAGGTCTCCGCCCAGGGCGTCGAGGCCCTGGGCGGAGATCGGGGGAAAGGACTGGGCCACGGCTCACCCCTCCTGTCCGGCAGCAGGTGTGGAATGCGCCGCGGCAGGATCATCGGCGTCCGGGCCGCTACCGGCCCGGACGTGGTGGCTGGCCAGCGCCTCGGCGAACTCACGTGAGTAGTCAACCAGTTCGGGCAGCGTGAAGTCCGTCTTGAGGGCGCGCAGCATCGTGGAGACCAGAATCTGCGCGAGGTCGGAGGCGAAACGGTGCTCGCGGGCCGGGTCGAAGGCGCCCAGCGCGCGCCCCGCATCGCCCGCCGCCACGCTGCCGCAGGCCCTGGCCCACGCCCGCAGGGTCACGGGCAGCGTCTCCACCGGCACACCGGCCAGAATCGCCATGGTGGGCAGGTCCCAGACGTCCCGCTGGAAGACCTCTTCGGCGGTGGTGAAGCCGTCGGTGAAGTCGACCGCGCCGACCATGTCCCGCCAGTGCTCCTGGACCTGCTGCTCAAGACGGTCCAGGGAGGTCCGCCGCTGCGCGGCACTCTCCAGACCCCGGCCATGGTCGAACGCTGCGATGCACCCGGCGCCCAGGTACAGCCATGCTGAGGCGAGATCGTCGTGCTCGGTCTCCTCGCAGTACGACACGAACTCGGCGCGCGCGTCATCCTCCTCGTCCTGCGCGACCAGATCGGCGCTGAGCAGCGGCGTGAAGCGGCCGAGCACTGCCCGGGCGCGCTCGGCCCACGGGGCCAGCGCCGCCAAGGGCAACGGCGCGAGGGGCGTTTTCAGGTCGGACGCGTCGGCGGCGAGCAGGATCTCAACCGCCTGCTGTCGGCCGGCATTGTCCAATTCAGCGGGAAGCAAGCCCTTGCGCGCGGCTTCGGCAACCCGCCGCAACGCCTCCTGGTAGCCGCAACCGGACACCCGGTTCAACGCACGGGCGATCTGCTGCTGGTGGCTGATTCTGGCCTTCTTCTTCGACTGTGCCATGACGAACTCCTGCACATCCCTCGCGATGCCGTCCCACCACAGCAGCCGCCAGAGAACGTACGAGGCGTCAAGGACATACCGGTACGACCAGTTACGTTCGCATCCCAGCGGCCGCTCGGTTCACCCTCGGCCGGAGGTGGGCCCGGCCGCGGCGCGCACCAGCGAAGTGCGCCACCACGACGATACAGGGCGGCAACCGCATCGCGGCTTTCGAATACGGTGTTACCAAGTCGCAGGCGGCGCTCGGAGGGGATAGGTATGGGGGCGGCTGAGGATGCTGTGCGTGGCATCGAGGTACGGTCTGCGGCTGATCTGCTGCGCGACGTTGCAGACAGTTGCAATCTCGACGTCGCTTCCTGGAACCGTGTGCGCGAGGGCCTGCGTGGCCAGGATCTCGGTGTGATGCCGCACCAGGGGCCGACCAGAGCGGAAGAGCCGGTGGTGCTGTTCCCTGCGGGAGGCGTCATAGGGCGCGTCCTTGCAGGCGCAGCTGTGCTGTGTGAGACCGGTGGGCAGGCAGCAGCTGAGGAGCTGGCCGAGGCATGTCGGTCTCTCGCGGCACTGACCTCCATCCCCTCCCAACGGCTGCTGGGTGCCTGTGCCGTGCCGGTGGGCGCATCGCCACGCGACCAGCTGGATCAGCATGTGGCAGAGCACGGCGGCGGCTATCTGGCCATGCCCGCCGCCTCGGCAGTGCGCGCCCTTGGCCGGCAGGGCCGGTCGCTGCGCACCCGCGACGGCGTCTTCCCCCTCCCCCGGACATCAGACGGGGAGCAGCGGTGGGTGGTGGTCCGGCACAGCGCTCTCAGCGCCGTCGGAGTCCTCCTGACCGGCATCGAGCAAGCCTGCACAGACCGCACCGCTACTGGTGTCGAATGGCTCATGGATGCTGTGCGCACCGTGGCAGCTGCTTTCGAGCCGGGGCCGTACGACGTCGAATGGCCGACGCAGGGGCGTTGACGTAGCTCCGGTGGTCGCCGTCTGTGGCGTAGGCGGCGGCGTTGTACGTGCGTGTTCGGAGGGTGCGGCCGTCGTGGGCCGCTGCCTTGGTCGGGCAGTCGTTTTCCCGTGGCGAGAGGTTCAATCTGCGAGAGTAGGTGGATGGCGACCATTGACCGTCCGCATCGGCTAGGTTTTGCTGGCATCCCAGCTCTCGTCGCTGGCCTGCTCACCGTCGTGGTGTGCGCGGTGGCGGGGGCCGAGCCCTCTCCCTGGACCTGGCTGGCTGCTGCCGTGGGCGGAGCATGGGGGTACTCATACTCCCGGCGGTGGTCCACGACTGCTCAGCGGTAGAGAGTGAGCGGCAGTCTCTTCGGGTCCTCAGGTCTGCGCGGGATTCTCGCTGGGCGTGCCCCGGCTTTCGAGGGCCTGCACGAGCGCGATCGCCGTGGCGAGGGCAGCCCGCAGTTCCGTCACCGCGGCCGGGTCGCCCAGGTCGTCCTCCGTGTGCAGGTCGGCGAGTTCCTTCAGCTTCTCGGCAGCCGCGCGTGCCTGTGCCACCTCTGGGCCGGAGCCCTGGTACGCCCGGCCCTCGATCCGGCAGGCAATCTCCTCGATCTCCACCAAGAGCTCTGCACGCCACGACAGTTGGGTCAGGCGCACCCGGCGGTCCGGATCGGTGCCATCGGTGACGACGTCGACGCTCATGCCGCAATCGTAGTGTCGCCCCACAGCAGTTGGTCTGGGGTTCGTCCTCCTGCGGTCGGGCCTCCATGGCCGTTTGAGGTTTCGGAGGGGGGTGGCACGGCCGCTTGTCGCCCTTCAGCTCGGTCTGACGTGCCCGAGCCCGGCGTTCGCCGGGTGGGTGTGCGGCGGGCTACGACCGGCCCCTTCCCGCGGCATGGGCCGTTGGCACGCCGGCGACAGTGACGGGCACGGGCATCGCTCAGACACCTCAGGGAGTTAACTCGTCAAGCGGCGACCGCGAGTGCGACGGGGAAGGCTGCGTCCTCATCGAACAGCTTCCGCTGCTGGAGGCAGTGGTAGAGCTGGCCCAGCATGCGATTAAACAGGTTCCTCTGGGCGGATGCGTGCCAGTCTCCGTGGTCGTCTCGGCGTCGCCGGTAGTGGGCATTGGCGCCGGGTGAGGCAGTGATCGCGGAGAAGGCCCAGAGATAGCCGGCGTGGTTGAGGCGGTCGTTTTTCACCCAGCGTCGGGTGATGGACGACTTCTTCCCGGAGGCTCTGGTGATGGGTGAGGAGCCGGCGTAGGCCTTCAGGCCGCGGGCGTCGGCGAACCGTGTGCGGTCGTCTCCGATCTCGGCGAGCACCCGGGCGCCGAGCTGGACACCGAGTCCAGGGAAGCTGAGCAGGATGTCAGCGTCCGGGTGCTGAGGGAAAGCCTCATCCACCGCCTTGGCCAGGTCGTCGGCGGCGGTGCAGGCGGCGTCCAGCTGCCCCAACAGGGCGAGCATTTGCTTGCCGAGCGCGTCCTCGACCAGCGGCGGCTGATGGGCCCAGTCGGCGCGGAAGACCTCACGTAGCCGCACAGCCTCGGCCTCAATGCCGCGCTTGCGGCCGGCGCGCTTGAGCGCGGCCTGGATCTGCGTGCGGGTCAGCCGGGCGGCCCTGGCGGGGGTGGGGGCGGTCTTCATGAGTTCCCGGGCCTCGGGCCGGCACAGGCCGTTCGTCCAGGTAGAGAAGGCGTCCAGCGCTGCGGGGTAGTACTCGCGCAGGAGCGAGCGGAGTTGGTTGGAAAGCTGCTGCCGGTTCCAAATCGCGTCCTGCTGAGCGCGGGCGAGGACAGCGATGGCTCGGGCCAGGTCCGAGTCGTTCGGCAGGGCCCTGTGGGCGTGCATGTCGGTCCGGAGCACGTTCGCGAGGACGAGAGCGTCGCCATGGTCGGACTTCTTGCGCGAGACGCTGTGCCGATCGCGGTAGCGGGCGGCGGCCATCGGGTTGATCGCGAAGACCTGGCGCTTGCCGGTCCGCAACACCGCCACCAGCAGGCCCCGGGACGTCTCGATCGCCACCGGGATCGGGGCGTCCTCGGTGTCGCCGTGCTCGGCGAGCAGGTCCAACAGCGACTGATAGC
This sequence comes from Streptomyces lydicus, assembly GCF_004125265.1. Lineage (GTDB taxonomy): Bacteria > Actinomycetota > Actinomycetes > Streptomycetales > Streptomycetaceae > Streptomyces > Streptomyces lydicus_C. Next base: position 9,448 of record NZ_RDTE01000001.1, read on the forward strand.
CGGCTGCGTCGTCGCTGATGCGTCGCTTGGCCAGCAGTTGGCCCGAGTCGTCGACTAAGGCGACGTCGTGATGCCGTTCCGCCCAGTCGATTCCGCAGTAGATCAAGTTTTTCCCTCCCCAGGGCGCGGGTGTTTGCGCTGGTCACGAGCGCATGCGGGCCACGCAGCGACCTAATCCCAGGCCTCAACCACAACGGGCCGGGCCGACACCTCAGTAGCAGTTCGTGGCACCAGCTCACCCCACGGGCCTCGGTCTATGCAGGAGCTCAAATGGCTCGGGCAATTCGAGAGGTCACCGCGCGGCGGGCTCGTACCACGAAGATCAACGAGCGACTACCGCTGATGGTGGTGGCGGCCACGAGGACGCCGGACGCTGCCGCTCTGAGCAAAGGCATCTATGCCTGGCTGCGAGAAGGCCTCCGTCCGGCGCCCACGCGACCGCCACCACCCTGAGCACCAGGACCGCGCACGCGATCTACGGGAAGGCATCACGTGCCCAGCTGTAGGCAGATGTCACGGCCCGGCGCTCGAACAATCCCCAGGAACCTTGGTCCCGGGGGACCGCCGCTAACTACGGATTAGGCTGCGAGGCCGATCTCCTCGGCGATCGGGATGGTGTCACCCGGGTCGATCGGCAGCAGCACGTTGGACTTTTGGGCGTCGGCGTCGGCGGCTTCAAGGGCGTCTTCGTTGAGCAGGTCGATCGTGCAGTCCGCGCCGCAGCAGTCGGGGCGGATCTTGTAGTCGAAGACGCTCCAGACGCCGTCGGGGACGGAGCATCCTTCCAAGAGATGGACGGCGGAGGTGGCGGTGATGGTCGCGGTGGTGCCATGCCAGTGTCCGCTGTCGTCGAGGATGCGGACGCGGTCTCCTACCCGGTAGCGCAGCATGCGTGTTCCGTTCTTGGTTCGGTGGTCCGTCCGGGCCTGTGGGTGGGCGTGTGCGGCAATGCTGGTGCAGCTGCTTTCGTCAGGGTGAGACGGTCGTGGCGTGTGACCGGACCCGGGCACGTAGCTGGTGGGCTTGTTCATCGCGTGCGGTTGTCAGGGCGGTCAGCTCGGCGTTGAGGGCGTCCCACCCTTCGGGCGGCTCCGGCTCGCTCACGCGCTGGCCGTCCCATGCCGGGCCGGGCACGTGGAGGTCGTGAAGGCGCCGGCGGAGCTGTCGTTCGTCGTCTTCGAGGATGCGCACCCTGGTCGTGGGGCGTGTGCCGGGCGGGTTGGTGATGAGTGTGACGAGGTGGTGGTCGAGGAGGTGGCCGATGCGGGCCTCCCACCATGACGAGCGTCGGCGGGGGATGTCCTCGTCCCGGGCGTCGCGGGCGAAGTCGACCGGGTCCATGATGCCGGAGCGTCGGATCTCGTCCAGCATTTGCCGGTGAGCGTCGGTGAGTCGGGCTGGTCGAGGTGGCTTTGCCTTCGTGGTGGCGGCGGGCTGGGGCAACTGGGCTTCCTGGCGGAGGCGGGCGTGCATTCCGGTTCGGCACGCGGTGTGGAAGCGGCTGGCCCACCACGCCTCGCGTTCGGGAGTGTCGACCAACTCCAGCAGTCCCGGGCAGATGTCGCACAGTTGGAGGTGGGTGATGACCCGGTTTTCCTCATCCGGGTCGGGCCACCAGAGGCGCGGCTCGCAGGCGGTCCGGCCGCACAGCGCGCACCCCTGATCGTGGTGCGGTGCGCGTGCGAGCACGGCCGTCGTCTCCCGGGGCATCCACCGGGCGGCTCCCCACCAGCGGTACTCCGAGCTATCCGCGGCCCCGCCCAGGACCAGGCAGGTCTCGCACAGTCCGATCGGTGAGGTGCTGAACTCCTGCCCGGGTCGGGCCACCCGTTGGCTGGGCAGGTCCCGGCGGCACCAGGAGCAGCGGGGCAACGGCTCGGGCTCGGCCGGCTTCACGTAGGGGGCGGTGGTCTTGGCCTGGAGGGTCAGGTCACGTTCTTCCTTGAAGAGCACCGGTCCTTCGGTGTCCTTGTATGGGGCGAACAGGCGGAGGACCTTGCTGCGTCCGGCGAGTGCCAGTCGGGTCTTCCAGTGGCCGTAGCCGCCCATGTCCCGCACGCCGGCCCGCTCGCCTCGGTCCTCGGCCGCGTCGTGCATGCGCTGTTCGGCCTTGGCTTGCTCGCGGGGGTCGGACAGGCGCGGTCGCAGCCGAACGGCGAGATCGACGTGGAGTAGCGGGTCCGTCGCAGGGTCTGCGATGGCGCCGACGGCTCGGATCTCCTGGACCCACCAGAGTGTGGCGTCCGGGTTGGCGTTGATCTCGGTTGCTGCTTTGACCACCTTGGCTACCAGGGCGTCCGCGCGGCGGCGGGTCGAGGGCTTGCGCCCCGAGGCGAAGGCGAGCACCTGGCCGGCAGGGGTCAGGTGCCATGTCCGGTAGTCGCGGTGGCCCCACTGGTCGGGGGCGCTGCGGGTGCCCTTGGGGCCGGTCAGCAGTCCCGCGCGCACCAGGCGGCCGAGGTAGGTGAGGGTTTGTGCCGTGGTGAGGTCGAGGGGGCTGGTGAGGTCGTGGAGGCGAACGCCGTAGGCGTCGGCGCGCTTGAGGACATCGCGGGCGGTGCGGACGTCCTTGCCGCACAGCGTGGCATCCAGGTCGACGACGAACTCGCCCTCGTACGTGCCCAGTCCGCCCAGAGGCCGCAACAACGGTCTGTTGCTGGGACCTGCCGCGGCCGCTTTCAGGTCCCGCAGCAGGCGCTGCTCGGCGCCGGTGTCATGCTCCGCGGGGGAACGGGGGCCAACCACGCTGCGCGCGGCGACAGTGGAGGTAGGAGGCGGGGTGTCGGTGTTCCGGTCGGTCACTGGGAAACCGTACTGGCCCTGGAGGGGGACGCATGCGGATCCGGGAGGTTCCGGCCAGTGGGCAGGGGTCCACACAGGCTGCTGGAGAGGCGTGGCGGGTGGCCGCTGCCGGTTGCCATGGACGTCGCCCGTCCGGTGAGGACCTCAAGAAGGATCGGCCAGGGCCTGTACAGGTCGACAGGCCATCAGGCAAGGGGCGTTGCAGGGACCGGAGCGCGCATGGGAATCTGTGCGCTGGGCTATCGAGAGCCTTGCCGTACGCGTCCCCGCCCGGCCCGGGCGACGCACCAAGCGCGGCAAAACGGGGCACGGCCACGCCGAGTAGCAGCACACAGGACTTCGTGACAGACGACCGTTCGTCTCTTCTCCCTGATTCCTTCGCTGCGCAGGGCCGGATGCTGCAGCGGAAGGACTTCACGTGGCGAACGACGTCTTCAAATCGCGGGCGCGGCTGCGCTGTCAGTACACGAACGAGCCCTACGCCACCGCCAAGGGGGAACTGGCAGCGTGCACGGAACAGGCGCCTGTGATTCCGCCGGCCGCCACAGCCGGACAGATGCAGTTCGAGGCGCAGGTCTTCGCGCGGTGGGTGCGTGCCTTCGGTGGCATCGTGCCAGCTTCACTCTCCCGCGCCGGGCGATTCGGTTTGCACCATGTCACTCCACGGCCGCATGAGCTGGAGCTTCGGGTGGATCCGTCGGCACTGACCGATCTGCTGGCCGTGCTGGTGCGTCATGACAGCCAGGTCAGGGCGTCGTACGGCGTGCCGGGGCTTCGCTTCCACTACAAGCGGCAGCGGCTGGTGCTGCGGCAAGCGGGGCGTGAAGGTCGGATCGTCCTGTCCCCCGTCCCTGAGAAGGCGTGGGCGGCGGTGCTCAAAGCGCTTGAGGCGGACGTGCCGGCGCGGTCGCGGCTGCTGTTGACCGGGCCGGACGAGTGGACGCAAGACGAGCTCAACTACCAGGACCAGGACGAAGATGAGCTGGGGGCCTCGGCGGCGTATCTGTCGTCGCTCCTGCGGCGCCCGGCACTGTGGGGAGACCAGGAGCTGCGGCTGCGGCTGAGCCGCGACCGCCGCCCGGCAGTGGTCGACGCAGCCGGCAGGCCACTGTCCCTCCCCCTCGAACCCAGCACCGCCAAAGCAGGCGAACCCGAGCGCGATCCGGTTGCCGGGAGCGCAGGAGACCTGTCGGCGGGCGACTGCAGCGAATTTGGCATCAGGGTAGAGCGAGACAACGTTTCAGGGACAGCGAACGCCGGTACCGCTGGGGGGCGGGAGGCTGAGCATGTCCTTGGCCGCGATCTGCTCCAAGAGGTCGTGTGCGCTGCACTGGAGCGTCATGAGGACGTCGTGGGCTGGGGTATCTCGGCTCGTGGCGGAGACCTTTTCGCGCTCGTCGACCCCGGGCAGCTCGATCCCGACACCGCCGCGCAGCTGCGCGAGGGGAGGAACGGCGTGGTCTCGGTGATCGCTGAGCGGGACGGCCTGTTGCGGGAGATGCCCTGGTCCAGCGAGTCGGGGGACCACCTGCGGATCACGGCCGGAGCACATCTTGAACCGGTGGCGGCGTTCTCCCACCAGGAACGGGATGCCGCGGCCGTCTGGCTGATCCCTCTGGATTTCACCCACGACACACCTCGCGCTCTCTTCGAGGTCCTGCCGGCCCGCCGGATGCCCAGTGCGGAGGATGAGATCCTCGGGTTCGACTCCCCCGACGAGCTGTGGGCGCGCACTGCGGGTGCCCGCATGAGCAAAGCCGTTCTGGGGGTGCTGTTCATCCGCGCCCAGGAGCATCCTCCGCGCCCGGAGGAACCGGCCGAAATCGAGGGGTGGCCCAATGCGATCCTGCTGTCGCGGGCGCGGCACTTCGTCAGCGCTTGTCGGATGCCGACCGGGTGGATCGAAGTCAGCCACCAGATGCTCGACGATCCGCGGTTCATCGTCAACGACGTCGCCTGGGAGGTCTGCCGTCAGCTGCTCGGCCTGCCCTCGCCGGACGAAGGGCGTGTCGAGGCGAGTTGGGTGTGGGTGATGCTGTGGCTGGAGGCGCTCAAGGACCGCCTGCCGCCCCTCGACGCCTACCGGTCGATGCCGCCGGAGCGGCTCAACGACGTCCTCCACGGACGTGTGCCGCGTCGCGGGAAGGCGGCGTGGCAGCCGGTATGGGAAGCGGTCGAGTCCGGGCGGCTGCGGCAATGGCGTGTGAGCGCCGAGGATGCGGCCTGGCGCGAGGGCCCCGGCTTCCTCGTCCTGCTCCAGCACCTCATCGACGACGTGGGCTGCCAGGTGTACTCGGTTCTGCAGGCCCCTGGCCAGTTCACCGCGGAGGGTGCCGACTTCGTACGCAAGATCGCGACTCGGCTTGACCTCTGCATTCCGGCACCGGCGGGTCGCTGATCGGCAGCTGCCTTGTGCTCGGCCTCGGGCTGGGTGCTGCGAGGCTCCCGGCGCCAGCCTCGCGTCGGACCGTGGCTTCGATTCGCATACGCCAGCCCGTGTCGGTTCCTTTGATGTTGGGAGTGTGGCGGCGGTTTTGCAGTCGATATGGCGAGGACGGGACTGTCTGCCGGCCGGTGCGCCTGGTACGGGACGGCTCGGGCGCAGATGGCCGCCCGGGCCGGGCGCGGTGTCCTGTTGGGTGCAGGACGGCTGACGGCTCAGGTGTGTCCGGGCGGGTCCCCTCGGGTGGGTTGCCCCGCTCCCCTCTCCGGGCGAGCATGCTCCGATACAGCACAACCGCTCGGGCCGATTTCAGCTCGGCGGACAAAACGCTCTGAGAATCTGCAGGTCAGCTACCGCCACGCCCCGCCTCATCGCGCCATTCCCGGGTGAGCCGTGCCAGGGAGGGGCATGTTCCGAGCCGGGCTTTCCGCGCATCGCTGCAGCGACCGTCGGATGGTCTCTGCGGGGGCTGATTGCGCCGGCTCACATCTGCGCTTGCCCGAACGGAGGTCGCGGCTGATACACCTTCTGCTCCCCCTGAAACCCCTGGCGTTGCCAGGGGTTTCGTCGTTCATCCGCATGCCGAGCCCCGCGCTGGTCGGACGCTCCCCGCCCCTTCGGCTCAGCAGGGCGACGGTCTGAGGGCTGTTCTCCGGGTGCCTGTTGCTCCACCACGCAGTGGCACGGCAGGCGCCGTCGGACGCCTGCGCCCTGCCGTGTCAGGCGCTGTCGGGGGGCAGGCCGATCTGCTGGAGCAGGGTGTGCTGCTGCGGAACGCGGGGTTGCGGGTCCTTGAGCCATCGGCGGTAGGCGCTGGAGTCGCCGCGTTGGGTGAGGGGTTCGTCTTGGGTGTGGCGCAGGGCTGCTTTTTGGTAGTAGCGCTGCCAGGTCAGGTCCCAGCCGGGGTTCCAGTAGGGGTCGATGCGGGAGAGTTCCTGGATGATGTAGGCGTTGCCCTTGCGGTCGTTGGCGCGGTAGCGGTGGTTGGCGAGTAGTCGTCCGAAGTGGTGTCCGTCGGGGGCCTTGTAGCCGGAGGTGACGGCGAGGCCGCCTTCGGTTCGGGCGCATTCCTCGGCGTAGGTGATGAAGGCGTCCTCGTTGTCCTTGCGGGGATCCCACTGCATGCCGTGGCTGTCGAGGAACTTGATCTGAAAGGGGGTCAACTCGCCGCGGCGTTTGGCGGTGCGCTGGTTGGACAGCCAGGTGTAGAGGTCGACGCGGTGGGGGTTGGTGTCCAGTTCGGCGGCTTGGACCGGGGTGACGGCGAGGTGGCCGTGGCGGTCGTGGTAGCGCGAGGCTTCGATGGCCATGTCCATCCACGCCTCGGTGACGCCGGTGGGGTTGACGACCCGCAGCTGCATGACGCGGTCGAGTTCTTCGGCGGTGATGCGCTGACCGTCGGTGCCGATGATCTCGGGGATGTCGCCTGCCGCAGGGCCGAAGGGCGGCCGGCCGGAGTCGGCAGGGGGCAGCGGCGCGGAGGGCTCGTCGACAGCCTCGGGCGCGGAGGGCTTGTTCCCCGGGGCCTCGGCCGGCTTGTGGGGGGCGGGTGAGGTGAGTGCGGTGGTGGGCAGCCGGTCGGCGATGCGCAGGTCGTGGGCGCGCAGGGCGGAGAGGACCTCGTAGAGCGGGCGGAAGGCGTCGGTCTGGAGCAGGTCTTTGTGGTCCTCTCCGGGGGCGAGGTAGACGGGAACGAGAAGGGTTGCCTTGTCGGTGCTGGTGGGGTGCAGGCGCACAGCGCGGCCAAGGGCCTGGACGATGTCGACGACGCTGCCCTTGGGCGCGGCGAAGCACAGCCCGTCGACGGTGGGGACGTCGACGCCTTCGCCCAGGAGACGGGCGTTGGCCAGGATCATCAGTGCGGCGAGCAGGTGGTTGCCGCGGAAGGCGTTCAGGACGTCGTGGCGGTCGGGGGTTTCCTGGTGGACGCTGCGTGCCCACAGGGAGGGAGGGCACAGGGGGCGGGGGCCGTCGGGGGTGTCGGTGAGGGTGTCGGTGAGGGCGTGTGCGGTCTCGACCAGCTTGGCGATGAAGGCGTCGGAGTCCTTGATCGTCCTGTGGAAGGTGATCATGCGCTGGATGTGATGGTGGGCGCAGGTCTTCAGCAGTGCCGTGGCCAGGCTGAGCAGGGCGAGCGGGTCGTTCGCGGTGGCGTTGCGGGTGCGGCGCAGGGCCGGCTGGAGAGTGGGGTGGTCGACGTTGACCAGGACGATGCGGTAGTCGCGGGCCAGGCCTTCGGCGACGGCTTGGCTGAGCATCATGGAGAAGACGGTGGGTCCGAAGATGTCCTCGTCCAGCATGGAGGCGACGAGCTCGGGTTCGGGGCCGGTGCCGGCGAGGTCGAGGCCTTCGGCGTAGGTGCGGTCGGTGGTCCAGATGCGGGGAGTGGCGGTGAAGTAGAGGCGGCGGCGGGCGGGGACCTGGATGTTGTCGTGAACGACGGCCCAGGTCTTGGCGAGGCTTCCCGAGGTGCGGTGTGCCTCGTCGCAGATGATCAGGTCCCATTCGGGGAGGGCCGCGGAGTTGTGCGCGGTGATGATTGCGCCGGACTGCTTTTCGTCTTCGACCAGGGAGGCGTAGGTGGCGAAGACGGTGTGGTGGTCGCTGTCGGCGAGGAGTTCGACGAAGGTGGCGGCGTCGGTGGTGTGGGGGATGCCGCGGGCATCGAGGGCTGGGTGGCGGCTGCAGACCGCGTAGACGTCGCCCAGGTTGCGGCTGTCGGCGCGGAAGTCGTCGAGGATTTGTACCAGGAGGTCGAGGGTGGGCACCAGGACCAGGCGGCGCAGGGCACGGCGCGTGCGGGCCAGTTCTTCGCAGATGCGGGCGGCCATGAGGGTCTTGCCGGTGCCGCAGGGGGAGACGATGGTGGCGCGGCCGCCGTAGCGGACGGCGTGGACTCCGGCGTTGACCGCGGTCTTCTGGTGGGGCTTGAGGGTCTTGCGCTTGGTGGCGGGTGGGGTGAACACGCTGGTCCTTCGCGGGGCGGGGTCAGAATTCGAACTTGACGAACGCGACGTAGGTCATCTCCGCGTCCATGCCGCTGTGCTCGAAGCGGAAGTAGGCCTCGGCGATGCCGCGGCTGAGGAGGTCGCGCGCGGTGCTCTCGTCGGCGGCGGCGCGGGCCTGGAGCAGGGCGGCGGTGGTGGCGGGGGTGAGCTTTTCGTTCAGCCACCGCTCGCGCGGGTCGTCGCTTTTGGTGCCGTTGAGGCCGTAGAAGCCGAACTGGGCGCGGACTTTGGTGTACAGGCCGTGCTGGTTGATCCGGGCGTCGATCTGGGCTCCGGTGATCCGTGGCTGGTAGAGGCGGCGGATCTCTGCTGCCAGGGATGCGGCGAAGGCGGGGGGTGGGTTCTTGCGCTGGCCGCGCAGGTAGCGGCGGATCGTCTCGGGGTGGACGCCGAGGAGTTCGGCGGTCTTGCCGGTGCTGCGGCCCAGGCGGCGGTGGAGGTAGGCGACCTGACTGTTCGGGGTGTGCAGCCGTGCGGGCAGCGTGCGGCGGGCAGAGCGCTGCAGGTCGCGGTGGACCTGGTCGCGGAGGTCGTCGAGAGCGTCGATGACACGTGCTTCAAGGGCGCCGGCCATGGCTATTCGCCTCCGCCAAGGTCAGAGTCGGGAAGGAGTTTCTTCATCTGGGTGGTGGGGTCTTTGTCCTGGTCGGCCCAGTGCACGTACCACTGCATTTCGTGGACGGGTTCGGGCTTGACGTAGCCGGGGTTGCAGCCCAGCGTGAAGCCGCCCTTGTGGCCCACGAATTCGCGGATGTCGCCGGTTTCGGAGGCGTACCACAGGCAGTCGGTCGACACGGCCAGCGGCGTCTTCCCGGTGGCGGCGTAGGTGGCCATGATCTTGCGGTGCATGACAGTGCGGTAGCGGGAGAGGTAGGCGGCGCGGTGGTCGGGCCGCCACATCGGCCGGTCCAGGGCGTGCCAGCGGGCGTGGGGGTCCTTGGGGCTGACGTTGTGGTTGCGTTCGCGCAGCTTGCCGATGGTGCCCTTGAAGGTCTGCTTGATCGCTGACAGGACGCGTAGTTCGGTCATGTTCTCGGCTCGGAAGGCTGGTTCGGAGAACTGGGCCATCTGGGCCAGGAATGCCTCGGTGTCCATGTGCTCTTCGACGCCGAGTTCCTGGTAGGTCTCCAGGAACGCGTTGCGCAGTACCTGGTACCAGGGGTCGGCGTAGGGGAGGTTGCCGAAGGGTGGCGGCGGGTCCTTGGGTAGCTGCCGGTTCTGCTTTTCGTCCAGCTGCGGCGGTGGGTGTGGGGTCAGGCGCAGGGCCTTGGCCTGGGCGTCGTTGGGCCGTACGTTCGCCTGGGTGGGGTGGGGGGTGAAGCCCCGCTCGATGGCGTAGTTGATGGTGCGGGTCTCGTACCAGCTTGGTCCGGTGGGGCGGAGGCCGTTGGGGGTGAAGGGGCTGGGCAGGAGGTCGTCGAGGTTGACGTCGGAGACCTCAAGGTGGACGCCAGAGAGGTCGTACAGCCAGCTGCCGGGAAGCTTCGGGTCGAAGGGGACGTTCTCGAGGTAGTAGGGGGCGCAGGTGCCCACCACGGTGCCATTGGCGCCCGCTCCGAAGGCCACGTTGACATCGAACGGGACGACGTATTTCAGCTGACGTTCCTCGGCGGTGGGATGGCGCCAGTAGCGCAGTGCCTCCTCCACCATGGCCTGGGAGGGATCGTCGCGGTCGCGTCCGCGGGCGAGGGGGTGCTCGGGAGGTACCTCGCAGGGGGCGGCGTCCACTGGAAGGTGCAGTGCGGCCTTGCGCCAGGTCGGCTCCTTCTTCTTCGTCTTGGGGTTGTAGCCGGTGGTGCGGGGGCGCAGGTTCTCCATGAGTGCCAGGCCGGTGGCGGCGTTGGCGCTGACCGGGGTGGTCACCCGGCGGGAGTAGGTGGCCAGGAACGCCACCGCCTCGTGGGTGGTGAACTCCGGTTCGCGGGTCTTGGGGTTGAGGGGCAGCGGCCAGCCGTAGGAGGGGCTGAGGGCGCCCCAGGAGGTGATGGCGATCTGGACCGAGCGGCGGCGCTGTCCGGGTGCGTAAGGTCGGTAGACGCGGGCCCAGGCGTTGAAGGAGGGCCGTCCGCCGCGTTGGGGCATCTCCCAGCCGTCGGCGAGCAGCTCGGCCATGACGGGGTGATCGTGGGGCAGGGAGCGGAACTCGGGGTGGTCGGTGGTGGGCAGGCCCAGGCGTTCGACGGCCTCGGGCATCAGCACCACCAGCGGGTCTCCGGCGCGGCCGTTCTCCAGTGCCGGTGTTCCCAGGGGTTGTTCGACGGCCCAGGCGGCGAGCTCGCTGACCGTCGTGGCCGGGCAGGGGATGGCGGGCCCATCGGCCAGGTGAGCCATGCCGTGGCCGTCCAGGACGACGAAGGGGCCCCACTCGAAGCTGTTGGTGCCCCGCTTGCCGATTTCCGCGGCGTCGGCGCGGTCCGCGTCGGGCACATCGTCGATGACATCGGCGGCACGGGTGCCCTCGGCGGGCGGGGTGGTGGCAGCCGGGGTGGGTGGCGGTGCAGCCGTGGGGGTCTTGGGGCGGCTGGCTCCGGTGGGCCAAGCCCCGGGCCGGGACGCCGTCTCGTGTGCAGGCTGGAGGGACGCGGGAGCCTGCGGCGCCGCAGCGGCCTCCACACGCGGCTCCGGAACAGCTGGGGCTTCGGCCACAGCAGGGAGCGCCGAGGCGGCTTCGTCGATCGGCGGGGGCTCTGGCGTCTGCGACGGCAGGTGCTCGGGGGCGCCGCCGTGTGGTCCGTCGGCTGGCCCGGGGGCGTCGAGGAAACGAACGCGGGCGGGGTCGATGCTCAGGCGCACCGACGTCATCATGCCGAAGTCCCGCTCCCCCACCGTGACGTCGACCCTGTTGCCCTCCCGCGACAGCATCAGGGTCACATCCGCATCCAGTGCCCGAACCAGCGCGTCGTCGCCGTCGAAGGCGCACAGCACCGGAACCTGCAGAGTGGCCGCTGCCTGCGCGAGGGTGCGCACAGCGCCTGGCAGTGTCTGGCCGGACAGCGGCAGATGCGGCCGGGGCCGGTGGAAGAGCTGGTCGACGACGATCAGCGCCAGGTCCGGTACCTGGGGGGCGCTCTCGACGATGGCTTCGGCATCCAGACCCGAGCCGTCGTCGATGTACAGCGGCGCCGGTCGCAGCAGTGCGGCGGTCTGCTGCGCCGCAGTGCGCTGAGCCGGCGGCAGGGAGTCGGGGTCGGCGCTGAGCCTGTGGTAGTTGATGCCGGCGTGGGCGGCCACCATCTGCGTGAGCAGGTTCTGGCGGGTGATTCCGGACGCGGCGTAGAGCACCGACCGTCCTTCCGTGAGAACGGCCGCCTGTGCCGCTGACCTGACCAGCACGTTCGCGCCCGCTCCCGGGGCACCGGCCACCAGTACCAGCCGTCCGCCGGTCAAAGGGCGTACGGCCGCATCGAGGGCGTCCACGCCGAACCTCAAAGCGGCGGGGGCCGGGGCGTCCAGTACCTCACCTGCCGTGACGAGCGTTCGGCGGGCTCTTGCCGTCGCCTCCGGTGCCTTGGGGGTGGGGGCGGCCTGGGTGTCAGGGATGTCGGCAAGCAGGACGGCCATCGGGGTCTTGTAGCGCTTGACCACGTGCCGGGCTCCCTGAGCGGCCGTGCGTACCAGCGTGCCGAGCTGGGCGCGGGCCTCGCTCACCGAGATCATGTCGGTCCCGGCCAGCAGTTCATCGCGCTGGTCCCCCAGCCACTTCAGCGGTCCCAGCACTGCACGGTGCCCGTCGTTCTCTATCCACGTGGCCTGCCCCTGCTTCGCTGCCTCCACCCGGTCCTTCCACTCGTCGCGGACCTCCTCAACGAGCAGCGGCCGGTCATCCCTCGAGCCGGCCACGTTCTTGGCGGACATGTCCCATCCCTCCAGCGAAGTCTTGTAAGGACACGCTAGCAGGTTCTGTAAGGGAATCGGCTACAGAACATTGAAATCCGGCTCGCAGTATGGGATTTGGCGCATCAAGAGCAGTGAGGAAAGTAGCTACAACTTCTCGGACGCAGGCGTTCGGGAGTCCGCTGCGGCCGGAAGCGATAGCTCGGCCGGTGGGCTTCAACATCGACGCAGGGCCCCGTCTGCGTATACTCAAACCAACCCAACTGCCAATAAAGCAGGACAACTTGCGTTAAAGGGCGCAGGATGGATTAGTACTGCGCCCGCGAAGGGCTTCCCGGGAAGCTTGGTAGATCACCTCGGAGAAAGCAGAGAGCCCGCATCTCACCAGCGCCGACGCCGAGCCCGGCGACGACGTCGTCACCTTCACCACCACAGCCGGCGGAAACTTCACTCTCACCTTGCAGGACGCCGCCCCGACCACCGACGACCTCCTGCCCGAGCCCGTACTGACGGAGGCGATCGCTGCGGCGATCCTCAACCACCCCGCTTTCGTGGTTGCCACCGCTGACACCCCGCGCGAGGATGCCATTACCGTCCAAACACGCGACGGCAACCGCTACCTCCTCGCCCTCGACGCCGCCCGTAGCTCCCGCGGTCCCCAGGAGTAGCCGGCCCGCGCACTCGCCCGGCGGACGTCAGCCGCTGCTCCCACGCTGCACGAGCCGCGCACCCGCGCGCGTAATCCGACGACGAGTGTGTGCGAGGACGCAGACCAGCAGGGCGACGGTCGGCCGACTGCGCCACCGCGAATGCGGACGCGTACATGTGCGTCCGTCCCGTCTGATGGGCGTTCAGGCGCAGTCATCGGTGCATCCGGCGGGAGCGCCCGCAACTGTCGCCCCAGGCACGGGATCAGCCGTTGCCTGCCGCGATGGCGCTGGCAAGCCTGGCGTACGTCGGCGCTCACCTGCGACTGCCCTCCAACACAGGAGACTTGATGGCTCATAAGCTCGGGCGCCGCGCGACTGCGGTCATCCTGTCCAAGGGTCTCCTGGCAGGCGGCTCCGTCGCACTCGCAGGGCCAGCGTTCGCCGTCGGCTCGTACGGCTGCGCCAGCAAGCTCGTGAAGAGGCTCCGCAACGGTCCGGGAACCAACTGCACGGCCCTCGGCCTGGTCCCCGATGACGGGGCCATCACGACGACGTGCCCGGTCAAGGGCTACTCACGGGACTACGTCACTACGCGCAACGGAAACAAAATGCGCCACGGCTGGGTCTCCCACGTACACGAGCACCACGGGCATTGGGCCCGGGTACTGAGGTCGACGCCGTCTGCGCCTGGCACCCCAAGAGTCAGGCACTTCGGGGCAGGCACCGGCTCGGAGGGTGGCCACCGGCAAGCTCTGAACCATGCAAATACGACCGAGGGGAACGAAAGCCCATGAGCACGCCCTCACCCGTACCGGGGGAGGCCAGCCGTCCTCCCGCAACCAACACCACCTACCCCGGGCTAACCGATGAGCAGACGATCGAAATAACGGCCATCACCCAGGCTGCGCATGCCGTGATCGGAGCCGTGTGGGGCTTCAACATCACCGAGACGCGCATCTATCAAGTCGCCGACGTTCCCGGCGGCATCGGCTACTCCGGGACCACTGATTTCGCGCAGAGCCGCATTCCATGGCTTGAGGGAATCGCTCATATGAACGCGGCCGGTGATGCTGCTGTGCGCCAGTATCTCGACAGGTCAGGTCTTCCTGATCCCCACAGACTGGCGGGAGTGACCCGAGGCCGCCAGAATCGGGAGCGCGCGGAGGAGCAGCTCGCTGCTCGAGGGTTCACGATGGTCCGCGGCGCCGTTCCGGCGGGGGTACCTGGGGCCTCGTGGGATGCGGTGGTGCAGCAGGTCGATCGCACTCTTGAGCAACTGTGGCCGCAAGTCGAAGAGGTCGCATCGCAGTTGCGGACATCGTTCGCCGTCTCCGGTGACCACGTGCGGTCGATCCTGGGTGATGCCGCTTCGGAGATCGATCTCGCCGTCATGGCCGACGCCTCGCGCCAGGCGCCGGAGCCACGGGGCGGTACCTTTCAGCGCCTTATGGACCTGGCCCGTCAGATTGCCGCCGACGGGCGTCTGCGGGCTCCCCGCGGCCCGGGACGTGCGCGTTCGCTGCCCGATGCGCAGTTCGAGTCTCTCCAGTCCCAGCAACAGCAGCACGGCCGCCAACACTTGAGATAGGCATGGAAGCCGTAGTGGTAAGCGCGTCAACCAACATGCGCAGTTGCAGTAGCACGTCCTGATCGGTGGTCTCCCGGTCGAAGACCTCGGCGGGTGGGGCGAGGACTTCGATGAGCCAGTCGTTGCGTACGGCGTCGGCCGGCGGGCGCGCGTCCCCCAGGGATGCGACGCAGGGCGTGTGTGGCCGCGTCAGTGGGACCTGGCCTGCTCGAGGGCGGGGCGGCCGCAGGCGGCCGGTGTGCTGTGTCTTAGCCGCCGCACGCCGCAGCCCGGCCCGCAGAAGGGATCTCCGCCGGTCTTTCCCGGGGCAGGAGAGCCCACGCTGTGGGAGGGCTGCCGACGTGCGGCCACTAGGCTGAGGCGGGGCCGCGGCCCGGGGACCGGCGCCGAGGGAGCACATTGAATACTCATCCGGGTCCGGCGGCAGCGGGGGCGGACCTTGCCCAGCTGGTGCTCGACTTCCACCACACCCACCACTGCTGGACCCTGCCATTCAGGGGGTGCAGACCTGGGAGGTGCGCATCACCGCCGCCAGCACACCGGTGGGAAGCCTGACGGCCGTGCGCGGCCTGTACTGGAAGTCCGACAATCTGCGCGAGCGGATGGTCGACGAACAGTCCTTTCCGGCCCTGGTGGCCGCCCAGCTCCTGGACGAGGCCAGCCGGTTTACCTACGAGTTCGAGGAGTTCATCGAGTCGGCCTCCAGTGTCCTCGTCGTCGACCGGCTGCAGGTGGAGGAAGCCTTCGCCGACCGTCCAGACACGCGACGGCAACCGCTACCTCCTCGCACTCGATTTCGCCCGCACCGCCCGCGGCCCCCAGGAGTAGCCGGCCCGCGCCACCGAGGCTGCGGAACGGCTCGCCAAACTTGCCCAGCGCCGTCTCCAGCACTCTGTCGTCACTCGACCGGCGGCTCCTCGGAACCGGTGCCGTGCGCTGCGGCGTACCCCGACATACGGTCGGCGCACAGCCGCTTGTGACAGGACAGCGCGGCCGGCGGTCCCGCGCTCCCTCGCACGTTGTGCGGGGCCGCCACCCCTCGTTGAGCCAGCGCGGCCTGCTGTGTGGGGTGGCCTGCGTCAAGGCAGGGTGGCGGGAGGGGCAGCGTCCGCGGTCTCTCTCGTCGAACAGGGCAGCGACCCCGCGTGCTCGTCGGGGAGTTGGCCGCACGGTGCTCGGTGCGGGGCTTGGCGCAACCGGCGCCGATCTTGGAGTGAGAGCTATGACGCCCGTGCGCTCTCGGGCTGGAGGGCGGTGAACACGGCGCGCTGGCTGCACGGAGCACACCGATGCCTCGAGAGCGCTCACTGGCGCCGCGGTGTGTGTGGTGTGGTCCGGGTGTGAGGCGACCGTCCTGCCGGTCTGGGGTGCCACCTACTGTGGGAGTGTGACGACGCCCTCCGACGATACTGCAAGGCCGGTCCCGGTCCGGGTGGTGCTGCCCGCCGATCCGGTCCTGGAGCATCCGCAGCAGGAGGTCGTCGCGCGGCTGTGGAAACGGCGGCAGACGGACGCGGGCTGGTTCTATCTCGTGGGCCTGCCGTCGTACCGGCAGGGCGCGGACGGAGGTGTGGAGGCGGCAGAGTACCGGGTGTGGGTGCGGGCTCCGGAGCACGTGCGGCCGGTCGAAGGCGTTGACTACGAGCTGGTCGACACCGAGCGCCTGGAGCCGCCGCCGTCCGTGGTCCGCGAGGTGCTCGGGGAGCGGCGGCCCGCTGGCTGGGTTTTGCGGAAGGTGGGCGGCAGCCGCGGCCGGGCTGGCGGTGTCCTGCATGCGCCGGACTGTGAGGAGGCCCCGCAGGGCGCGCCGCTGCTCGACCTGGACAGTGCCCTGAACGTCGCGGCGAGCCCGGCGGCGCGTTTGTGCACGCTGTGCGGCTGCGCGCAGGAGCTGACCCCGATGTTGCATGGCTTCGACCACCTCGGCGGCTCCTGAAGTCTGGAGTGAACGGGCGGTTGCAGCCAGGTCGTTCACTTGTCGAGGCGGAGTGGCTCCGAGGGCGGCTGCGGCCCGGCGCGCCAAGCTGGTCCGGCCGCTTCCAAGGTCGAACGAGCCGGGACACCTGCTGCACCTCGTGGTGACAGCGACCTCAGCGACAGGCACCAGTGACCGTTCCCCGAACGCTTTCGCCGAGCTCCCCTTCCGGTCCGACACCCATGCCCTCGTCCTCGGTCTGGTGAGGACGAACATGTGACCGTGGATCATTGCAGGTCACCTCGCGACGGGATTCGGCCACAGCGCGTGGAGCCCTGGTACGCCGGCCAGCACCTGCACCACGATGGCCCGGGCGTATCACCGCGACGAGAGGAATGCTCGTGGGCGAACACAGCAGGCCAGACAAGCCGCTGAGCGAGGGCAAGCCGCCTCCCGGCAACAGCGATGGGCGGGTGGAGAAGCCTCCGCGACCGTCGGGGACGCGTCGGAAGTAGGCAGCGACTGCGATGGCACTGCCCGAGCTCCAGGCGCGCTTGGCGCGCACTATGGATGAGCGTGGCCTGTGGCCGGCGGACTCCCCGTGGGTTCGCCCGGCCATGGAGACCTACGCGCGCCACCTCTTCGCTCCGGACCGGCTGTGGACCTGGGACGGGGAGGCATACGTCTGCGTCGACCGGGCTGCCGATCTCAAGGCATGGGCGGATCTTGTCTACGCGGAGCCCGCTGACTCCACCATCACGCAGGTGGTCGGCGGTCTTCCCACCTCCAGCCTGAGCTGCGAGGAAGTCGTGGCCGACATGCTGGACTCGCTGATGCTGAATGTGGGCCAGTCCACGCTGGAGCTGGGGGCCGCGACCGGCCGCAACGCCCGGCTCCTGGCAGAGCGGGCCGGGCCGGGCCTGGTCACCAGTGTGGAGTGCGACCCTCAGCTGGCGGCCGCGGCCGCCGCCAACCTCGAGGCGACCGGAGGCGGCGTGGAGGTCGTCACCGGCGACGGCGCGGCAGGCGCTCCCCATCGGGGGCAGTTTCAGCGGGTCATCTCCACGTTCGCCGTTGAGGAGGTTCCCTGGGCGTGGGTGGAGCAGACCGTCCCGGGCGGCCGGATCGTCACGCCCTGGGGTCGGCTGGGGCATGTGGCCCTGACGGTCGCACCGGACGGGCAATCGGCAACCGGTTGGGTCCAGGGGCTGGCCACTTTCATGCCGGTCCGCGGCACCGACCAGGGGCTGGAATGGGACCAGGTCCGCGGCAGCCGTCCGCCGGCCGTCGAGGAGCCGTTCACTTGGGAGTTGCAGAAGCTGCACCAGGACTCCAGCCTGCTCTTCGCGCTGCGCGTCATCGCCCCCGACATCCGCGTCCGCACGAGGGCCGACGAGGGGACGGTCACCACCTGGCTGCACGACGGCTGCACGTCCTGGGCACTGATCGTCTCCGGCGAGGACGGCGGCTCGGCCGTTGCTCGGCAGGGCGGGCCGCGTCGTCTGGCCGCCGAGTTGGAAGCGGCCTGGCATGGATGGACAACCGTCGGCACGCCGTCGCTGTATGACTTTGGCATGACACGTACCCGGGACGAGCAGTACATCTGGGCCTTTGACCCCGAAAGCGGACCTCGCTGGTCGACCAGCGACAGCCGATCGCTCCGGGCTGCGTAACGACGACGGTGCGGCGGCGCCCGCACCGGCCCCGAGGCAGCCGATGCCCGGTTCCCAGTACCTGGCACACTGCATGGCATGGCTGCCCTGACGTTCCCCCGCGCCCTCGTAGTGGTCACCAGCGGCATCGTCTTCCTGATCGCAGGGCTCCTGGGGGCTCTCCTCGATGGGTGGGAGGGGGCACTCGCCGCTGGTTTGCCCGCCAGCTTCGCCGCTGCCCTCGGCTCCGTGATCGTGCGACGGCGGGCTACGGCCGCCTACGACGATGCACGCGAGGAAGCCATGGAGCGCGGCTACGCCGAGGGCATCGCGCAATACGTCCACGTTGCCATCGCCAACTACGAAGCCGCGGTCTTCCCCCTTTCCGGCCCCGACGGAGTCATCCCCGAAGAGCGCACGGCCCGCCGCACCAGCGCCTACAAGATCGCTTCCTTCGATGGAGTACCCACCCAGGTACGCAAGGCCGCGGCCACCGCGCTCGCTGCCCTGGACGACGCCGACTTGGCCTGCGCCACGGACGCCATGAAGGCACTAGCCAGCGCGGTGCATCAGCACGTCACACACGACAGGCGGCTGCGCCCCGGGCGGTAACCACCCAACGCATGTATTTTCCGCCTTCGCTCTTTCTGGAGCGCCACGCGGTGGCCCGCTCACCCTCCTGCGGGCCGGTCTGCTTTCTCGGCGAGGTGCGTGTCTGGGGCGAATGAGGCTGAGGTCACGAAGCTGGTCGACGGCTTCGGCCAGTCCTCTCGCCTCCCGGACCGCAGTGGCCTTCGCCGCCGGGCTCTGGGCTCCATGTAACTCCGGTCCCCAGACCGGCACGGAGGACCCGGCCCCAGACCGCTGCGCTGATCCACGCCCCGGGGAGCTCGCCGCGGACAGCGACGGCGCGGTGCAAAGCCCACGCAGCCGTGAAGCAGCAGCCGGTCCGTCCTGCGGGACACCTCCAAACCTGCGGTGCCGCCAGCCGGGAGGAAGCGGCTGCGGGGACACCAATCCCCTTGCCGAAGTGGCAGGGTGATGGAACCTCCTCCGGGATGGCCGATGGGCCGGGGTGGCGGTCTGTGCGTGCACCGCCACCCTGGGCGCCCGAATGAACGATCCGGAGGAGCATGATGGAGCCGGAGCCGGCTGCGGGCGGCGGTCGAGCGCACCTGTGCCATGTGTCGGATGGATGTCATCGGGGATGCCGCCGTACGTCTCCCCGGTGATCACTCAGGCCCAGTTCACGAGGTCTACAGTGGTGTGCGCGTGGTGGGCGGGGAGTCGCCCGGCATCCGGGCCCCGCTGCCGGCAGGCTTCGTCGCTCCCCCGGGCCCCTTTCCCTGGACGCCGCGCCGAGCGACGCGGCTTCGCATGACGCTCCGGCCGGGCGGGGGCCGGGGAAGGGCGCACGAGCGGCCGTGCGGCCCCGTCGTGGTCTGCCTACGGGGACGGGGCGGCCGGCTGCGTCGTCCCCGGGGCTGGCCGGAGCGTGACTGGTCGGCCGGTTCGTCGTTGAGCATGCGGCCCTGTCCGCCCGCCTGCTGGAGTTACCCGTGCCGGTCCTCACGGCCCTGCCCGCGAACGCGCAACCCGGGCTCGCGCCCACCGGGGACCGCGGCCCGGTCGAACGGGCCGTGGCCGACGGTGCGCTCGCCGCCGCGGGTCCCGAGACCCTGGTACGCATCGACGTTCCTCAGCCCGACGGCTCGTTGCGCCTGTACGCGTCGTGGACCGACGGCGGCGGGCCTCTGGCCGACCACATCGACCGTGTCGCGCTCGCGCGCGGGCTGGACGCCTGGTCCTGGGTCGAGATCCTCACGCACTCTGCCCGCACTACCCACCGCGGCCGGATCGAGGTCCGCACCCACCCCCTGCGGCAGGTCCTCGCCGACGTCGAGGGCGGCCACCGGGGCAGCGAGGAGTACCGGGCCGGCTTCGCCCGGCTGCTGGCCGACGATGCCCTGCGGGCCGGCCGCCCGCCGCTGCCCGCCCCCGGCCTCCCCGCCTGGCCGGGTGTCGGCCCCCTGCTGTGGCACCGGTGGCAGGCAGGCCGGCCAACCGTCGAGCGGCAGTGGCTGGGCCGCTGAAGAGAGGACCGCGCGCGGTGCCCACGACGTTCATCACCATGACTCCCGGCAATCCGGCGAGTGAGGCGTACGCCCGCCTCATGCACGGCGCCGCCCTGGCCGATGCCGACCGGCTCACGCGCGAGGAAGAGCAGCGCTGCCAGGAGGAGTTCTCCCGGATCTGGGAGCGGCTGCTGCGCAACGCCGAGGTGACCAAGTCGCTGGCCCCCGGGCAGGATCGAGCTGCCCGGCGGCCTGCGGCCGCTGCGCGACGCGGACGCCCCCGACGACGAGTAGGCCCTCCCCGCTGGCCGCCCGTCGGGCCGGGCGGGAGGAAGGCGGCGGGGCGATCCTGGAGGCGTGGCCCGTATCCGCTTCTGTGCCTCCTGCGGCGCTCGGCTTCCGCTGAAGGCGCCCTCCCGGCGCCGGTACTGCGACGACGCGTGCCGGGCCCAGGCGTACCGGGACAGGCAGCGGTCCGACCGGATCATGAGGGTCGCCATGATGCTGGCCGACGCGGAGTGGAACGGCGACACCGGCATCATCCGGTTGCTGACCTGCCCCGAGTGCGGCCGGATCACCTTCGCCGGAGGCGGCCGGCGCCAGGACGCCATCTACTGCAGCGGCCGTTGCAGATCCAGATCCTGGCGCCGCCGTGCGGCCCGGCGCGCGAGGCGAGAAGCGTGACGTACAGCCGTCACAAAATCGCCCTCTACCAGCACGTATGACGCCTCTACGTCACGCCCCTGACTCCATCGCGTCACGAGCGGAAAGATTTCGACGTACCCCCGTTGATTTTTCCGACGGGGGTACGTTACTTTCGTGGTGCGACGCACGACGAAGGGGATCACCGTGACCACCACCGAACCGCTCGGCACCACCACCCACCCGGACTGGGAAGCCGTCGAGGTCCACCTCGCGCGGCACATCGGCCCGAACGCCTACCCCTTGCCCGAGCTGACCGCGCTGCTCGACGAGCACCCTCACCGCCTCGTCCTCGACCCCGACAGCCGCACCATCTGGTGGGCCTGGGACAACACTCCTCTCAACGAGGAGGGCTGGACGGTCGAGCACCTCACCCCCAAAGCTGCCGCCGAGCAGCTCGGTGGCGAAATCGACCGTATCCAGGACCGCCAGGACGCCCCCGAGCAGTACGACGGCGACACCTCGGCCCTCGACCGGGACCAGGAAGCCCTCGACGAGTACGCCGCCATCCTCCGGCTGACCCTGCCAGCCGAACCGGACCGCGCCGCCGCGCACATCAAGCACCGCCGCCGTCTGGTCGCCCGCCAAGATGCCCTGTGGCAGCGGACCTACGCCGAGCTGGTGCGCGACCAGGCGGGCACCGAGTGGGGCGGAAACACCCGCGCCGCCCGGGCCCTGGGCGTCACCGACGTCCAGATCGGCCGGATCATCAAGGACGACGACAAGCGCCGCGCCGCCCTCGCCGACGCGGTGAACGCCGCGCGCGACGCCATGTAAACCGTGGGCAACCCCTGCTGAGAGACGGCCGTCCCCCAAGGGGTTGCTGTCTCTCAGCAGGCACCCAGCCCGCAGGTTGTCCTCACCGGCACGGCCGCCCCTCCGGGCCCGTCTACGGGCCGGACGCCATCGAGAACGTGACGTTCACGCGGCGCCGGACCCGGGTGAAGGGGACCTGGATCAACGAGCGCCTTCCCCCGCGCCCCGGCCTGACCCCCGTCTACGCGGTGGACCCGCAACTGGCCCGGACCACCACGGAGTTCTCCGACCGCAGCCGCCCTTGACCGGCCCGGGAAAGGCGCTGGCGGCGGCGCGTGGAAAAGCCTCCTTCGCGGAGCGCATCTGTCATCCTGGTGGCAGCCGGGCAGCCCCGGCCTTCTGCCCCGCGTGCGTGGGGATGGCGTCACCAGGCGAACCGCACCGGCACCGTGTGCGGCCTGGACGCATACCCATCCCCTCGCAGCTCAGGAAGGCCCCGCCGTGCCCGAACAGACCGACCCGCCCAGCTCCCCCGGCCCCCTCGACCAGACCCTTGCCGCGCTCGCCACGGCATGCCCCGGCCTGCGGCAGGTCGACCCGCACACGATCGGTGCCCCGCTCGCCGACGTGCGGCTCACCCCGCAGCGCACCGCCCGCTTCGCCTGGGCAGGCTACGAGGTACACGTGGCCGTCGGCCACGAGGACCACCTCGACCGCGACGACCTGGACAGCACCGCCCTGTACCGGGAGGTCCGCGCCCACGCCACCCTCCTCGTCCCCCAGACCGTCGCGGCCGACGGCATCGGGCACATCGAGTGGGAGATGACCAACTCCCGGGCGGAGATGGCGTTCCCGACCGCGTGCGCCGTGGCGGTCACCGACCAGCACGACCCTCGGTTCGCCGCCGCCGTCCTCGCGACCGCCGCCAAGGCCCTCGCGTACGCCCGCCTGGCCACCGAGCACGCGGGCGCCCAGGCCGAGCAGGCCGCGGACGAAGTCCGGTGGGAGAGCGAGCGCCCGGCGGGGGTCAGCCAGCACAAGTGGCTCCGGGACAAGCGGGCGCAGCGGGACGCGGCGACGTAGCCCCCGGCCGCCGTCCCCGTGTCCGCTCCTCGCCCACCGGCGAACAGGTGGAGGCGCGGGCAGAGGCCGCCGGAGACAGCCCGCCCGTCCCGGGCGCAGACGTGCGGCGCCCGACG
The DNA here is from genome assembly GCF_004125265.1 of Streptomyces lydicus. Lineage (GTDB taxonomy): Bacteria > Actinomycetota > Actinomycetes > Streptomycetales > Streptomycetaceae > Streptomyces > Streptomyces lydicus_C. Next base: position 32,072 of record NZ_RDTE01000001.1, read on the forward strand.
GCGCCGTGCTCAACTGGTCGGCGCGCGCCGGTCAGCTTCTCCGGCCGCGGGTTCCGCGGGGCCGGCTGTCTGCACCGCGGCAGCCGGCGGGACGGGACGGCACGCGATCGGAGCAGCGGTACGAGCCGGCGCGTCCCGGCAAGCAGCGGGCGGCGGCACAGCCCGAGACCGGCCGGTACCACGGCAAGGGCGGCCGGCCCACGCCTTCTCGGGCGCTGCAGGCCCGTCGTCCTGGCCCTGGGCCAGCGGCGGGCGCTCGACGAGGATCTGCTCGTAAAGCGCGCCTGCCCGTGCGCAGCAACCGGGCTGATGCGGTGGCGGATGGCCCCGAACATCTCGGCGCGGTTCTTGACCGGCTGGTCCACACGGTCATAGCGCAGCTGGAGGGCGGTGCCGTCCGCAGCCTTGAGCAGCACCAGGCCGAGACTCCCACCGGGCACCAGCTCGCGGTACCCCGCAGCTGAAGAGGCAGGCCATTGTCGGGATCGGTCAGCGCCTCCACCAATTCCGCCCGGCGCAGGCTGGCGTCGGGGAAGTGACCCAGCCGCAGGACCCGCAACTCCCCCAGCCGCGCCTCGTTGCCGGTATCGATTTGGGGAACGGCGACCGTGTGCAAGAAGCCGAGCCAGCGCAGCAGGGCGCTGGGGAGCCAAGCGGCGTCGCGCCAGGTGCACTCGTAGATGAGAGGCTGGCGTTATCCATCGACGCGGGCCGGGTGGTGTGGCACTCCAGACGCGGCTCCGAAATGGGGTCGAGGTTACCGGAGTTGGGGCCGGGGCGTATCGTCTCCCAGTGTGACCGACACCGATGCGCCCCAGGCCAACCGTGACCTGCTCGTCGGGTCCTGGATCGTCGCGGTCCCGGCGATCGGCGGCCTTCTCCTGGCGCTCGGCCTGATGCTCTTCCCGTCGTCCTTCGACAACAACGGCAATTTCGGCGAGCCGATGTCGTGCGGCAGGCCTGCACTGTTCGACCGGCAGGCTTTCACGAAGCAGCAGTACGGACCCGACGCTGAGCTCGACGAACTCGGCACGTCCGGATGCGCCGCAACCGTCGCCACCCGGGAGCACCAGGCCGTCGGCGCCCTGTCCGTGGCCACCCCGCTCAGCCTGCTCGCCCTGACGCTCCACCTGCACCGCCGCACGGCCCGGCCTGCTAGCGGATGACCAGGCTCATCTCGAATGAGTACTGCTCGGCCATGGACGCGTGACTGCCGTACTCCAGCGCCCGTCCGTCGGAGTCGAACGCCACAGCTGTATTGAGCTACGGCTCCGGCCACCGTCGCGGCGCCACAGACCGCCTCTCCTGGCCGCTCTACGGCGCCGTAGCGCGTCACTGCCAAGCGAAGGCGCAAGCGTCGTAGAGCCCGTGTGCGGCCACGGCTGGGGCGAGGGATCGCTGCCACAGGGTGACCGCGGTGGTGGTCACGGCGCAGGCGGCCGCATGAGCGACGTTGACGCTCCCGCCCAGAGTGTGTCCGGCGGCGAAAAGGATCGCCGAAGCGGTGGTGGCGGCTCCCGTCAGCCACCACCGCACCCACCTGCGAGCCATCCAGCTGCCCCGGCGCTGTGCCGCGAGGAGGGCCAACCACAGCGCCAGCAGCGGTCCGCGGAAGAGGAGCTCCTCCAGCGGAGCGGGGGCAATCAGTCCGTAGCCGAACCGGATCAGGGTAGAGGTCTGTGCAACGGCGACATCCCGCGGGTCCTCGGCAGCGGGGACGGAAGTCAGACCCGGAAGGTAGGAAACGAGATCCGCCATCGCCCATAGGGCCGCCGCGGCGGCGAGCCCTACCGCCGCCCACCGCAACGCCTGACGCATCGACGCCGGCCATAGCCCCAGGCCGTCGGCGAACCGGCCTGCGGCCGCGCGCACCGAGGTGTTCCCCACGCAGACCGCCACGGCCATAGCGCCGAGCACTGCCCCCGCTCCCACGAGCGTGAAGAACCTGCTGGGACTTTCACCGTTCCACGGCACGAATCCGGGCACGAAGACGAACGCGTCGCGCAACGCCTGCGTGGCCATGAGAGTGGCGCACCACATGAAGAGACACGCCAGCGCGCGGCCAGCTCGACGGGCAACTCGTTGGGAGGTTGAGGGCGGGCAGTCCATACGGCCGTCGATCATGCATTCCGTGCGGTGAGTATCCAACTGCCCCCCAAGACGTGTGACCACACAGCTTGCCGTAGGGATAGCAGGTCCCACTCAGCGCGGGGCGCTCATGGCCCTCATGCGGCTGGCCTGCTGCTGTTGTCCGAGTACGTCGAGCTGGGGCTGCTGGCCATACATGTGGAGGGGACCCGCGTGGAGCTCACCCCGCTCGGCCGCCGATCAGCCCGATCTCAGCCAGCAGTTCTTCTTGGTCGATGGTCAGGTCGTCTGGGGGGCGCAGCCAGGCGAAGCCCTGGGCCACTTGGGGTTCCCTCCCGTGCTTGCAGCGGCGCACTCTTCGGCGTGGGTGGCGTGGGTGATGAAGGCGGCCAGCTGCGCGACGGCGCCGACAGCCCAGGCTCGTCCGGGCGGAGCCGAGGACTGATGTCCACCCCAGCACCAGGCGCCCGTCGGCGGACTGCGGCACCTACGCAGCCGGGGTCCGCGATCAGCGGGCCGAGACCGGCGGCAGCCGCTTCACGGGCGGCCTAGAGGCAGTCGGTTGGCCGGGGCGCTCAAGCCGAGGCCATGCACAGAAGGGCCACGGTCCCCACCGCGAAGCGCACTGAACTGAGCCCGCGGCCAGCCAGCAGGACGGCCGCGACGACCAGCGGGCCGACGAGAACCGGCCCGATCACACCGAGCACGAACCGCCGGTGCCCCTCATCCATGCTCTGCCCCCTCCCCGGAGCCGAGCTGACTCCGCCCATCCCCGCTGCGGCACCTTCCAAGCCGAGCTTGGGATTCCGGACTCGATGCCGGCTCGCTCGTCATCGAGATGGTCTGCACCGCCTTGCCCCTGCGCACCAAGAGCGTCAACGGACGAACCGGGGCGTCCTCTGCATGTCCCCCTTCAGGAGCCGCCGGGACGTTGTGCCGAAGGTCGTACGCTGAGTCGACGCCCAGATGCCAGGGCCAGCCCTCCGCCACAGACTGCTCATCGGCCCGCTGGTAGATATCCGCGGCGGCGTCGAGTACAACATCGCCTGCCTCCCAAACGGGTTCATAAGGAAGTCTGTTCGCAATCTCGTTCACAGGGCCATCCTGCCGGAAGGCACTGACACCGCGGCCCTGGGCCGTGGTCGCGAGCCGCAGCGCCTCAAGTACGGTCACCCGGTGGCGGCTGCACCAGGACGGCATCCGTCGACGTGGCTGCGCTGGGACAGCGAGGGCCGCCCCGACATCGTGCGCACCGCAGCCTTCAGCGCCGGCGGTGACCCGCAGGCCGGGCAATGGGACGGCCAGGCCCACAACCTCACGACCCACCGGGGCCTGCGGCGGCACAGCCGAAGGTGAGTGAGTTGCCGGTGGCGCCGTGACAACTCAGCCCGCAATGCCCCCGGTACCTTCGCCGTGGTCCGCCCGCGCTCGCGTAGTCTGCCTGCCGACCCTTCACTCGTTCGGGTGTATTCGCCGCAGAGGCGCGGGGGTGCCGGTGGGCGCTGCCAGGCTGGGCAAGATCCCTGGTGGCGCAGTATGAGATGAGAGGTCGGGCGGACTTGGGTCGGCACACGCTCACGGACTACCCGGCGTTCTTCGTACTCGCAGACCCTCCGCGGACCGGCCACTTCATGTTCTGGCGTCCGGCCGCGACGATGGGACCGGCCGACCAGCTCACCGTGCCGGCCGGGGCGCGCCTGGGTGAGGGCACCACCATGATTGTGCGCTGGTCCGGCGGCAAGGCCAAGACCGGCAGCGTCCCGTACTACACCCTCGCCCTGGAGGACGCCTGGCCGCTGCTGGTGCACTGCCGCACCCACGACCACGGCCACGAGGCCAACCAGTTCTGGGGGGCCGCAGCCCTGCTGGCGCTGCAGTTAGTGGCCGACGGCCGGCTGGAGCCGACGCTCACCGCGCACGGGTACGACGCGTGGAAGACCACCGGACTTGGGCCGTGGCAGGAGGAGTTCGACGCGCTGCTCGCGGCTATGCCTCCCGAAGCGCACGCCCGCGGGTTCTCGCACTCCTCCCTGGGTTCCGGGCCGTCGATGAGCGACCCCGGTCATCTGCTGTCCGCGTATCTCGATGCGATGGCCGACTACCTGCCCCGTTCCCCCGGCGCCGCGGTGGCCACCGGCCAGGTGGCGTTCGCCGACCGTGCTCCCCAGCACGTGCCGCACCTGCGCCTGGCCAGCCCTCGCATGGCGGGCCAACCCGCGCTGGGCGTGCGGCTGTCGCTGCGCCTGGAGCTGGACGCCGAAGGGGCCGAGACCGGGGTCCGGGCGGTCGTCCAGGTCCACGACAGCGTCGGCGGCCACCGGGTCGCGGACGCCGGGACTCTGTGGCGTGCCGTGCCCTCGCCCAACACCCCGGACGCGACGCGGCAGATGGAATCCCTGCTCGCCCTGCGCCGCGCCGCCCGGGCCTGGCCACCGCTCGCCCGCTTGCTCGAGGACCCGAGCGGCCGTGGGGCGCTGGATCTGGACGAGGACGAGATCGACGAACTGCTCGGCGATGCGGTCGCGCGGCTGGCCCGGGTCGACTGCGCCGTCCACTGGCCCCGCGACCTGATCCGCGCCCTGACCGGGCGCACCGTCATCGCCCCGCGCCCGAAGGCTGTCGCCCCCGCCCGCCTGCTGGGCGCGGAGCAGCTGCTGGACTTTCAGTGGCGGGCCACCATAGGCGACGAGGATCTGACGGACGCCGAGATGGACGCCCTCGCCGAGGGGCACCGGCCGTTCGTGCGGCTGCGGGACCGCTGGGTGCGGGTCGATGCGGCCCTGCTGCGCCGGGTGCGCGAGCGGCGCCTCGGGCAGGTCAGTGCCGGTCAGGCCCTGGTGTGCGCGCTGAGTGGCAGCGCGCGGATCGGCGAGGAGATCGTCGAGGTCCATCCCACCGGCTGGCTGGCCGACCTGCGCGGCGCCCTGACCCGCGCCGAGCACCCCGATGTGGTGGTGCCGGCCGGGCTGAAGGCCGAGCTGCGGCACTACCAGCGTCGCGGGCTCGCCTGGCTCCATCACCTGACGACCGGGCCGGTCGGCGGGGGGATCCTGGCCGACGACATGGGCCTGGGCAAGACCCTCACGCTGATCGCCCTGCACCTGCTCAACCAGGAGGACGCGGCGACGGCGGGGCCGACGCTGGTGGTGTGCCCGGCCACCATGCTCGGCGCGTGGGAGCGGGAGATCGGACGTTTCGCGCCCACCGTGCCCGTCCGTCGTTTCCACGGCCCGTCCCGCACCCTGGACCTGCTGCCCGCCGACGCGGTGGTCCTGACCACCTACGGCACGCTGCGCCGCTCCACCGACCGCCTCGCCGGGACTCCGTGGTCGCTTCTGGCGGCCGATGAGGCCCAGGCGGTCAAGAACGCCCTGTCGGGCACCGCCGCGGCTCTGCGCAAGATCCCCTCCCGGAGCCGGGTGGCTCTGACCGGCACCCCGATGGAGAACTCGCTCGCGGACCTGTGGGCGCTGCTGGACTGGGCGACCAGCGGTCTGCTCGGCACCTGGCCCGCGTTCCGGGATGCCTTTGCCCGGCCGATCGAGGCCGGCCGTGACACGGCGGCCGCGGCCCGGCTCGCCGCGCTGATCGCCCCGCTGGTGCTGCGGCGCAAGAAGACCGACCCCGGCATCGCCCCCGAGCTGCCGCCCAAGACCGACACGGACCAGGTCGTGCCGCTCAGCCGCGAGCAGGCGTCCTTGTACGAGGCGGTCACCCGCGAGGCGCTGCAGCAGATCCGGGCGGCCGACGGCATCAACCGGCGGGGCCTGGTCCTGAAGCTGCTCACCTCGCTGCGGCAGATCTGCAACCACCCCGCGCAGTACCTCAAGGAAGCTGATCCGGCCGTCGCCGGGCGCTCCGGCAAAATCGACCTGCTGGACACGCTCCTCGACCAGATCCTGGCCGAGGAGCAGGCGGGGCTGGTGTTCTCGCAGTTCACCGGGATGCTCGATCTGCTGTCGTCGCACCTGAAGCGGCGCGGCATCCCGTACGAGGTGCTGACCGGAAGCACGCCGGCCGGGCAGCGCGACCGGCTCGTCGGACGCTTCCAGGACGGCGCCTTCCCCATCTTCCTGCTGTCCCTGCGCGCGGCCGGGAACGGTCTGACCCTGACCCGCGCGGAGCACGTCTTCCAGGTCGACCAGTGGTGGAATCCGGCCGTGATGGACCAGGCCGCCGACCGCGCCTACCGCATCGGGCAGACGCGGCCGGTCCAGATCCACCGCTTCGTCGCCGAGGGCACCGTGGAGGAAAAGGTTCACCAGCTCCTGGCCGTCAAACGCGAGACGGCAGACATGGTCCTGGGCGCCGAACAGCTCGGCCTGACCGAACTGGGCGACGACCAGCTCGCCGACCTCGTCGCGCTACGGAGGCACGGACGCTGATGGTCTTCTTTTGCACCTACAACGAGCTCTACGGGACCGTCTACGAGCACCGCGCGGCCATCCCGGCCGACGACGCCGAGGATCGGCATGCCGGGCCGGTCCGCGAGGCCTGGTACGGGGAGCTGATGCAGCAGCGCCGCGACGAGGAGCGCCTGAACGCCGGGATGCCGTACGTCGGGGACATCACCGGGCTTCAGGTGTGGCCGGGTCGCCTCAGCGGCCTCATCCTCCTCGACAAGGACGCGGAGCCCGCGCTCGCCTACCCCGGCCTCGCACACGGCTACCCGCGCACCCTCGACGTGTTCTGGCCTCGTCTGTCCGACGAGCAGTGGCTTCTGCTCGCCGCTGCCGCCCGCCCCCACGCCCACCAGCTCGCCACCGAATCCAGCGACGAGGCGATGCTCCGCATCCTTGACCTGGCCACTCGTCTCGATGTGAACCTGCTGCCCACGTGCCGCGAGATCAAGACCTCCGACTGCCCCTGCCGCAGCCGCAAGAGCGTGTGCGAGCACATCGCCGCCCTGATCGAGTACTTCGCCCGGACCCTGGAGCGCGAGCCCCTGACTCTGCTCCTGCTGGGCGGGTGCGCCCCCGGGGACTTCTTTGCCCGCGTGGACGACCCCGAACACCCCAGCGCACAGCCCTACTACCGGCCCGACAGCCTCCCGGACCCCACCGTCGACGCCCGCAACCTCTACTACCGGCGCCAATGGCACGCCGCCCCTGACCTGCCGCCCTTGCCCGCACCGCCGGCACAGCCGGCCGCCGCCGCGTCGCTGCCCGACCTCGGCGATCCGGCCCACCAGCTCCTGGCTCGCGCGGCCTCCGCTCGCGCGGCCGACCTTCTGAGCCAGGCCCTCAAGCGCCGCCAGAATCCGCTCGTGGACCCCGTCAGGCGGCTGACGCCCGAGCGGGACGCAGCCCGGTTGGCGGTCTACCAGAGCTCTGCCGAAGGCGCCTCGCCCACCGCCTGATCCCCCTGGTCCCCGCAGCGGCGTGGCCTGGTTCAACTCCGGGCTGCTGCACGGCCGGTGAGGCACAGCAGCGTCTGCCCCGCATCCCGTCCGCGGCGAGGACCACCGCCGCTCTCAGGCGTACATCGCGGCGGGTACGTCGCTCTCGTGTCCGGACAGCCAGTAGAAGATCAGGGGCGTCTTCTCGCGGCCGCGCGCGTCCTCGATGACGCTGTACCCCTGGTCGGCGAGGTAGCGGGTGAGACGGTCCAGGCCCGCGCGGTGGTGCGCACGGTCCGCGGCCGTGTACGTCCCGACGCTGCCTTCCCTCTTCGCCCGGCCCACCGCGTAGGGTTCCCGGACGCACAGCTCGGCGCCGTCGACCCGCTCGTCGCCATCCCGCCACACCGACTCCTCCCAGCAGAAGTCGGAGCCCGATCGCCAGATGGCGCCGCCGGGTTCGTGGGCGAACCCGCCGGCCGCAGCACCGGCATGATCTTCCATGCGCTCCACCCGTGGCTCGACAGGTCCGGCACGTACGGGCCAGAGCGCTCGGCCGGCGGCTTCGAGCAGGCCGGGCACAGATGGCCGTCGTCGCCTGAGCCCTTCGTCCGGCCGGCCGTCCCCAGCTCCGGTTCGGCGTGCTCGGCCGATCGGACGGTGATGGCCGTGGGACACCGGCGGCAGGCCACCTGGCGATGAGATCCATCTGCTCATTGTCTCCGCGGCCAAGGCACGCCACCGGAGGATCAGGAAGGACTCGCCTTTGCTGTAGGGGCGAGGCGTTCGTCGTATTCTCGGCTGCCGGTCGGGGTGAGCTGCACGAGGGTCTGGTCTGGATTCACGGCCAAGAGTCCTAGGTAGGCATAGTCCAGCAGGACCCACGAGACCACCTCGGCGAATTCCCTTCGCTCATCGGCGCGCACACCGCTGTCCCGGGTCTGCTCGATGGCGCCGGTGCCAGGCGCGGTCGTGTTCAAGAGCGTGCCGGCCAGTTCGGAAACGACGAGGGACCTCTCCCGGTCGCGGGACAGTTCTGCCCAGAGGGCGGCGAGGCGAACACGTCCGCGACCGGGGTGTGCGGCTTCAGGGGCTAGCGCTGCTTGAGCGGAGTGGTGCGCGTTCGCTACGAGGAGGCGGCGGACGCCTTCCCCGGTAGCTGCTTGCTGAGCGTACTTTTTGACCGGGATCAGGCGACCCCGCTGGGTACGCAGCAGCCCGGCGTCCACGGCGCCGGTCAACAGTCCCTGGAGGACGGGGAGGTTGCAGGAGGAGGAGAGGCGACGCTGGCCGGTGCCCCCATGCGGGTCGTCGCCGGTTCCGAGCAGTTGCACAAGTTCGAGGCCATCAGCCACGCGGAGCTGGCCGGTGGTGGTCAGAGTGCGTCCGTTGCCGACCCATTGAACGAGCCGGTGGATGGCCGTGGCCCAGGGGGAGATGTCGCCTTCGGTCACCGCGCTCATGTTTCCCTCGCTGCTGAAGTCGTACCTACGACGGCTGGTTGGTCAGGTTTCCTGTTGCGCTGAGCGCAATGCGCGGGCGGCGCGGCGACGCTGCCTTCGGGGCAGCCTTGTCGGTCTTGCCGTGAGCGTCACTGCGGGGTCGGGCTCGGCGAGCTGGAAATTCTGTACATCGTTCGGAATTTCCAGCCGTGCCGGGCGCCGGTCAGCGGGGCACCGTGAACGGCTGGGCCGGAAGAAGCAGGCGCTGGTAGGCGGTGGGAAGGGCGGTGGCTTCCTCGGCGAGATCGTGGCGGTTGAAGCTGCGTTCGCCCTGCCCGAACCCGGAGGGGTCCAGGTCGACGACAAGCTGATCGCCCTCGCAGCGGACGATGGTGCCCCGGTGGTGTCCGAGGATCAGGCGGGTTGCGACGTCCCACTGGTCCGGTGCGGGCCTGCGGGCCGCCGGGTCGGTACGCAGGCGGGTGCCGGTGGTGATCGGGCGGTGAAGGTCGGTGGTCAGGTCGCCCCACCACAGCAGGTGCTGGATCACGGCCCGCACCATGGGCTGGGGCATCTTCTCGTTGGTGAGGCTCTTCTCGACTGCGTGGATGGGCAGTTCCGCGTCGGCGCACAGGGCGAGGATGGGTTCGATCAGGGCCTGCTGGACCGGGTGCATGGGCCGGCAGAAGCCCCCCAGGGCCTTGACGTTGGTGTAGTACTGTGCGTCCTTGGGGCCCGTCCACCACTCGTAGGTCCAGCCCCGGGCGTTGATGACTTCCTCGGCCCAGTCCAGCACCCGCTCCGAGGGGCACAGCTCGCCGGCCGTCGGAGAGCTGTCGACGAGGGTGATCTTGCCGTCGTTGTTGATCAGCATCAGGTCGGGAATGTAGCCCGCTTTGCCGGGGCCGTGTTCGGCGCGGAGTTTGAATGGCTGGCCGATCATGGACCGCACGGTGGGGTCGAAGTCCGCCAGTTCCATGCGTTCCCAGATACCGTCCGTGGCCACCGGACTCTGGCCGGTGCTGATCGCGGCATAGATCCCGAGGTCGAGTCGCTCGCCGCGGTAGGTGAGGTGGCGCCGCCAAGGGTGTGCGCGGACCAGGTCGTGGACGTCGACGTCGGTGACGGGCATCCACCGTGCCGGTCGCCCTTCCTCGAACCGCAGTCCGATCTCTACGCCGTCGTGAAGTTGGTGCGCCCTCGTTCGTGTCACCGTTTCATGCTGGCAGAGCTGGTTTTGCGCTGTACGGTGCTTTGCCGAATCCACGGTGCAGGGCTCTGCCCTTTCTCGGCCTACGCACGCAGAGTGTGCAGTGCCGAGGGGTCGGTCTCGCGGGACGGCGAGTGTGGATGTTGCGGCAGCACGCGGGCTTCGTGCTGCTCTGGGCGGCGGCCCGGTGCCAGGACGAGCACTTGAGCTGGAACGACGACGCCAATACCCGGGGCGACCGCGACGAGCCGCCGCTGCGGCAGGGAAATTCCTCTCCCCCGCCGCGCCCTCCTACGAGTCGGACACCGACGACCTGAGCTTCTCCCCCACCGGCGGACACCCGGTCATCGCGGTACCGCTCCACCGGATCGTCGCGCTCACCGGCGACCGGCAGCGGCGCACACCCGGCAGCACCCGCCCACGAGCCGGACGACAGCCACAGGGCTGAGTGCGGATCGGCAGGACCGGCTCGGCTAGGTCTGTCTGCCCGTGCCGGGCTGGTTGTACGGGTGGGCTCGAAGGTGTTGTTGGTGCAGCAGTGCCTCGGTTGGCGGGGGGCGGGACGTCGGCGGTATGGGCGGGGGTGGCTGGAGGCGGTTGAGGACTCCGAGCGGGCCGAGGCGACCGGGGTCGCCGCCGGCCATCCGCTCGCCTTCTTCTGCCCTGCGTACCGCGTCCTCTGCTGCCCGTTCGTGCGGGGTCAGCTGCGCGCGGCGTTCCAGCTCGCCGGAGATCGGCTGCAGCTGGTTCTGGGCGTGCTGGGTGTTCTGCCGGGCCGACATAGCCTGCAGGAGTTGGGAGGTGACCTCGGCGCGCCAGGAGCTGAGCTGCTGGTCGGAGAGCCGGGTCATCGAGGGGCTGTAGGCCATGCGGTTCAGCGCGGCCTGCGCGTCCTGGTAGGTGATCGGCAGGTGGCCGGCGGCGATCGCTGCGGCGCGGCGCATCGGGTTGTACTCATGTGCCAGGCGGTCAGCCCAGGTCAGGATCGCGGTGCGCAGCTCGACGGCTTGGGAGGCGGTGTAGCCGTAGGCGGCGAAGGCTTCGTCGGGAATCTGGGCTACCTGGGCGAACGACTGGTAGAGGTCTTGTCGGAGTTCGCTTTCCGGGCTGCCTTGGTGCTGGGCGAGGCCGGTGACGTAGACGCGGATGTAGCGGTCGGCGTTGGCCTGGCCCATGTGTGCCTGGAGCAGGGCCAGGTCGAGGAAGTCCTTTGCTCCCAGGCGGTTTTGCAGCGCTTCGATCTTCCGGTAGAGGCACTCGCCGATCGCGGTTGTTGGCATCCCGTCGCGCTCGACCGGCTTGAGGTAGCGGGTGACGCACACCATCTGGACGGTGACCATGCCGTGCTCGGGGTGGCTGACCACCATTTCACCGTTCTGCGCGGCCGCCACACCGTCGGTGGTTCCCCAGGTGGCGGCCTGCTCGACGTGGTAGCCGGCTGCCCGCAGCGCCTGGGCGACGTCGTGGCGGGCGGTGTCGGCATCGTCCAGGAGCTGGTTGACGAACAGGTCCACGTCGTCGGAGTCGCGGGCGCCGCGGACGCCGTGCACCTGCATGGCCAGGCTTCCCGACAGGCTGTAGCCGCGGCTGCCGCATGCGGTGAGTGCCAGGCGGGCGACCTCGAGCTGCTGTTCGTTCCTCACGGGCTGGGGGTGTGGCGCAGCTCAGGGAAGCGGTCCTCCCAGGTCTTCAGGAGGGCGGGCGGGCCGATCCTGTGGGGCCACATCTGCCGCAGGAGCTCTCGGTTGAGGAGCTGGCGCTGCTGCTCGGCGGTGCCGGTGAGCAGCAGCCGTCGGTAGAGCTGGAGGCGCTGCCAGGGGTTGTCGAGATCTGCGTGGCCGGACAGCTCGCGGTCAGCGAGGCGGGTGGGGATCTGAACGGAGCCGCTGGAGGGGCCCTGGAGGTCGTCGAGGGAGGCCACCACTTCGAAGCCCTGAGAGGCGAGCCAGTCGCCGGCTTCCGGCGACGTCATCGCTGCGCCGATATCGGGGGCCAGGCGTCCGTGGTCCACTGCCCGGCGTACGCCTTCGCGCTGTATGGCGCGGGTGCGCGCGGCCTCTTCGAAGTCCGGGACGGGGAACTCCATGTCCATCGGCATCGGTGCGTTCTCCTTCTGCTCTGCTCGTGTGCACGGGGCGGACGTGGTTCATCCTGCCGGTATTGGCGTAGCGGGCGGGCTCTGCGAGCCGCTGGCTTTGTGCGTGTACCGGGGGGCGGCATATCGGCGCAGGCCTTCCAGTAGGGCGGGAAGCGGCAGTGCGCGTCGGCCTGGACTGAGCCCGCGCGGGCTCAGTCCAGGCGGGAGAAATCGAGGCCCACCAGGATGTCCTTCAAGTCGACGTCCTCGTCGCGGCAGAAGTTCCGGAACTGAGACCACATCTCGATACCCCCGTCCAGTGCGCCGGAGATCAGGGACAGCTGCCCGCGGTCCTCGTCGAACTCTTCGTCGTGGAGATAGACCATCTCCGCCTTCTCCAACTCGCGCACCACGCTGAGCAGCGTCTGCCGATCTGTCGAGAAGCGCCTTCGCACCAGGTCGAAGTCAGGGGTCCCCTCGTTCACGACGAGGACCAGCACTTGACGGGCGATTCGCGTGAGGCCTCCGATGCGCCCGGCAAACCGGTTGACCAGGTCGAGCGTCTCCTGTTCCTCTGACGGCTCCAGGGCAATGCCCTCCCAGGTGAAGTACCGGCGCATGGTGGCGGCGGGCCGGACCAGGGAGCCGTCGACGGTATCCCGGAACTCAGCCTCGATGTTCTCGGCCGTGTACCGGTACTTGGCCTCATGCCTGTGCTTGACGGCACGCAGGTACTCAACGGTGTAGTTGTGCCGCGTGACGCTGCTGTCGATCAGGTCGTGGTGCACCCCGCACAGCAGGAGCAGGTTGTCGAAGTCACGCAGCTGCTCGACGTCCTTTCCGTCCCATTCCTCGTGCCGGGCGCTCCCGGGTTCGGCTCCGATGATGTGGGCGATCTTGCCTACCCAGGCGCCCTCCTCGGTGACCAGCCGCATTGAGCAGTGCGGGTCGCCCCAGGCGCACTCGTTACCGGAGAACGCCCACAGCTGCCGCGCGACGCTCGACAACGGCTCCCTCCGGTTCCTCTCGGAACCGCTCGCGTGTTTGCTCACAGTCGGCCTCCCCTAGCCCGATGACAGCGCGCAGCGTAGTCCAGCGGGCCCCGGCCCGGCGCTCGCGCGCTCCGTGGTCGCGGTCGCGGTCGCGGTCGCCGCAAGCGTCTCAGCGGGGGACGGCCACCGCCGGGCCATGTGACTTCGCGAGGAGGCGCGGCTGGCCGGCAGGGGCTGGCGCGAGGCCCGCGCCGCCTCGCACGCCACCCGCGCCGCAAGCACCGCTCCCGCCGCCCGCGTCACCGTCCTGCTCCCCTCCCTGGCCGACACTGCCAAGGCCGCCGCCGGTCCCAGCGCCCGGCCCTCGACATCGGCAACGCTGTGGTGACCGCCGGCATGGGCATGTGCGTAGTGGTCGCGGTCCCCCTGCCCAGCCAGCCGTCGGTGAAGAATCTGGGCTGCCTGCCTGCCGAGGACTTCGGTACGGCACAGATCGATCTCCGCTTCAACGACGCCGCACACGAGCGATACGCAGAGCACCCCGACGACCGGATCGAGCGGATGCTCTGGGAAGAGACCGGCCCCGAGCTGGGCTCCGCACTGCGGTTCCTCTACGGGCTGCCGCCGGAGGGCCGCCCACTGTAACCCGCGATCCGCTCGCCCTCACGGTTCTATGCGGCTGACGTTCAAGCCGCAGCGCGTGCGCAGGCTGTGGTCGCAGATCGTGGGCCTGCTCGCCATCGCCCCCGCACCGGACGACGTCGCCCACTGACCGAGTTCGCCCGGCCCGTGGTGCACGACCACCCGGAAGAGGCCCTCCGGGCCATGGCCTCGCGGCAGAGGGAACTGTCCACCACCGCTATGGAGCTGTGCGGCTGACGCCCCGGCACACCCTCCAGAGTCACACGTTCGCCTACCAACTCACCGTCCGTCGTCGACCCCTACCGCGTCCTGCCCCTACCGGCGGCCCGGCCGGACAGCCAGCGCGGAGCAGACAAGCCCGCGGCCCGTGAGCAGGTGGCCGGGCGGTGGGAGGCGGGCGCCCCCGCGCCGGAGGCGCGTGGACAGCTCATGCTCGCTCGTGTGCGAGGACCTCACCGGCGCCAACGGCGGGTGCAGAGCGTCACGATGCCGGGGGCCTAGATGAGGCATCGCGGGAGGCGAACTCCCCGAGAGTGAGCCGGAGGTGCGCCGCTGGCATCAGGTTCGTGAGGAGTGCGAAGGTGGTGCGGTCATGGGCCGGGTTTGATCACGTCAACGATCCCGGCCGGGCCTTGGCCTTATTTATCCCGGCCTACCTCGACCACTACGGCCTCGCGGTCACGACCCCGGAGGACGAACGATGACCGAGCCTGAGAACTCTGCGACGTCTGACGGGGAGTTGAGCGGCGATCCCGTACGGCGGGGGAGCCAGTACCAGACGGCGGCCGTCAACGCCCGGATGAAGCTGTTTGCGGTCCTGGCCGCCCAGGGCGTGCCCGCGAGCGAGGCGGACGACCTGGTCGCCGCCGTGAAGGTGGGCGGGATCGCCTTGAATCTGAGCGAGGTTGCGGAGCTGGTCGGCATGGCGCCGGCCGCTCGGGGTCCGGTGTTCGAGGACGGCTGGGACGAGGGGGTGATGGCCGCGGACCAGACGCTGCTGCACTCCGCGGACCGGGAATGGGCGCAGCGTGGCGGCCGGGCGGCCGGGACTGCTCAGCTGGCCGTGCATCTCGCGGACGCGCGGCAGCGTGAGCGGACCGACCTGGAGCGGCTGCAGGCGTTCGTCCGGGAGACCGTACTGCCGCGCACACACCCGAACACCGCCGAGCGGCGCCGGGCGTTGGAGGCCCTGGGCGAGGCCGGTGCCCCAGCCACCGGGACGCCGACGCCGGCGCCCGTGCCCGATCCGGGCTCGGCCGCCCACCCCCGGCAGCCGGCTTCGCCCGCCTCGGAGCCTGTGGCGCGGGAAGCGGCCCCGGGCGCGGCGCTGGACGCGAAGGACGTCACGACGGCGACCGGCACGACGGTGCCGGAGAGCGCGATCGAGCAGCTGCTGGTTACCGAGCACGGGCTCACGGGGGTGCGCGCGGTGGCGAGGAACACCGTCAGCGAACGGGCCGCCGGCGCGTACGAGTCGGCCTATGTCCTGTCGGGCGGCGGCCTGGACCAAGACGCGCACCGTGCCGCGATCGGCGACGTGCTGCACGAGGCCGCCCCGAGCGTCGTGGCGTTCGCTCTGCACCACCTCGGGGCGGTGCTGGGTGACCTGACCGAGGAGCAGTGGGCGCGGCTGGACGCCGCGGCCATCGACCTCGACCTGCGGCTGTGCGAGGACCTCACCGGTGCGAACGGCGGGGCCGAGCCCGACGACGCCGATGGGCAGAGTGCGGCGGCCGAGAGCGGCGCGCTGGTGGCGCTGCCGGGGCCGGCCGCGGACCAGGCCGCTGCGGCCGTCCCCGCTCTCGCCCCGTTCAGGCGGAGAGGAGACAGGCCGTGACCGGTGACCGCGAGGAGCAGCGTGTGCGGGAGGCCGTACGGCGGCACATCCGCATCAGCGCGTTCGCGGAGGCGGAGAAGGTCATCTCGTTCGTGCTGTCCGACCCGTGCGTGCAGGAGGCGAGGGCGCGGGGCCAGGCGGGGGAGACGCAGCTCGGCAGGGAGTTGCGCGCCCGCCTCCAGCCGTTCCAGGACCGCTACGACCAGGCCGTGCGCGACGGCGACACTGACCGGCTCACCCGGATCTGTCTGGGCAAGCACGGCCGCTGGGGACGCATCTGCGTCCTGAACGACGGTCACGAGACGTCGATGGAGGAACCGCACTGGGGGCACAACAGCGCAGGCCAGCCGATCGCCTGGGTGGGAAGCGCACCCGACGACTGAAACACCCCGCTCTGGTTCCAGCAGCGCGGCCGGCGCGCCGAGCGCGCCGCCGCCGACGCTGCGGGCGCACCGGAGGGAGGCGGTGGACGGCGTGACCGATCTGGTGGCCGCGGCTCGCCGACCACCGCCGGGCCATGTGGCTGCAGGAGGAAGCGCGCCTGGCCGGCGGGGACTGGCACGCCACCCGCGCCGCGATCACCGCCTGATGGAGTTCACCACCGCCTGCCCGGCACGGAGACGTCCTCGGCCCCGAGACGGAACCAAACCCTCGTGTCGAATACTGACGAGAGCTACACCGTCGACCTGCTCGCGCCGCGCACGGGCACCGCGGTATGGGGGCACAGGAGCGTGGTCCGCGTCTGGGACGGCCCGGTCGACGACGCGCTGCCCGCAGCGGTCCGGCCGGGCGCGGCCGGTACGGTGCCCACTACGACGTCGACAGCAGCAAGGGGGAGAGCGTGGCGAAGGTTCGAGACCGTGGCGAGGTGCTGGGCTTCGGCCTGCCGGCCGTGCTCTTCCTGCCCGGGGTCGCCTACCTCGGGATTACCAACGGCCGCGAGTTCATCGCCAACGGCTTCTTCGCCTTCATGTACTGCCTGGCCAGTGTCGGCTTCGCGTCCGTCCCGCTGATGTCGTGGCGCCGGGGCGGCGGCCGGTACGCCGACCCGGGCTTCGTCCGCTCCGCCTGGTTCCCGTGGCTGTTCACCACCGGGCAGGGCGTCGCCTACAGCGTCCCGCGCGGCGACGCGAACATCTTCCTGCTGGTCTTCGCATGGGGGGCGTTCATTTACGCCGGGATGGTCGCCCTGTACTTCCTCGCCCGCGCGCTCTGGGGCATCGACGACGGCCAGGCCGTGCCCGAGGCCGACAACGACACTGTGCGGCCGGAGACCAGCGCCTGAGTGACGATCAGCCGGTCACCTGCACGGTGACGTACAGGTCTCCGGGCTCGCCGCCGTGTTTCCCCGGTGCGCCGAATTCCCTGAGCCGGATCTTCTGCCCGTTCCGGACACCAGCAGGAATGCGGATCTTGAAGGTGCGCCGCTTGCTGGCGACCCTGCCCTCCCCTCTACAGATGGCGCAGTCCAACACCTTCGTCTCGTCTCCCGTGGTGGCGCACGCGGGGCAGGTTTCGTGGGCGGTCATGCGTATGGGGATGACCGCACCGCCGGTGGCTTCGTCCGGGTGGAGCCAGACCTCGGAAGTGACGTCCGCCCCGCGGCTGGGCGGTGGGGTGTCACCGAAGTAGCGGTCGTTGATCTCCTCGAGGAGGTCATAGACCTCATCTGCGCTGTCCGGCCGGTGGGCGGGGTCCTTGGCCAGGAGCCGGGCGACCAGCTCCTCCAGCTCTACCGGAGCGTCCGGGCGCAGGGTGCGCAGCGGGGTGGGTGGTTCTTTGAGGTGCTGGTTGATCAGGTGCCAGGAGGTGCCGGTGAAGGGCCGGCGGCCGGTGGCCGCCTCGTAGAGCACACAGCCGAGCGAGTACAGGTCGGAGCGGTGGTCGAAGGTGCCGGACAGCGCTTCGGGGGCCATGTAGGCCGGGGTGCCGATCAGGACGCCGGTGGTGGTGATGTCGTGCCGGGCGTCGCTTCCCTTGGTGATGCCGAAGTCGACGACGGTGGCCTCGCCGTTGTCCCGGACCATGATGTTGGACGGTTTGATGTCCCGGTGGGTGAGGCCCGCCTCGTGCGCGGCGTCCAGGGCATCGGCGACGCAGGACGCCGTGTACAGGGCCTTTGGCAGGGGCAGTCGGCCGGCTTCCAGGACGGCGCTGAGGGACTTGCCGGGGAGCAGCTGCATCACCAGGTAGGCGTACGGCTGTCCGTGGTGCGTCGCGGAGCCGAAGTCGTGGACGGTGACGATGCGGGGATGGGACAAGCCGCCGGCGACCGCGGCCTCGCGGGCGAACCGGGCCGCCTGCCGGTCGTGGTCGGCGCTGCCGTCACCGGTGAGGACCTTGACCGCTACCAGCCGGTCGACTTTCGGATCGTGTGCTTGCCAGACCTGCCCGAACCCGCCCGCGCCGACGGGCTCGATCAGCCGGTAGCGACCGTCCAGCACGGTCCCTGCCTGCACGGCTCCCCCTTCGGTGCGCGACGTGACGCACACGGTGCACCAAACGTGCACCCGTAACGTTACGCCGGGACAACCACCAGTAACAGCGGGATCTGATCTATCAGTTGATCAGGCCGTGGTCCGCGGCCTGGCAACGCGGACGCGCTCGCGTCGCCAGGTCATTGCTGACCGGCGGGGAGATCCTCCACAGCCCGCGGCCGCGGGTCTGGCCGTGGACGCTCGACAGGACATCTCCTAGCCGAGGAACCGCAGAGCCGGGTGTTGTTAACTTATGAGTTGAGCTTTGCGTGACAGTGCCCAGACGTAGTACCAGCGGTCTTCCTTGAGCGCGCGGGGGCTGTTGTTTCGGGCAGCATCGATGACTCCCCAAAGGCCACCGCTCGCCCCGATGATCTTGAGCGCTTCCTCCATTGCCGGGCCATAGACCGCGGCCAGTACCGCGCCGACGGATCCGACAGCCGCCGTGCTCGCCGCAATGGCTCTGCGCCGCTTCGCGGAGGTCATCTGAGCCCTAATCTGTTGCACATTGCCCTCGATTTCCGTCGCGATCCGCATCAGCTCCACCTCGGACTGAACGGCATTAACAGCATCGTCCAGTCCTAGGAACGAGGAACGCAGGAAGTTACGAAACCCGCGATAGGAATCGAACTCGGAGACAGTGATGTCGCTGAAGTCCTTCAGGCTCACGCCGTCGATGAACGGAAGGTCAATCTTCAGGATCGGGCGGACGATGCGGCTCTTGATCGGATCAGCCCCCGATGCCTCGACCGCGCGGCCGTCACGCATGAGGTAGTCGATGCAATCCGCCTGTTCAGGCTGTTCAAAGCTCGCAGTATCGACGTCGCCGTCGACGACCCGGCCGGTCGCTGTTGAGTAGTTGGGCAGATACCAGACCAGCCCGGCTTTGAGGAGGGGCTCGGAATCCAGAAGCCAGCGCCCCAACGCCGGAAGGTCGGGGCTGTGAATCCCGAAGTATTGGGCCGCATGATTGTCGACCCGGTCGTAAGCCATCCTTAAGAGGTTCCCGGACAATCCGTCGTACATGTCGTTGGCGAAGTTGTCCGTTGCCAGTTGCTGGTTGTTGTCGAACCGGGCGACTTGGTGATATTTGCTTTCCCAGCCGCCGGAAAGAAGCAAGGTGTCGCTTACGAGCACCGAGCGCTTGGTCAGAGCCTCGAAGCCCACGATGTCAGCTGCGATTCCTACACAGTACCGAGAGCGCATCAGCCTGTTCTCGCCAATGAGCTGGGAACGAGTCGGCTGCCACAAGTGACGGGCATACGCTAGCGCAACTCGCTCCGCGTCCTGGCGTTCCACGAAAGTGAGTCCGTCGAAGAAGCGCCTCATTCTGTTTGCCACGATCGAGTTTTGTGTCGCCTGGCGTCGTCGGAACATACGCCAATTGTGCGTGACGCGACAGAGGACTGTCCGGGAAACCGCCTTTCTCTGACAACGCCTCCGGCGCCGCGCGACGGTGCGCCGGCGGCCGGGCGGCCTGCGAGGCAGACCGCCGCATCAAGCTGCATACCGCCGCACGCGAAAGAAGCCGTGAGTAGCGGTCGTGCAGCCGGACGTCGACGGCGGGCACCCGGGAGCAGGCGCGAGCGTGCGTCGCTGTGCCAGGGCGTTGTCGGTGAAGCAGGGCGCTGTCGCAGCTGTGAGGCACGCTCCAGATCGCGCCGGTGAGAGGAAGCACACCCTGCTGATGAGGGGATGCTGCTCCGGCGGTGGTCGCTGTGGATAGGTCAGAGGGCCGGGGCGCACCGGCGGCAGCGTTTGAAGTTCCGGCCGCCCTTCGGGCCGGTCCGCGTCGCGATCCAGGCATGGGCTTCCTGTGTGGTCAGCGCCTCGAATCGGGGGTATGCGCTGCTCCCCTCGAACTCGTCCCGGTCGCTGTGAGGGTCGACGGTATGGCTGTAGGCGTTCAGAGCCCGTGTGTAGGCGTCACCTGTCGGCCGGGCGTAGTGGTCGGGGCTCTCACGGCCGACCACGGCGCACGAGGTGGTGTGGATGCCCTGGCGGCCGACGGCGAAGGGGTAGTCCCGCGGGTTCTGAAGGCGCCGCCATCGCTCATCGGCGCCCTCCAGCAGGGCCTCGAACCAGCCACGGTGCTGCTCACACAGTGAGCAGCCGCCCGTCTGGGCGCACGCGGCGCGAAGCTCGCCGGGATCTTCTGCCTCCCAGCAGCGGAACGGGTCGTAGAGAACGTCGGCTGCCTGGAGCAGCAGGTCACGGGCGTCGGCAGCGGCGACCTGCCCGTCCTCGATCTTCTGCAGCAGGTCGACCACGGCCGGTAGCTCTACCGTGTACCCCCAGCCCTCGCGGATGGGCCGTTTGCGTTCGGTGGCGAACAGCTCCCCGAAGCCCAGGCGTACGGACATCATCTTCCCGGCGGGGAAGATCATGTCGAGCGGGGCGCCCCCGCAGGATGTCTCCGGTACAGGGTCGTGTTCCCAGCCGAGGTCACCGGCCGGGTCTGCGACGGCTTCGGCGGGCTGGTCGACACGCGGCTGGGATACCTGCTCGAGTGGTGCGTCCACGTTCCGTCGATGCTGCGGCCGCTGCCGCTTCTTCCTCGCCACCTCGGGTCTCCTCTCTGTCTGGGACCTCCATCATCGTTTGTCTGCGATGGTGCTGACGGAGCGCAGGGGCGGGGAGGTGGAGACAGCGGAGGATGAAGGTGGCGTAGCCGTCCGAGCGAGGTTCTTACAACCGGCGGTGACCGAGGCCGGCGCCTGTGCGGGCAGCGGTGTCGCGGCCAATTCGTGTAAGGCCGTTGCCCCGAGCCGGCTTCGTCGTTGAGAGAAGGTGTTCACGTCCCCCGCGAACACCCGTGGCCCCGGCCGCCAACTCCTCGGCCGGGGCCGCGCTGTTGATACCTCCGCCCGGCGTGAAGCGTCGGTCTGGGCCTTGCTGGATGGGCATGATGGCCGGATGCCGCACACCGACGCTCCACCGCCGCTGACGCAGCCGGACCTCTGCCCCCTGTGCGTGATGCGCACGGCGGGCGGGCCGGTGCCGGACTCGATCGGCCGGTACTCGCTGGCCCACGGTGCCCAGTATTGCTGCTCCGCGTGCGACGTATGGCTGTGCGCGGGCTGCGGCGACCGGCCCGTGACAGGCGCAGGTGTCCGCTGCGGCGTGTGCTCCACCCTGCAGGAACCGGAAAGGCCAAAGGGGCCAGCGGCGTTCCCCACCCCCGCCGCATCCCCCGGACCGGCGGACGGGGCAACGTGCGTCCGGAGGACGAAGACCACGGGGCGCCGCTGTCAGAGCGGGCGCACCGACTGGCCCGCGATCCCGGGAGAGCCGGAGCCCGTGGCGTCCTGCTGGGTCCACCTCAGCGAGGAGGAGCGCGAGAGCTGTACCCGGGCGCGGGGACTCAGGAACGCGGAGCAAGCGAGGATCTGGGCCGAGGGCGAGCCGGAACGGCAGCGCCGCGCTGCCGAGGCTGCGGCCGAACGGCGCGCGCGGCTCGCCGCGTGCCCGTGCGCCGAGCAGCTGCCAGAAGAAGCGGGAACGCGTTCCACGGGCTACCCCGCCCCGAGCCGTTGCAAGGGGTGCGATTCCTGGCTGTGTGCGTCGTGCGACCGGGTGCGGGTGGCGGCCGAGGGCGCGCAGTGCGACACCTGCCGCCCGCAACCCGCACAGCCCTCGCTGTGCAGCGGCCACGCGGAGGAGGACGGCCCCTACTACCGGATCAGGGTGGGTAGTCTGGAGTGCTTCGCGGCGGCGATCGGTCTGGTGATCCGCGCGGGGGCACACAACGGGGGCGACCGCCGCGAGTTCGCCGTTCACCTCCCGGTCTGCGAAAGCCAGGCCACAGCGCTGGAGGCCCTGAAGGCGTTCGACCTCGGGTCGGACAGGGGGAGCATCACGGTGGAGCTGGTGCCCGACGGTGCGGAGGCGGTGGTGGACCCCGGCCTGCCGGAGCCGGACCTGTCCGGCCTGGGGGACATCGACGGCTGGTGGAGCGCCAATGCATACCCGGCCGGCAACAGGAGACGCCGGCCGCGGTGAGCCGGGCCCGGCCGTGTAGCGGGGCGGCTGCAGACGTGGTGGTGGAGAGTGGAGCTGTGATGAAAGATGCCCATGCTCCTGTGCAGGTGCTCCCGCCCTCCAGCGGGGGAGGCCGGCCGGTGCTCCTCGGCAACGTGGTGCTCGGCGTGGCCTACAGCCCTGTCGACGTGGTCGACATCCTGCGCCAGGCGGGCATCGAGGAGAGCGTCATCGCGTTGGACGACGGGAACCTGATCGAGTGGCAGGGCGGCGGACCAGAGGTCTGGGACTAGCCCGCGGCCGGCTCGGACACTCCCACGGAGCGGGAGAGCGCCAGCCGCCGGGTCCGGTTCACCGGCGAGGTCAGATGCCGCCGCGTCGACCAGCCCGTACCGGCCCCGGCAGACCGGCCCGCGGGTACGGGGCTGGTGCAGTGCCGTCGTTGGGCAGGCACGGCACCGGCGCTCGTGGGAACGTCCTTGCCGGAAAACCGCGCGCCCGCCCAGGGCGGGCGTGTACAAGGAGAGGGTGATGAGCACCGCCCGCCCTGCCCTCCCGGACCGCACCGACACCGCGGAACCGCACCAGGACGGACCCCCGCAGACCGGCGACGTGACCGAGCCCGCACCGGCGCAGCGGGCGGAGCCGGGGGCCCGCCCCTGCGGGGTGCTTCGGCCAGCAGCAGCTGGAACAGCGGCTCCTGCCCTTCCTGACCGGCGTAGCGCACCCCGGGCCGTCCGGCGATTTCCTCGCCCACGTCACGGGGGCCGTGGCCGGCTGGGGCTGCCTCCACCTGCAGATGGCCGCGGCATGCGCCGACGCGCTCACCGCGGCGCTGGCGCCCCGCATCACCCCAGACGGGCCCGGCGGTGAGCTGGAGGGCGTCGCGGGGCTGCGGCAGACCGCCCGTGGCGGCCGGCTCGTCGAGCTCGCCTTGTGGGGCGGTCACGGCAGGCTCGTCCTGCACGTCGAGGAGCCACCCGCGCCCTCGCCCGCGGCGCCGGCCGGATGCCTGCGCGGCCCCTGGGCGGTCGGCAGCCGGAAGCTGCTCCTCACAGAGAAGCTGGATCCCGTCGAGGATGCTGGGCGGCGGTCCGCCCCGGGCACCAGCGACGAGGCCGAGGACGCCAGCCGGGCACTGCGCAGCATGCTGGGCGGCCTGCCCCGTCTGACCGGCTGCGAGCACCTCCCTCGGGTCATCCAACTCCGTGGCGGTGGCGGACCATCCGAAGGGGAGGGGGCCGCGGGGTCCTCCTGGTGCGTGAAATCGGGACTGTGATTAACGGCGGGCGCGGACCGAGGTGGGCTCGACACAGCCGGAGCCGCGGTCGGGCTCAGGCGGTCGGGGCGGCCACGCCCCGGGGCCCGCGGCAGTTCTCCCTCCGCGGGGCCGTCCGGCGGGCGATTTCCCCCTGCGTACGCGGGCGCAGTTCCAGCAGAGAGGGTTAACCGAATTAGGGAGCTATTAACATCCTTTTCAGGCGTTCCGTCATGTTCGAGACGAACGAATGAACGAGAGGTGACCACATGTCACGACGACGAGGCGAGTACGACGCGGGCCAGGCTAGCTAGGCCTCTGAAGGTGCACGCCGCCGCGTTCCGGTGGGCGTAGCACACCGGGCTCATCCCGGAGCAGGACGTGTCCAGCTGGCAGTGGTCGCGGCACGCTGTGGAAGCGCTGGACGCCGATGCGATCCGGGACGCGCTCCCCGGCCCGGCGATCTCCGGCGGCGTGGCGGCGGACCGGATCGCCGAAGCCCTCGGCAGTCCGAACCTGTCCGGCGGGAAGTCGGCCGTGACGTCGTTCGTGGTCCGGGCGGTTCATCGAGCGGAAGCTGCTCACCGAGCTGAGCGCGAACCCCGACGGTTCGCTGCTCCACCCCGGCCAGGTCGCCGAGGTCTGCCAGCGCAGGGATCTGGCGGAGCTGGTCGCCGATACTCCGCTCGGGCGGACCAGGCAGCCGCGCGGCTCGGGGCTTCCTGTCGACGCAGCTGGCCAATCGGAGGGGCTCGGCGGACCGCACAACCCGCCACGCCCGCCACACATCCGCGGGCGGGCACTGGCTATTGAGCCAAGCCGCGCAGACGCTGCTCACAGGACCCCAGCGCAGCAGCCGCCAACTCCAGGAAGCTCTCCGGCAGTTCCTCGTCGAGCCGCTCCGTGGACAACCGGTAGCTGATGAGCACCGTGGCGAGCACGGCTGCATCGCGAGCGGCAGCGAGTACCGGGTCGTCCGGGTCCGTCTCCATGCCGACGGCCCGGGTCAGCGAGTGCTCCAGGCGCTCGGCCCTGAACTGGTGGACCAGCAGCGACGAGATCTGCTCGGGGAGACTCTCTTCCAGCACCTGGTCGGCCACGGTCTCCGCCTGCGTGGCGACCTCATCGTCCATGACGTCGATCTCCGTGCCAATCACACATGCCTCAGCGATGCCAACAAGGGCATTGGCCATCTCCAACTCGTGCATGACAGGCCTGCGATCGGGATCTTCGGAGAAGTCGACGCCGAGTACGGATAGGGCCTGCTGCAGCCGTTCGGCCCGCTCATTCACGACGGCTCTCCCAGGTTGGACGGATGCCTTCGCGAGCCAGCTTCTCGACATCCCAGCGACGGGAGGCGTGAACCACGCGGAGGGTTCACCCGGCTGGCGAGTCGGTGAAGTTGCCGGCACCCGACTACCTCCCGGCAAGCGGTGGCTGCCCCAGCGCTTCAGTCGACTTGATCACCGAACTCGGGAGCGCCGCTCTCCAAGCCCGGCTGTTCGGCCCCCACACCTGAGCTGGTCGGCTAGCCCCATCGTCGCGGTGGTGGGCCGTCAGAACCTCAAGTGGCCGGTCCGCGGCAGATCTCCCAGCACGAAAATCACCGGGTAATCCGTGCGCGTGTGCTCGCGTACCGCCCCCGGCCCCTCTCTCGTTGCGCCACCAGCGTCATTCCCAGCCTGGCAGTGCCCGGCGGCGCCCCGCACCCCTACGGCGATACGCACAATCCCCGAAGGTGCGGCTGTGGTCCGGGCAGGCTGCCGCGCGCGGCCGGGCGTGTGAGTGCGCAGGCCCTGTGTTCAACAAGCAGCCGGATGCGCTCGCCTGTGTGGGCGGTGTCGGCGGCGTAGCCTCGGCCCGTGCCAGCCAAGCCCAGTCCTCGCCAGCGGAGCGAGCCGACGCGGCCTCTGCCGCCTGCCACGCGTCGCCATTGTGGGGCAGTCGACCGAAGGGCACCGCGGCCGGGTCCAGGAGATGCGCGAGCATCCAGGCCGTCACGGACTTGCCGCTGTACTGCTCGCCGGTGAGGAACAGCACGGGGCGCCGGATCTCGGGGATCAGTCCGGTAACGAGCCAGGGGACGATGCTCGCCCACTCCTCGTCCGTGACGTTCAGCAGCTCGCGCAGTTCGGTCAGCGAGCCTCCGCTGACGGGCGCGAGCGGTTCGGTGTTCGGGTGGTTCATGTCTGTCCTTCTGGTCGGCCAGGGCCGCCGATCCGCCCCGGGTGTCCATCTGTCCAACGAGCAAGGTCACATCTTGTACGGGCCCCAGGCATCGTGGAGGGATTGCATCTTCCGCCCCACGCAATTGCAGATGCTTGCATTTTCAGCCACCCATGCAATTTCTAGAAATTATCAGCGGTGAGAAATAAGGAGAAACCCGCTCCGGGGCGGTGAGAAATTCAGATCAGGTGGACATCTTCGTGGCTGGCATGCAATCTGTCGTTGTGTCTACGAACAGGTCCCCGCTTGGGGCTTTAGAGGAACGACTGGAGCGGGAGGAACGGCGTTGCGCTCAACGCGTCACTCTCTACACCCAGAAACTGAAGAACGCCCAGAGAGACCTCCAGGCCACCCAACTGGCCCGGAGATGCTTGATGCAGACGTTGGCTGACATGCCCCAGGATGCAGTTGCCTCTCTCTCCGCCGCGCCTACCTCCACTCCTGAACCTACAGCCGGAAATTCCGGCGCCGCGGTGGTTGCTGCTGATACGCCGGCGGCTACAAGGTCACAGAAGGCTGCCTCTATAGACGCCAGTGTGGCTGACACAACAGACAATGCGGGTACCGAGGTCTGGCCGTACGACCTGTCCGTGAGTGGGTGGCCCGGCGCCGGCAATCCAGCAGGAGAGCCCACCGCTCAGGGCGGTGAACTGACCGTTGAGGAGAAGTTGGCCCAGGGGCAGCCCGGTGAACGGGCGAACCGTTACCCGCGGTTGGAGGAAGTTCAGGCGGAGCTCACCGAGAAGGGGCCGATGCGGATGAAGACGATGCTTGCGACGTTTGGGCTTCCGCACTCTCGTACGGCTGTATCCAGCATGTTCGCCAAGCTTGACCGCTGGGTCAGGGAAGGAGACCTGGATAAGCCGATGCGGGGTCTCTATGCGGCCCGGGCGATTCCAACCGATCTGTCACGTTGAACTTCCGACTGCTGGCGCTGCATGGCAGCAAGTGCCGCGGCAGAAACATAACCAGCAGATCAGAAGGCAGATCGTGCTGACTCTCAAAGAGGTACTGCTCGGACATGAAGCGCGAGTTAGCGCCGGTCGGCATCGGCCCGGTGGTGCCTGCGGATGGCAGGCATGCTCCCGCAGGCACTGCAGGGCGCGCACGGCCGATCGGAGCCAATCAGGCTCCGCTGCCGGCGAGTGCCTCACCTCGTCGACCCTCGAGCACCTGCCGGGGCAGGTCGGGCAGAAGCGGCAAACTCTAGTCGGCTTGGGCGGGCGCTTCGGTTAGGGCGCCGTCCTGCCGGGGCTACGCCCCGGCAGATGCGTATCGATCACGCTAGGCCGCAAAGGGTGTGACAGGCTCGCGTCCGCGTGTTGGATGCGCTGTATCTGAGTCGGAGGGCGGGCGGCTACGGTTCCCAGGTGGTCCGCATGACAACGGTTCGATGCACTCCTGCGTCGAACATGGCCTGGGCTCGGTGCTGGCCGTTGATGTAACCCGTCCCGGAGCTGTCGGGCTGGATCGCGTCGGCCGTGCTGAACAGCGTCGCCAGCGCCTCGGTCTCCCATTCGGTGGCTCCGGCCGCAGCCTCGTGCTCCACCGCGTACTGCTCCATGTCCTCAGCATCAATCCCTTGTGTGCGGGCCTGCTTCAGCACATCGAGCGCCATCGCGCTGACCACGTGCCAGTCCCCGCCGTGGTACCAGCAGCAGTCCCGGGCACCGGTCCCGTGGCGTGGCATCGCCTGGCGCATCCAACGCCGCCACCGCCCCGTACCGGCTGGCATGCAGTCCGGTGCCCGGAAGGGCTGCGGCCGGGCGAGGCGTACCACTGCGCACTCCTCGAACCGCAGCTGCGGCTCCGGCTCCTCGGGGTGCGGGATGAAGCCGGATCCCCGATCGGCCTCGACAGGTGAGCCGACCAACGTCTCCAGCTGCTGTGGGGACACCCCCGTCCACCGGGGACCACGCACCCCAAAGCGCTCGGACTCGGTGAACCGTACGCGCTGGAATCCCTCCAGGCCCGGGCCTCCGTCGCCTCTCAGCTGCAACTGGACCCACACCGGAGGGAGTTCCTCGTCAGGGCAGTGCTGCTCCCACACCGCGTTGACAAACGCCTCCGCCGCGTTCGTCAGCGCCATGCCCTCTCCGGAAACCTGGGTCACCACGGCCACCGGCCGCGCCCGTGCCGCGGTGAACAACTGCAGCCGGCAGGTCGCCGGGAACCCAGAGGGCGCCAGCACAGTGAACATGTGCTCGTCCACACTCCGTCGGCGCGGCGCCGACAGCGCCTCGAGGAAGCCTTTCGCGGGAGGCACCGCACCGGGCGCCAGGTCGCGGGAGTCGTCATCCATCCACCGATCATCCACGATCCGGCGGACCATACACAGCGGCTTACGCCCTGGCCGCCGGGGAGCGCCGACCGGCTCTGGCACGTCCTCGCGCAGGGGGCACGGGCCGGACGGAGGGGACGGATGCCGTGGGCGAGGCGACGCAGCCCGGCGGGGGCAGAGCGGGCGTGACCCTTCAGGGCGCGGCTCGTTGTCGGGGTTGGGGTGGTCTGTGCCTTCATGGGGCCCGGCTTGGTGTGTGGGTGTGGGTCGGCTCGGGCGCGGTGGTCGCGTCCGGGCCGGTGTCCTGGGTACCGCCCTCGCCGCGGCTGCCGACTGCGGGTCAGGCAGTGCGGGAGCGCAACGGGATGACTGTGCGCTGGCCGGTCGCGCGCTCGCCCAGGCGGTAGATGGGGGAATTGGAGAGCTTGTCGACGTACTCCAGCCAGCCGTCCTCTACGAGTTGGCCGCGGACACGGGAGAACAGGCTCGGCGTCCAGCCCAGCTCGCCCTCTGCCAGTTTGCGGGCGGTCTTGCGGACCGCGCCGCTCGGCTCCTTCGGCATGATCGCGTACAGCTGCAGCACGAGGCGCTGGTGGGGGGAGATCTTTGGAGCGGCGCAGGACCTCGCGCGCGAGTGTGCCGTCGGCGGTGTTCACTGCCGGCCCCCCTTACAGGCCCGTTCGTGAGGCCTGGGATGTCGGGCGGGTTGTACGCCCGGATGGCTCCGCGCTGCTCGGCAGAACGCGCGGGCGCCCGGATTCGCGGGACGCGGGGGCGGGGAGCAACTCACCTTCCTGCGGGGCGTGTTCGGGCCGCGGTTCCTGGTCCATGGGGGTCCTTCCGGGGTCAGGCCGTGGCGTCCTTGGCGAGGGCGGGGCGGGTCCGGGTCTCGACGGCGGCGACGGCCTGCCGGGGGAGGGTGAGGACGCCGTCGAGGAGCTCGCGGGCCTTGGCGTAGGCGGCGCGGCGCTCGTGCTCGCCCCCGTTGCCGTCGAGGGCGATTTCGAGGAGCCCACGGGCCCGGGTGATGTTGGCGCGCTCCTGGCGGGGCAGGTGGCGCAGGCCGGTTTTCCGGGCGTGTTCGTCGGCGGCCCGCCATGCGGTTTTCAGTTGGCTGACGGCGGGCCGGTAGAGGTTGAGGTCGTCGCCTCGGCGGGCGTCGGCGGCGGTGTCGAGGGCGTGCAGGAGGGCCGCGGTCTGGGGCACGGTGACGTCGTCGAGGGCCGGGCGGTCGAGGACGGCGAGAACGTCGCAGAGGTAGGCGGCGTGCGCGTCGAGTACCTCGTCGTGCTCGGCCTCGATGGCGCGGCGGCGCTCCTGGGCGGCGGTGTCGGCCGCGCGCCGGGCAGCCTTGCGGGTGCGGCGGCGCTGAATGGCCGTCCACAGGGAGAAGCCGCCGACACTCACGGCAAGCCCACCGGCCGCCACTGCGACGGGGAACCAGACGCTACTAAGCGGGTCGTCGTTCTTCGGGGAGTCGACCGCCGGTTTCGAGGGAGCTCCACCCCTGAGGGCGCCCTCGAACGAGTCTGTCAGCGACCCGAAGTTCGTGAGCACGGCGAGTGCCACCATGCCCGCGATGAACCGCGCGACGGCCTGCCCGAACTCCTTTCGCATGACCCCCAACGTGATACCGGCCACGGTCCCGAGCGAGACGACCAACGTGGCGATGCGGACTGCCCAGTCACTCATCAGGCGGCGGCGGTGCCGCTCTTGCGCGTGCGCCGCGCGGTTCCGCCCTCACCACCCTTGGTGGTCCGGGACCGGGTGGCCTTGGGCTTGCTCGCCTTCGCGGCCTTGGCCGCCTCGCGCTCCTCGGCGGCCTGGTCGAGCCACCCGGGGTGCCTCTCCTCGATCAGGGTCCGGAGGTACTGAGCGGCGATGCCGGCCTCGCGGGCGACGGCCGACAGGTGGCCGTACGCGGTCGACGTCATGGCCTCCTTAACCGCCGCATCCAACAAGGCCGTCTTGTCCTTCTTGGCCTGGGCCTCGGACGTCTCGGACGCCTCTCGCAGTTCCTTGATCGTCTTCTCGAGGGTGTCAGTCATACCCCGAGGATGACATGTCCGGAGATTCACTACAAGCAAGACTTGTAGTTGACATGCGACCGTGGAAGAGTGAGTGCCGGTCGGACCCGAATCGCCGGACCCTACTGGCTGCCGATATGACTCCAGCCCACAAAAAGTGAGGTCACAGCGTATGGGGAAGTTCGCAGCCGCCTTGAGTACCAGCGAGCGCACGCTCCGGATCACGGTTGCGGCCCTGATGCGCGCCCGGCGAGAATCAGACGTCGTTCGCCGCGGGCCTGCGGATCACTCAGTCGAGCAGGACTCCATGGCGCGTACCGCGGTCTTCGGGCCCGGCGGTCCGTCAGCAGGGCCGCGGCAGCCACGACACTAGCCCCGGCCAATGGTCCCTGTTCGGCCCGTCGATGTCCGTAGGGTCTTGATCGGCATCGGGCGCCGGCGCGCGGGCAGGGCTGGCGACGCCGGACGGTGGGTGGGACATCTGCGGGCAGAGCCACGGCAGCGCTTTCCCGGGCGGTTCACTGTGGGCTGGCCCGCGGACACGCAGGGGCGGGCGCGACGGCCGAGCCTGGCCGGCGCCGAGGGCAGCCGGCCGGTTTCGCAGGGCGCCATGGGCGCTCCTGCGGTCAGGCCGGGGCGCACCGGCTGGGTGCCAAGGGGGAGCCTCCCGGCTGCCCGTCGGCGGACACCGGCTCCTCGCCCCGGCGCCAGGAGCAGGAGGCCGCGCTGACTCGACCACGAGCTGCTAGCTCTGATGACCACCTGCTGTTGGGTCCGCCGTATGAGGGGGTGACGGCGCTGGTGCTGGCGGTGGCAGGGCGCGGCCGGGCTGTGCGGAACGGTGGAGGTCAGTGGGACTCGGCACCCAGGCCACTGCGCAGCAATGGGAACAGGGTGTCGGGTGCTTCCAGGACGCCCCTGTTGAGGGGTGCTTGCGGCCGTAGGTTCGGGGGCAGCACGATTCCGAGGTATGCGCTGTCCCCGAGCGCTGTCCAGGTCGGATCGACGACGCGGCCGTCTACGTCGGTGCACCAGGCGTGTGCCACTGGTACGGGGCTGTCGGCACTGACGGTGAAACCCTCGGTGTAGGCCAGGTGTGGGTGCTCCCGCTCGGTCGCGGCCGCGTTGGCAGCGCAGTCCCGTATTGGCAGTGGCCGGATCTGTGCCGGGAGGGCGGCGGGGGTGA
Organism: Streptomyces lydicus; assembly: GCF_004125265.1. Lineage (GTDB taxonomy): Bacteria > Actinomycetota > Actinomycetes > Streptomycetales > Streptomycetaceae > Streptomyces > Streptomyces lydicus_C. Next base: position 63,134 of record NZ_RDTE01000001.1, read on the forward strand.
ACCAGCGGCCGTGCGCGGCGACGAGCTCGTACACCGAATGGTGTTTCCACCCTGCGGTGCCGTCGTAGTCCAGGCTGCTCTGCAAAGCGATGTGTTCTCCCAGCCAGTTGAGGAGCGCTTGTTCGGCGGGGGACATCAGCCGGGCAGAGGCGAGGGCACCGACAGGGTCGCGGACTATGGGTGTGTCGGCTGGGCTGCCCATCTCGTCCGCGGAATTCAGCATGACTCCTTCTCCAGCTGCGCCGGTACTCCCGTGCATTCCAGTTCGTTTTCCTACCAGGACGGGGTGCGCACGTCCAGCGGCGCTGGCGGCCCAGGGAGCAGCGGCGAGAGGAGGCAGCGGGCACGGTGGCTGCTTCCGCTGCTCTTGATGGGACTGGCGGAGCACCACGCCGGGACGGGGGCCGGGGCGCGGCAGAATCGGGGCGGCGGCCGGGGCTCCTCCGGGAGCCTCCGGAGCAGCCGGTCTGTACGTCTCGGGTTCCGCCGCGCGAGGGCGTCCTGGACACGCGGTGGCGTTGTGCAGCGGGTCCCGGAAGCCGGTGTCGGCCCTTTCCGTGCTGTCCTGTGCCCCTGAGGAAACGGAAGAGCCGCCGATGCCGATGGACCGCATCAAGGCGGCCAATCCGCGCCGACCGCGTCCGGAGTCAGCATGGAGCCGCCGTTCATCGCGTTCGGCCTCGATGGGTGGCCCTCGCCGAGCACAGCGACAAGCTGGTCATCATCGCGCCTGGCGAGGAACAGGCTCGCCTGTTCTTCAGCGACCTCGCAGCGCAGACGCCCCGGCCCAAGGGGGCGCGAAGGGCTGTTGCGGGCCGGCAACACCTCGGCGTCCCCATGCCTGCGGACGTCGGCCGGCTGCAACTGCTGCGCCCGATCGCCGGGCGGATGCCGCGACAGGCCGACCCGCCGCTCTCGCCCGGTCTCCGGCCGGCCGCACAGCCCGGCGAACGTCTCCGGTAGCAACATGGTCGCGCGTCGTCCGCGGATCGCCGTGCGGGATTCACGCAGGTTGTGGTCGTGCGCCTCACGCAACCGGCGTCGGTGCCTGCCCGTGGACATCGGGTGGCATGTTGAGGGGGTGAGGTGCAAGGGTGAAGGGTGCCCGAGTGCGCTGGGCCCACCAGATGCGCAGGCAGTATGGCGGGTGGGTGGATGCTGAGAGCAGGCCGTTCCACAGACGTGCGGGCCGGGGAGCGCTGCGCTGCAGGGCGCTGTTGCGCATCCACAGTGCGATGACCGCGTCGCGGCCGCAGGCGCGCACCGCACGGGCGTCACAGGCCAGCTCGCTCCACCACGACCGCGCGATGCACAGTAGCCAGAGCGCCCCTGCCGTCAGCGCGGCGGCGGACAGGGGCAGCCACGCGGCGGCGAGGACCGTGAGCAGCACGCCGACCGCTTGTGCCACCGTTGACCGTGAATTGTCGCAGCGCAGCACGTGGGCGACTTCATGTTCGAGGACGACGGGCAGATGCTCGGCGGTCTCCGGCCCGAACCAGTTGCTGCCCAGCCATATATGGGCCCGGCGGCCTTGGCGGAGAGATGCAGCCTCGTCGGCGTATGCGTCCCGGCTCCAGGCGTCGATGAGAGCGATGGTGAGCCGTTGCAGCCGGTGCTTCCTGGCGATGGCTCCCAGGTACCTCTCGGTGCTTTCCATCTGTCGTACAACCGCTCTGTACAGCGGGCTTGGGTCAGCCGGCTGAGGTGCTCGCAGGATGCTGTTCCAGCTCTGGTGCTGGGCGTGAAAGCCATCGGCGATCTGCAGACGGAGGTCGTTGTCGGAGTGCAGTGCCCAGGCCAAGCTGGCGATCACGGCCACGGGAAGGGCGTCGAGCCCCAGGTGCGGGCCGCTCCCCCGCTGTGTGATGACCGCGGTCATCACGATCCAGCCGACGATGAAGTGGCTCCAGTAGCGCCGGCGTATCCACCGCAGCATCGGTGTCACTGCCCTGCGCGGGCGGGCGTCACCGTCACGGTCATGGGCGCGTTCGTCAAGATCAGCATTGCTTCCCTCGTGCTGGTGCTGTTGGACCAGCTCCCGCCGCGTGCGCGAAGAACGGGGCGCCGGCCGGGAGCGTCCTGCTCGGAGCTGGATTCTTCGCGAACGGCCCGCTGAAAAATGCCGCTCGGACGCGGCGTTCCGCCCCGCGGTCCGGCGCGGGCGAAGCGGGGGCGGCCCGTTCCGCGAGGCGGGGCGAGGCGTTGTCCGCGATGGCCGGGGCCGGGGTGTGCCGCAAGCTGCAGTACGTCAGAACCGAGGTCATACATCCGCCACAGGTCCAGCCGGGCCGGCACTGGGCGCTGAGTCGTCGGCGCAGGACACCGGTATCAAGTCCGCGGGGCAGGCGGGTCACGGTCTGGCCTGCGGTCCGGAGGGCGCGGCAGGAGGAGCTGCCCGGGCTGGCTCCAGCACACAGGCTCCGGCGGCGGGCGGAGCGAGGTGCCCGGTCGGCACCGGACATTCATCGACACCTTGGCCGCAGTCCTTCTCCTCGCGCCCGCTGTTGGGAGTACCGCGGGACTCGTGGCCAGAGCATGGTGGCGCTCAGAGACCTGTGGGTCGGGCCTGGGGCCGTCCGCCAAGGCGGCCTTGCACCGTCTGCGCGAGCCATCGAGGCCTGCCGTGGTCGCTCCTCCAGCGGGCGCTGGAACACGAGGAAGTCGAGCGGAAGGCGATCAGCGACCGCCTCAGCAGCGGGGTGAGCGCGAAGGCCGGTCGGCGTCTTGGGCTACGGCGTCTGCGGTTTCGTATGTGCCGCGGTGCTGCTGGGCTGGTCGGGATAGCCGTCGGAGAGCGTCGTCAGGGGGACGAAGTTGCCGACGTCGGCAGGGCGCCCGTGCAGGGCCGGATGGGCAGGGTCGACGCCGTTGGCGATGGCCATTTCGGCGTAGGAGTCGTACAGCTCGACACCGTCGGGCAGTTCGGGACTGACGATTCGGCCGCTGGCCAGGAGGTTCTGAACCCTCTCGTTGCCGTCGGCACCGCGCAGCAGCCATCCCGCGCACACTTGGGGGCGGGCCGGGGTGGAGGAGTGGCAGCCGAAGCGGCGGGTGGAGCCGGGCTGGCTGGTGGGGGCGCTGAGTTCGAACGCCGTGGCGGGGAATTGACCGCTCGGTGCGTCGCGCCGCCAGGGGCACGGCTCCGTGCCGCCGCACGGCCGCCGCGGGGCGGTGGGCACGTCATGCGCCAAGGTGACCACCCCCCACACGTCGTCGGCGGGCCGTTCCGCCAGCACGGACGGGGAGCGCGGGGCCGGGACGGGCAGTGCCCGGGAAACGGGGGGTGTCCGGTCGGCGGGGAGCAGGCTCTGGCCGGCAGCCAGCTTGGCGTTCAGCTCGGTCAGCAGCGCCTCGGCGGTCATGCCGCGCTCGGCGGCGAGTTCAGCCAGCCGGGTTCGGACACGCAGGTCGTGTTCGGTTTCGTCGCTGTAGGACAGGTTCGCGGCCGTGCACCGGGCATCGTTCGGGGCGTTGCCCGTGGCCGGTGCTGCGGTCTGAACCGTGGTGGCTTCGCTCATGGGGTCTTCCGTCCGACAGCCAGGCAGGCGGCACACCACCGTTGCCCGGGCCGCTCGGTCAGGTCTTCCGGCACGTCGCGGATACCGCTCGGCACGCTGATGTCTGGCCCCCCGCAGGCGACCGTGTGGGAATCGCAGTTGCCCTCGCAGTCGCCGGGGTCGGTCGGCGTGTGCCAGATGATCTCCACGGGGCCGAGGGCTCCTGCGGGGCGTACGCGTTCAGCGGTGGCAAGCACGGTCACGACTCCTTCGGGATCTGCAGGGGTATTCGAGTCTCCACTATCAGGGCGCCGGGCGGCAGGTTCGCGCAGTACCTCGTTGAGCTGGGCCCGGAACGGGTGGATGCCGTAGGTGAGGGCGGCGTCGTCACCGTGGTATCGGCGGTGACCCCCGCGGGTCGTGCTCGACGAGGCGGACCGCACGGTCGCGGACTGGATCTCGGTCACCTGCGGCTGGCGGTCCCGACAGACCAAGCACGGGGCGAGGGCTCGGTAGGGCTGGTCGCCCTCCACCCTGCAGCCTGTGCTCGCCGGGACCTGCCCCGTCATCTGCTCCCCGCTCCTCCGAGCCGTGCGGACACGCTGCTCGCACGCTGGACCAGCCCGCCCCTTGTTGTGTACCCGGCGGTTTTTGTCCGGGCCTGGAGAGCTTATCCAGAAATCGGGATGCCAGCCGGGAAACTCCCTCACGCCTGCACCCGAGGTTGGGCGGGGTCTGGAACAGCAGTTGGCCCTCATGCTCACGGGGTGCACCGGAGTGGTGGTCGGCTGCTGGTGACCGACTGGCCCCTGATCCGGCAGCGCGATGCGGAACTGGCCTACCTGGCTCAGTACGAACAGCACGGGTCCACAGTGCCGTTCGGCTCACACCGCACCGGCTACGGATGGGAACCTGACCACGCTGTGGTGCTGGCAGTGCCCGGCTTCGCCGCCCGGCATGCCGCCGAGCACGCCACGGCCGAGAGCGGGCGCATCGTCCTCGGGCCTGCTCTGCCCGCGGCCGCCGCCGGGCCGGACGAACGGGACGTGCTGGCGCTGCTGCGCGGTGCCTACCCCTACCTGCCGACGGACGCCGAGCGCGATGGCGCCGACGCGTCGCCGACGCCTCTGATGTCCAAGGCCCGGGCAGCACGGCGCGATTCCCGGCACGGGCTCGACGAGGCCCGCTCCATGGAGCGGTACGACGAGCTGGTCGTCGGCCGATACAGCTGGGTGCCCGACGACACCCCTGGCGGCGATGCTGCCGCAGAGCTGGGGCAACTGCCCGTTCACTGGCTGAAGGACTGGACGCTGTGCCTGGACGTGGAATGCGGGCCCCGACCCAACACCTCCCTGCACCGCCTGTATGGCACGGTGACCTCCTTCGAGTCCGGTACCTGCCGCCTGGGCTTCTCCCCCACCGGCGGGCACCCGGCCATCGCGGTACCGCTCCGCCGGATCGTCGCGCTCACCGGCGACCGGCAACGGCGCACAACCGGGCAGGTACCCACCCACGAGCCGTACGACAGCCACGGAGCTGAGTACTGATCGGCAGGCCTGTACAGCGGGACGGCCGCCACCGGGATACGGGCGACCGCGAACTCGTCGCCGACGACGGCGCGATGGGACTGTGGAAGGCGCTTCGGCAGGTGCGTCCACTGGACCAAGGCTTTGGCCCCTTCTGGGCACCGCGGCCGAGTTCGCAGTCAGCGAGGACGACAGGCGCGATGGACACTCGCCGACGGGACGGCCCGCCGCCTGGCCAGTGGTATCGGTCGGGCTACGGCTGAGCCACTGTGGCGGCCTTGGTTCGGGTGTCCATCAGCGCCCATACGCGACGCCCCTCCGGCGCTGCGTCGGTTCCGCAGGAAGACGTGACGGTGATTCCGGCGATGCGGGCAAGGACATCGTCGTCCGGCGCGATGCCAGGGCGGTGGCTGAGTACTACGACGAGCGCCATCGCGTCCTGGTCGGCCACATGGACACTGATCCGCTTTCCCTCATCCGCCACAGCCGCCTCGACCAGGAGCCGGGAGACCTCCTTCACCGCGTCCTCGTCCGTTCGATAGCCCCAGTCTTGCAGGGCCTCCACTACACGGCTGGCGACCTTGTCGGCGGCCCATCGATTCGACACGATCGTGAAATTGCAGACCTGGCGGTTCCGAACTGCCATACGAGCTCGCGTGCGTGTGGCGAGGCGCCAGGTGCGTGGGTCAGGCAGCGGTAGCCCGGCGAGCGTCTCCGGCCGCGGAGCCTCGACCGGCTTCTTAGGCGGTGGGGGCGTCTTCGGAGGGTAGGAGGGCGGGACTTTGGGGCCCTTCGCATCCATCGGTTGCATTTCCCCACTCTCGCGGTGGAACGCGCTGCGTGGCAACCACGCCGGGCGGGACTGCTTGTCTCGGCCAGCCACCGACGAGGGCGTCGCCACCGAGCTGCGCAGCATGGCGCTGGCCCGGCGCTAGCGGGCCGGGGCGCGCCCGCGACCCGGCTATGAGTGGCGGCCAGCTCCACCAAGGCGGGCCTGAGCAGCCTGACGGTCGGGACTGTGCTGCCCGCCGCCCCACCCGGGCGCCCGGCACCTGTAAGGGCCGCGCCCGATCGGTGTCCCGGCTCTGCCCGGTCCGGCGCGCTGATAGCGTGTCGGGCGGGCCGGACAAGGGTCCCGGACGATCCTCCGCCACCCGGCACGGCGGGGGGAATCGCCAAAGCGGGCACCGGTCCGTGTGATGGCGACTTCCGCATGTCTTCACCCTTCGACGCTGGCCGGGCAGTGTGCGAAAGGTTCCCTGATGGCAGCTCCCCTCGGAACCCAGCGCGCCCGGACGCGGGCCCGGCTGACCGGTGAAACGCACGCCCAGGCCAGGCTGGACCTGACCGGCCCCGACGGCGTCCCCGACGCCGAGCATCCGGAGCAGGCCGCGCTTGAGGCGGCGATCCTCTCCGAACTCCACAGCGCCTACAACCGCGACCACCACCCTCTCGACGACGCCGTGTACGGCATGACCCGGGTCCGGCCCTCGCGTGCCTCCCTGGTCCTCCACCTGGCCGGCGGCCAATGGGAAGAGGTGCTCGATCTGCTGCTCCCCGAGCCCGACGCCGACCTCGACGTCGAGGGCCTGTCCGTCGCCGGCATCCCGGGACTGCGGTGCCGCTGCCTGCCCAAGGGCCGGATCGTCCTGTACCGACCGGACACTGCCGCCAGCGTCCTGCTGCAGCTGCCCGCCGACGACGCCGACGAGGCACGGCAGTGGATCGCCGAACTGGGCCAGGACGGCGACCCGATGCGCACCACGACGACGTGGACGCCCGCCGAGCGCGAGCAACTGGCGGCATACGAGGCGTGGCTGGGGGACGTGACGGCCCGCAGCCGGGTGCTGCGCCGCCTGCTCGCCTTCCGGGATCTGCCGGCGGTCTCCCTCATCGGCGCCGACGGCCAGGTTCCGTTGCTGGACGACTTCCGGCAGCTCCTCGCCGCCGGCGACGCAGCGATGCGGCCGGCGGCTTCCCGTACCGGGCCAGTGCGGTCCCTGCTGCGGCCGGTGGACCGGGCGCTGGTGCTGGCCGTGGTCGGGGGCCATGCCGCGAACGGGCTGGGGCGTGGCGGCGTGGGGCGTACCTGCACGGCCATGGGGCTCGCGCGGGCACTCGCCGCCCGGGGCCTTCGGGTCCTGGTGGTCGACGCCGACGCCGCGGGCTATGTACAGCGGGCTTTCACCGGCGGCCTTCCGGACGGAGTCCGGGTCGAGAGCGCGGCGGCCGGCGGGGCGCCGGATACGGTGCGGCTGCGCCAACTGGCCCGTGACCCGCGGCACGACGTCGTCCTCCTCGACTCCGGCCCCTCCGATCAGCGGGTCATCGCCGGGGCGGCTGATGGCTGGATCGGCGTCGCGAGCGTGTGGCACCGCCCCGACCCGTGGGAGCTGCTGGTCGACGAGATCACCAGTGCGAATGGGCGACGTCTTCCGGCCGGGTGGGACGAGAGGTGGCTGGCCGTGATGCGCGCGCAGGGGTGGACGGTGCGCTGGAGGCTGGCCCCGGGCGACTTCGAGGGCATGTTCGTGCTGTTCCCGGCGGCACGGTGCGCGGGGATCGTGCTGCTCGGCGCGCGGGAGCAGGCCGGCGCCCGCGCCCAGGACTATCTCGGCGGGCTGCACACCGTGCTGCCGGTGCTGGCCCCGGCCGTCCCGTACGTCACCGACGAGGAGGACGTCCGGGAGCAGCGAGCCGCCGGCGCCGCGTTCGAGCGGATCGCCAAGACCTTGTTCGGATGATGCTCTGCGGGCGGCCCGGGCTGTTCGGAAGAACGACCCGGGCGGCCCGCAGAGCACCGCTACGCTTTGGGAGTGACTGATGCCCTGGCTCTCGACGGTCTCTTGCGACGGGCGCTGCTCGCCTACAACTCGCGGGCGCTGCACGCGGGCGCCGAGGCCGGGGTGCATGCCGCGGCGTTCCTGACCGAGGTGACCACCGACCTCCTTGCGCTCAGGGACGCCAGCGACGATCCGGTGCCGCGCGAGTTCCTCGCGGAGGCGTACCGGTGCCTGACCATGGCGGCCGAAAACCCGCTCGGGCAGTCGTGCCGTGAGCGGGAGGACCTGGTGGACATTGCCTGCCATGGCCTCGCCCATGCCCTCCTGGCCGGGCCCAAGGGCCGGGCGAGCGAGGAAGAGGTGCACCACCTCCTCGCCGAGCAGTGGACGGCGTCGCTGCTGGCCTGGTCGCAGATCGTCCCTGCCCGTCTGGACACCGCCTCCCCGCCGTGCGTCTGCGGCGCGCTGGGCACCCGCCCAGTGCTGGTCCACACCGAGGAGAGCTGAACGGTGAACCGCTCCGTCCCGGAAATCTCCGCGCGCGGCTTCGCGGGCCTGGGTGTCGTGCTGCCCGCCCTCGCCGAGATCCGGATCGCCCTGACCGGCGGCCGCGGCACCGCCAAGTTCCACGTGCCGCCGCCCGACCCTGGCCTGCGCCGCTACCACCCGGGGACCTGCCAGCACTCCAAACCCGCAGACCAGGCCGCCACCTATGCGCTGCTGGAGGTGTTCGGCCGGGTCTGCAAGAAGTGCGCCGTCGTCCTGCCGAGTGCACCGGACGCCCTGTGGCGGGCGGCCGCGTTTGCCGCCCGCCGCCGTGAGGTCCTGGACCGGGCGGAAGCGGACCGCGAGCCGCGGACCTGGCTCGGCTATGCCCGCAACGCCGCCCGCCATGAACCCGGTGACGACGAGCAGGTCGCGCAGTGGCTCCAGCAGGCCCGCACCGATGCCGCGCTCGTCGACGACGCCGACACGCTCGCCGACGCCTGGCGCCAACTCAACGCGGCCCACCGGGCCTTCCTGGACGCCTACGCCGCCGACTGCCCTGAGGTCGAGGCGTACAACGGGGCGAGGGACGCAGTGCGCCGCTCCGCCGGGTCCGAGCAGCGCCGGGTGCTGGATGAGGTGAGCGCGGCGGTCGGCAAGGTCTCCCGGACGCGGGAGCGGATGTACGGGCCGCCGCCGGAGCTGGATGCCGGGGCGCTGGTGTGCGGGGTGTGGCTGGCGGCGCGCTCGCGCGGCCACTCGGCCCGCCGGGCTGCCGATCTGGCCCGGGACGCGGCCGGTGCGGAGCTGGCCGGTGCCCGGGTCGTCGACGTCACCCGCCTGCCCGTCCCGCCGCGGACCGCCGGCAGCACCCACAAGTCCCCTGCGGCCTGGGCTGATCGGGAGCTAGCGCTGTGGTGGCCGGACGCGGTCACGGACATGTGCACGCTGCTGGAGGAGGACTTCGAGGCCGAGTCGGCCGACACCGCCAACCGCCTGCTCCTGGTGCGGGACTGGCCGCTGACCGGCACCCGGGACGCGCCGGTCGCCTACCTGGCGGCCTCCCCCGTCCTGGGCCCGGTCGTCCCCCACGGGTATCGCGAGGTGGGCGACTACGTCTCCTGGAGCGGCGGGGACACCGCCGGTCCCAGTTTCAGCGCGGTCGTGGCCGCCCCGGCCCACCTGGTCGCCAAGCTGGAGAAGGAGCAGGCTGCCCAACCCTCGTACCACGAGCGGCGGTTCACCGTTGGCGGGCCGGTCACCGGCGGCGCGGCCGACCTGGAGGCGGCCGAGGAATTGCTGCGTGCGGCGTTCCCGCTGCTGCCCGGCGACGGCGTGGGCGAGCCGCCCGTCCCGTCTGCGGCCGTCACCGAGCAGCGAGAGGCCCGCCACGCCGCACGGGGGCAGCGCCTGGCCGGCGAGGAGGAGCGGCTCTACCGGCTCGCGGACTCCCTGGGTGGCGGGTACGCCTGCTGGGTGCCGGGCGGCCCGGAGGAATTGGAGCCGCTTGAGAGGCTCGTGTCGTGGCTGCGCTGGAGCACGCTGCGCGTGGACGTGCTGTGCGGCCCGACCGGCACGGCCGACCGGTGGGCCAGCGTGTTCGGCATGCTGGAGTCCGTCACCACCGCCGGCCTCGGCTTCAGCCCCGGCGGGCGGCACCGCACCCTGCACATACCCTGGCACCGGATTGTCGCCCTCACCGGCGCACCGCGCTTCGACCGCGGCCACCGCGCCCCCGATCTGTGGCAGCCCTACGAGCCCGTCGACGCCCCTCCCCCACCGCCGGCCGGTCCTCGTCCTGCCCTGATCCGCGGCGCCGGTCTGCGCGCCATACCGACACCGGACGGTGCGGCATGACCGCGGGCCCCGACCACACCGCTGAGCCGGCGCACCGGGTCCCGGCCGACGTCGGGCCGCGGGCGCGGCGTACGAGCAGATCACCAGCCAGGCCGTCGTCGCACGCCCTACCGGCCCGGACGGACCACTGAACCAGAACGGAACACGCATGCTGAACTACCGCGTAGGAGACCGCGTCCGCATCCTCGACGACAGCGGACACTGGCATGGCACCACCGCGACCATCATCGCCACCTCCGCCGTCCATCTTCTGGAAGGATGCTCCGTCCCCGACGGCGTCTGGAACGTCTTCGACTACAAGATCCGCCCCGACTGCTGCGGACAGCGCTGCACGATCGACCTGCTCAACGAAGATGCCCTTGAAGCTGCCGACGCCGACGCCCGAAAGTCCAGTGGGCTGCTGCCGATCGACCCGGGCGACACCATCCCGATCACCGAGGAGATCGGCCTCGCAGCGTGAGACCGTAGCTTGATGCGTAAGGGCCCTGGGGTGTCTGAGCAATGCTCGTGCCCGTCGCTGTCGCCGGCGTGCCAACGGGCCCATGTCGCGGGAAGGGGCCGGTCGTAGCCCGCCGCGCTCCGCCCGGCGCACGCCGACTCGGTCAGGCCCGGGCTGAAGGGCGCCACGTGTCCGCGCCCCCTCCGTAACCTCGCCTGAGCGCTGCAGCCCGACGAAGCCCTGCCGTGTCTGGAGGAGACCGATGTCCTTCACCGCCCTGCACGCCGACCACGGACGCCTGGACGCCACCGTGGACGGCCTCGGCTGCGGCCTGCCCTTCGCCGCGATCCACCGTGCCCGTCCCCGCGCCTCGCTGACCTGCACCGAATGCCGCCACGGGATGCACGCCAAGAAGTCCAGCGGCGGCCTGCAATTCTTCGCCCACGACGCGCACGCCCCCCGCTGCGCAGCCGCCGGTGAATCGCTGGAACATCACCTGTTCAAGCTTGAACTCGCGCACGCCGCACGGGCCGCCGGGCATCACGCGGAGCTGGAGGTCCGCGCTCCCGGTGGCCGCTGGCGAGCCGACGTCCTGGTCACTGCCCCGGCCAGTCCACGCCGCGTCGCCCTCGAAGCCCAGATGAGCCCGCTCACCCTCGCAGAAGTCCGCGAGCGCACCCGCCGCTACCTCGCCGACAACATCGACGTCATCTGGTTCACCACCCGCCCCCAGCGCTGGTCAGGCCAAGTCCCCGCCGTCCCCGTCCTGCCTCCCCAGTCCCTCCGCACCCGATGGAAGGTGTCGGGAGCGGTCATCACGCGCTTCGTCTTCGAGGACTGCTACTGCGACCCGCCCTGGACTCACGCCGACCACAACCACTGGAGCGAAGCCGCAGAGCCGGTGCCGCTGCGCACCTTCATCGCCGGTGTCCTGCAGCGGCAACTGCTGCAGCGGATATCGGCGTCGACCTTCCACGACGGAACGGCGACCTACGAGGGCTGGGCTCCGAGCGACGACCTCAGAACGGAAGCCGAAACCCTGAACACCTAGACAGGCGGTCAGCTGCAACGCCGTGCGGTTCGCGCGGCCGCCCTGTGCAGGACGCGAACCCCAGCCCAGCTACTGCGGGGCGACACTACGCTTGCGGGATGGCTGTCGCCGTCGTCACCGATTGCACCGATCCGGACCCCCGGGTACGCCTGACCCAACTGTCGTGGCGTGCACAGCTCTTGGTGGAGATCGAGGAGAAGACCGAGGAGATCGCCTGCCGGGCCGAGGGCCACGCGTACCAGGGAGCCGGCCCCGAGGTGGCACAGGCACGCGCAGCCGCCGAGAAGCTGAAGGAACTCGCCGACCTGCACACGGAGGACGACCTGAGCCATCCGGCCGCGGTGACGGAACTGCGGGCCGCCCTCGCCACGGCGACCGCGCTCGTACAGACCCTCGAAAGCCGGCACACGCCCAGCAAGAATCCCGCGCAGACCTGAGGCCCCGACGAGACGTGCCGCTCACGCTCTACGTTGAGCCGTCGTGGACCATCGCCGGGAGTATGTTGCTTAGGTATATGCGGGCGCCCTGCGAGACTGCCCCGGTGCCACTCAGGCGCCCTCCTCATAGATCTCGCCGCTGAGAATCTCCTGCACCAACCGGGCGATGAGATCCCGCCGGGTCATCTCACCTGTGGCCATGTCCGGGTAGCCGGCCGGCAATGCCCGCTCGACCGCGTCCACGATGTCATCGACCTTGAAAGTGATGTTCGTGTCAATGGCCAGGGTTGCGACGCTCTCAACGGCCTTTTCTGTGCGGGCGATCAGATCGCGCACAAAACCTTCTGCATCAAGATCAATCACAGTGCCGATACTACCGGTTGCAGGGTGTTACGTGCGCGGGATTCGGGCGCCTCGCCCTTCAGCTCGTTGGCTCATCCCCCGGGAACAGGGGGCACAGTCGGTATTGGTTACACCCGCAAGCTCACCATCCTCTGAGGCGGTCCACCCCGTCTGGGGCGTACGCAGGTCAGAGAGGGGATCCAGCGTACGCGCCGGAGGAGGGACGGGCCTCATGGCCCGTGAACGACGGCATGATGCCCCGATGGACGGCTCCGGGGGCCGGACCTGCGGCGGATGGCGGAAGCGGCGGACTGCCCAGGAGACTTACGGTTCGGGGGACCGTTCGCGCTCGCGGATCTTGGTCCAGTTCTTGGCCCGGTACTGCGGAAGGTCGTTTTTGCTCGGGCGGGGCGGGTTCAGGGTGCGCACGACGGCGCAGTCCGGGGTGAGGGTCATCGTGACCTTCTTCCTGGTCACGATGATGGCGTCGGGGCCGATGGCCAGCGTGCCCTTGCTCGGCGCGCGCAGGAGGCAGTCCAGGACACGCTGCAGGGCCTCGCACCGCCGCTCCACGGGCACTTCGCGGAAGAATGGGCTGTTCAGCGGGTGCCGCTGGCCCCGCGGGCCAGACGCCCGGCCTGGAGGAAGCGCTCGACCAGCTGGCGGATCTCGGTGTCCGCGGTGGCCTCGGAAACGATGTGCGCGCCCATGTATTTGCGCAGGGCGTGCCGGGTGATCCGCGCTGTCCGGGCGAACTCCTGTGCCTCCTGCTGGGGGAGGGCCTCGATCCGTTGCCATGGCTCCGGCGTGTGGCTGGCGCCCGGAGCCGGTGTGGAATCGTGCATGCCCGACACCGTAGCGGCCTGACAAGGAGGGGCGGCAATGCACGCGCCGTCGAGGCCTCTACGCCTCCCCCGGCACTCGGTTGGCACCCTCGAAGGGATGGACGCCGCATCGCCGGGGCGCGGAGTAGATTCGAGCGCATGAGCGAAGAAGCCCCAAGACGAATTCCCCTGACGACGCCTGCGGCATCCGCGGCAGCAGCGCTCGGCTGCTACGCCGCCCAGGTCGGCCCCTGCGTGCGGGCCTGCGACGGCCTGACCGCCCGCTACGGCTCGCCCGCCCGCACGATCTGCCCAGCGTGTCGGCACGAGGAAGCCCTGGCCGACGCCGCGCGCCAGCGGGGATAGCGGGGGCTTACGGCTGGCGCCGGACAACCGGCGACGCCGACCCGAGCACGGCGCGAACCGGCAGGCACGACGGGCGTGGCGTACGGCGTCGACGGGGCGAGCGGTGACGGCCTCCGGGCGTGGCCAAGCGGTTCCCGTCGTGCCAGTGAGGGTTGTTCACGCAGGTCACAGGAGGGACACCGTGGTGCGGCGCGCGTAGTCGCTCAGGCCCGGCAGACCGGGCCGCAGCCCGGCGACCCGTGCGGTCAGCGCGCATACCGAGGGCCGGCTGGCCTCCAGCGGCGCGGCGACCTCGACCAGGCGCAGCTGGGCGAAGGCGCCTGCCACATCGCCGGCGGCGAGGAGAGCGCGGGCGGTGTCGGTGGCGGCGCGGGCGCGGCGTTCGGCGGTGGGCAGGTGCTCGGGGCGCAGCCGACGGGCGGCAGCGAGGGCGGCGTCGACCTCCCCGAGGTGGCGGTGGATCCCGATCCGGTACAGGGCGCACTGGTCGGCGGTCAGCTCCCAGGTGCCAGCCGGGTGCGGGTGGCGGGTGAGGCGGTGTGTGCTCTCTTCAGCCTGGGCCGCGAAGTCGCAGGCGGTGGTGGGCAGGTGGGCAAGAGCGGCGGTGTAGGCGGCTGTGAGCGCTGCCATGCCCGCCGCCTCCAGCTCGGCGGGGGTGGGCCGGGAGCTGGTCGTCAGGTGGGCTCGGGCCTCCGTCAGCAGGTGCAGGGCCTCGCCGGTGTGGCCGGTGCGGCGCAGCGGGGTCGCGGCCGCGCGGGCTGCGAGGGCGAGCACCACCGGGTCGCCGGAGCGGCGGGCGGCAGCTCCGGCTCGTTGCGCGTAGGCGCCAGCGGCCTCGGTGCGGCCGTGCTTGACTGCGAGCTGAGAGGCCAGGGCCCACACGTCGGCAGCCCGGGCGGCGCTGGCCGGGCCTTGATCCGTGCTGCGGGCGGCGGTGGCCAGCAGCAGCGGCAGCACCTCGTCGAGTTGCTTGTAGGCACCGGCGGCGAACAGTCGACGGCCCGCGGCGACGTCGCCAGCGGACAACTTCGCGGCCGCCTCTGTCGGCGTCGGCCGTCCGGCGAGAGCCACGGCTCCCAGGCCAACTCCCAGTGCCAGCAGGCTTCGTCGTTCCACACCCGGCCCCTTTCCCTGTACGCCGCGCCGAGCGGACGCGGGCTTCGCCTGACGCTACGGCCCGGCGGGGCAGCCGGACAGGGCGCACGAGCGGGCCGTGCGCGACCGGGGGCGCTCAGGGGTGCAGCCGCTGCTGGCGTCCCGGGTATCCGGAGGGCCGTGATCTGTCGGCCGGGGCAAATCCCCGCGAACACGGGGAACGAACTGGCCTCCTGATGAGGGCGGCCAGGCGCTGCCATACTGGGGGGCAAATCCCTGCGAACGCGGGGAACAGCTTCCTGTCCTCCATCGTCGCACGAGCACCAGTGCGGCTTGGAACCACTTCACCAACCCAGCTCCATCGACACGGCCAGCGACGGCCAGGAGCTCACCGACCGCGTCGTACGAGACCTGCGCGCGCTACTGCCCGGCTTCTGCCATGCCGCCGCATCCGACGGGCCCTACCGGTATGGGGGTGATGCTGAGTTCTGCTGGATCGGTCGCGCGGAGGGTACCGGCCGGCTCATTCAGTGTGGGTGCTCCACACATCGGGGCCGCCCCCGCGCCACTCGATCGAAGGGTCTTCCAGCCGCACGTCATCGGGGTCCAGTCCCGCGCGGCGCAGGAACTCCAGGAGGTCCGCAGCGCTGTGGGCGATCCCGAGGCTCGTGGTGCCGACGTACACCCGACGGCCACCTCCGTGCTCCGGCGGATGGACGACAATGCGGGGTCGGGCCGGGTCGGTCATAGCTCCACCTTGCCGACCCTCGGCGCTGGCCGCGCGCTGGCAGATGCGGCCGGGGGTCCGTCGTCGACGGAAGAGAGCAGCGCCACGGTGCACACCGGTGAGGCCGGTTGTGGTTACCCTCGCGGACGGGGCCGTCATCCATGGCGCTCTCCCTGGCCGAGGCGATACCGCGGTCCCCGGTCGACGGGCTGCCCGCCAGCAGGCGGTGCAGCAGCCGGGCAGGAGGGCGTTTCGCCCTCCGAGAGCCCACAATGACGGGGCGCGCGAACGGGAGCTTGCTCCGGTCGAGGCGCCGCTGGGGCTCAGGCCGACGTGGGCCCGCGAGAGTCTTTGGCCCACAGGGCCAACGAATGCCTGAACGAACCCGGTAGCGTGCCCATCGCCGGGGCAGGCCGGCTAGGCAGATAGGTGACCGTAACCGTAGACATCGCGCGAATTTCGTATCAGTGAGCGACGAACGTCTCTTCACTCACTCCTGAAGCACCCTTTACGGCCTCAGGAGCCCCCGCCGCCGGGCGCGTCTCGGACACAGACGGGGGACGTTGAGCAACCGTAGGGTGCCGAGTGGAAGGCTGTGCAAGCGTGGGTACATGGAAGATGTCGATCCCACACGACTGACCGAAATCCTCGCGTTTTACGTGGACCGCTATCTCAGGCAGGGAAACACCGAGAATCGGTTCTTCGTGGAAGTTATCCCGCAGGGGCGAGGTGTGCCTGATGGGAATACGCACGGGTACCCGGTCCGTCTCCCCGACGGCCAGAGGTTCACCGTCGTGGCGGGGGAACAGCCGAGGGTGACTACAACTTAGGGAGGGCCCGATGGAGGAGGACAAGCACAGGGGGATGACAGAGGACGAGCCGTCGGACAACGATCAAAAGCCCGGCACCGGAACTCATCGCTCAGAAGACAGTTGAACTGCTGCGGGCCCCCTGTCGAGCGCGCCCCGTGACAGTGGCGGCAGACTGCTTCCGCAGCTCGCACGTCGGCCCCGCCTGTGCCGCGCGCAGGCGGGGCCTTCCGCACCCAGATGCATCAGAGTGTCCTGGCCGTCTCGCCCACGGCACCCTTGCACCTGCAAGAAGCGACCGGGTTGCCTGGCCGGGCCCGCGGGAAACTGCGAGCCCGGTACCGGACCCGTTGGTCGACTGCTGATCGTCGCCCGACTTGCCGACCCATCGAGGGCGTTGCGGGCGGTGTTGGTCACCCGGCATGCACCCGTCTCCTGTCGGCATCTCGGAAGGGCTTTGGCCAGACGCGGACCGCCGGAGGGGAGCTCAATCCAGGTTTTCGAGGCGCTGGGCGGGATCTGCGGGCCTTGGTGCCGTGCGGCGGAATGAGGCCCTGACAGCCCTGTTCAGGCGAAGGAACCTTTCTGCGTCATTGGCCGATCTGCGGTCAATTCCCTTCTTCTGCAGGAGAGTTCATGCCGAACATGCTTGCCCGCCGTGCCGCTGCCGTTGCCCTGTCAGCGGGTCTTCTGGCCGGCGGATCTGTCGCTCTCGCAGCGCCGGCCTCTGCCGTCGGGTCCTCTGGCTGCACCAGTTCCAAGGTCTACAAGAACGGGTACTACCTGAACTCCAACCACGCGCTCACGCAGGCCAACCCCCTGAAGTTCAGGTCGGGTCCGGGCACGAGCTATGCCGCCAAGGGCCTGCTGTCCCCCTGGACGAAGATCCATCTGACGTGCAGCGCCAAGAACTACAACTGGTCGTACGGCAAGGTCGAGAGCGGTGCGCACAAGGGCGAGTGGGGCTGGGTGTACAGCTGGGAGACCAGCCTCGGCAAGTAGCGCTCACATCCGAGGCGGGCAGTGGCAGACCCTGCTGGCTGCTGCTCGAAGGACAGGAGCCCCGGGCAAGCTGCGCCTTGCCCGGGGCCGCGGGCTTACGACACCACGGCGGTGTCGGGCCCCGGTCTGGAGGCTCGGTACCTGGCGATGAGCCTGGTCAGGTGGGGGTTGAAGCCCTCGGCCTCCTCCAGGGCCGCTGCGGGCATCGGGTCGTCCGGGGAGTAGCCGAGGGCAGGACGTCCGGCGAGGTGCCCGCACAAGGCATCCAGGCGGTCCAGGAGCGCCGCGCGGCGAGCCTGGGCGGGGGTGAGGGAGCGCAGCCAGCCGCACCGTTCCGCTGCTGTCTGGGGGCGTGAGGGCAGGGCTCGGCGGAGGGCGTCAGCGCGTTCGGCGAGGGTGTTCCATACCGGCATGCGCAGCGCCGCGGTGTCCGGATCGGCATCCACGGTTGCGGTCATATCCCCACATTGGCATTTGTGGACTGACAGTGGTCGGCAGGCTGGCCTGGCGCTGCTCCGTACGGCGGCGCGTCGGCCGGCCTTGCGAAGGTGGCCGTTTCGTGAGCTACGGGCCGGGGCCGGCAGCGTTCGCCGCTGTGCGGCCTCGCCGGCGCGGGCCGCGGCACGGCAGAGCCCGGGGGTACCCGGGTTGCTTGCTGGTCAGCGGCGGGTGCGGGTGAACCAGACACGGGACTGGTGCTGGCAGAGCGCTGCCACGATGGCGATTCCCAGGCCTGTCTGGACGATTCCGACGGGGATGCCGTTCCCGAGGGCCCCGAGGCCGAAGAGGATCATGAGGGAGGCGAAGACGATCGCGGTGATCCTTGCTCCGCTTCGGGACGTGCCGAAGCGTATTGCGCAGATGAGCGCGCCGAGGGCAGGGAACTGCGAGCCCATCACGGCGCCGGCCGTCCTCGGGCCTGCTGCTGCCCCGGCGACGAGTGCGGTGAGCACGGTGAGCCCTGCGGCGACGTACGCCAGGGTCCGCGCGGCACGCACCGCCCCCGGCATCGTCAGTGATCCAGCCGGGTACGGCTGGGAGGGGCCTGGCGGGTAGGGCGGTGTGCTCTGGTGGGGGTTGGGGTGGGCGTGGGGCGGCGGGTTCCAGCTGGGCTGGCTCTCATGGGACATGGTCCACAAGGTAGTTACGTCGAGGTGCCTGTCGGCGATGTGGCATGAATCCTCCCGGCAGACGGGCAGGGAGTTTCGCGCACGGACCGCAGGACGGTCAGCCGCCAGGAAGGGGTGCCGGGCCGCCGACGAACGTCGTGCCGCGGGACAGGTCGTGGATGGCCCAGGTCGGGCGGCAGCCGTGCTCGAGATGCTGGACTGTTCTTTCGGCGCCGGCCACGTGGCTCGGCACGATGCGCAGCGGCACCGCGTCCTTTGGATCCGGCCCCAACCACGTGTCCGTGCGCCGACCGCCGGCGCACAGGCGGCACCGGCTGCGCGGCAGGCTCTGGGCCGCGGGAATGGGTCAGCCATGGCAAAGAGACAGGCCCGGCTTGCCCGCGGTGGCGGCCGGCGCCGCACTCGTGCTGCCGCTGAAACGGATTCGAAGCCGTTACGCCGAGCCCGTTCCCCGGGGTGGTTGGACAGGCGGGCCGGTGGAGCGGGAAGCAGCGGGTTCCCGCGGGGAGGGACGCTGGGCGAACTCGGCGCCTACCGGCACGGCACACCGGCCGGCGGTGGCCTGCCGCGGGCGGCGGGACGCGATACACAGCAGGTCTGGCCCCTGATGGCAGTGCGGCTGAAGGGGTGCTCCGAGCAACGGGAGGGTCTGCATGGTCTCGGTCAGCGGGGTACCCGCGTATCTGCAAGTCGCGGCCGCGGTGCGGCGCAGGATCGGCTCCGGCGAGTGGGATCCGGGTTCGAAGCTGCCGACCAAGGTGAGCTTCGCCCGGCGCTACCGCGTCTCCGAGACGGTGGTGCACACCGCGATGGACATCCTTGTCCAGGAGGGGCAGCTGCGGCGGGACCCTCACAGCGCCGCCCTGTATGTCTCCGAGGAGGGCCAGGGCTCCACGCAGGTGCACATCGCGCAGATCCTCGGGCGGCTGGATGCCGTCGAGGCGCAGCTGCGGCATACCCTCCATGGTGCCCCGGGCACAGCGGGCGCATCGGGGCGCCCGGGGTGCGAGGGGGCCGGTCGCGGTGGTGAGGCGCGGCCGCGTGATTCCCGCCTGCACGGCGCGTGGCTGACCCTGCTGCGTGAAGTGAATTGTCTGCGGGCACGGATGGGTCTGCAGTCGCGGGTGGCGGGAGGCCGTCTTGCGCGGCCGGGCGGGGGGAACGGCGGCTGACGGGGATGCCCGTCAACGCTCGACGGCCGCTGCGCGCAGTCCGCTCAGCGCGCCGCATCCCGCCGGCGGCGGGCTGCGGGCATCGCTGGCACCGGTTCGGTCTGCTGGGCGCGCACGGCGGCCTGCCGTCGGGCGCGGCGGGCGGCGTTGCGCTGGACGGCGCGCAGGGCGCCGAGCTCCCACAGCATCATCCCGAACAGTGCGGTGACGACGAGCACGCTCATCGAGGTCAGTGCCGTGGCCATCATCGAGTCCCCGATTCCAGGTGGCGTTCTGCCGAGTCGCAGAGGCGGGCGTGAGGAGGGTGCGGGCGGCCGAACAGGACCTGCCTGGTCCTGCTGGCAGTGTTCGGCACCGGCTTGCCTGTGAACGGCCGCGCCGGGGGGCATCCCGTCTGGCGGACTTCGGGTTCGTGCACGTGGCGTGGCGTCCCGCACGGCGGGAGCGGCCCGTATGCGTTCCGGGTCGGGTGCGGTGTTCGGCCAGGCTCCGGGAGTGCCGTACGGATGGCGGGGACCGGAGGGGGGATCGCGGTGGATGTGCAGGACCGCGTGGTGGACCGTGTAGGTGATGCGGTCGAGTCGTTGGCGGGTGCCTTCACGCTGATCGGCGCGGGCATGGTGCTGGTGGGGGCGGTTCGTGCCCTGCTGGCCGTCCAGCAGGCTCGCGCGGCACAGGCGCGGCGGGCGTCCGTGCTGTGCCTCGGCGGGGTGGCCTCGGGACTGTGGGGGCCACTGATGCAGGCATGGCTTCAGATCGGCGGGAGCCGACGGTTCGAGGGGCGTGGCTCGTGGCCGGCGTCGAAGAACGCGCTCGGCCCTGTGATGGCTCTGCCGTGGGCGAGGCTGGCCCTGGCCGCGGCAGTCGTGCTGCTCGCCGCGGTCGCGGCTACCTGGGCGGGGCGCTGGCGTGCCCGGCGGAAGCGGGAAGTGGGTCGCTGGGAGGCGGCCGCGGCCCGCCACGACGCCGTGCTGGAGTCATACGGGGCCGTGCTGTGTGACGAGGACGCCAGGGTGGATCGCTTCGCCCTGCCGGTGACGGCTCCCGAGGGCGAGCGTTTGGTCCTCGCTCTCGTGCGGGCCGTCGATGCTCGGGCGGCCGGGCCGAAGGCGGCGGAGCACTTCTGTACGGCAGTACGGGCGTTGGAGCACGCCTGGCAGTCGGCGCAGCAGTCGGGCAACGGCTCAGGGAGGCCGAGTGAGTGCTGATGCGGGGGCGGACGCCGGCACGGTCAGCCCTCACCTATGTCGATCCGCCACGTCATCCGGGGTGCGGCCTTGTTCACGACGGCTGGGGCTACGCTGCCGCTCGCCGATCCACAGCGCTTCAGCGACGGCTGGTCGAGCCGCTCCCGGTCCAAACAGCGGCACAGGCGCGGCGGGCGGGTCAGTCGTCGCGGACTTGGTGAACTCCCTTGGCCGAGTCCGAGGCGTCGCTCATCCGGTCGCGCCACCCCGTGGGCCACTGGGTGGTGTCGTCCCAGCGCAGACCGCCGAGGTAGGCGTGGTCGAGGTCGACGGCCCGCAGGTCTGCTCCGAGGACGTCGTTGCACACGCGGTCGAACGCCTCATCCGCTTCCGCGAGATCGCCAGCAAGGCGCGTGAGTGTCCTGCGTGCCGAGCGGGGCGTAGCCGTAGCGAGCCGCTCGACGTCGCGTCGGGCCTGCTGTAGGGCGGCGGCAAGCTGTTCGGCGCCGGCAGATGCGGCGGCGTGGCGGACTTGGGGCGGGACGGTGATGTCGAGTGCGTCCTGCAGCGCGGGGTAGGGACGGTCGGTCTGGTCGAGGACTGCCTGGGCAACCCGCCGGGCCTCTGTGATCTGCTGCGCGAGCCACAGCAGCATCCCGCGGTTCTCAAGGCGCAGCGTGGCGTCCCAGGAGGCCATCGCCTCAGCGGCTGCCGCAACGGGGCGGCGGTGGCGGCGCCACGGGAGCCTGAGGGGCGAGCGCTTGGTCCGGGCTGCGGCGTTCACCGGTCTCCCGCCTTCGTGTCCCGCCGGGGCCTCGTCTGGCTCCGTTCAGCTGCACCTTATGCCCATTGGCGGACTGTCGGGACGGTGCGGCGTTCGTCCGCGGCGTCGGCGTGCGGGCAGTGCTTCATGAGCGCGGCGCTGCAGGGCGTCGAGGGCTAGGTGTGGCCCATGCCCTGGGGGCCGTGTTGCTGGTGCGCGGCGGACTGGTCCTGTGGGTGAACGTGCGGGGCGTGCTGGTGACGGTGGGGGGCCGAGCGGGTCTCAGCCCGCTCCCGCAGCCGCTCGATACGTTGTTTCACCTCGTCGGGGTTCGTGTTCTGCAGCAGCTCGGCGTGCTCTTCGTAGTCCACGAAGCCGCGTTCACCGTCCGGCGCTTCCTGGTTGAGCTGATCGATGGCACGCCATTTGCGCTCGATCGAGGCCCAGTGGGCAGCGACCAGCTCCCGGAGACCGGAGGGGATGGCGCGGGGAGGCATGGCTGCCTGGCGCCGCTCCCGGACGCCGGGGCGCGGGGTGGCGGTCACGCGGGGCACCAGGTCGTGGAGCCTGAGTTCGTGTGCGGGGGCGGCGAGGGAGTCGAGCGTGGTGTCGCTGTAGTCGTGGCGGGCCACGATGAGGTGGTCGGCGCTGCGCGCCATCTGGAGCAGCGGCTGGCGGACAGCCGGGTCGCGCAGTACGTCGGCGTGCACGGCCAGGACGCCGCTGATGCTTCCGGCCGGCTGCAGTGCCGCCTCGTCGGCGGAAAGGACCGCGCTGCTGAGGCCCGGCTGCAACTCGCTGATCAGGGAGCGGATTTCGGCGTGGAGGACGCGGGATTCCACGATCACCAGCGGAGCGTCCGTGGTGGCCGCCAGCTCCGCGCTCGCGGCGATGAGGACCTCCCGGCCGCCGCCCCCTGTGTCGTACTCGACGCGGCCTCCCCCGTCGGCCACGATCTCCGCGACGGTCCGCGCGATCAGAGGGTGCCGCAGCACGCTGGTCTCCACATGAGCCTCCCGGCGTTGCCGTGGTGGTCTTCTGGCGCGGAACCCTAGGTGTTCCGCCGACCGGAGGCCGTTGACGCGGCAGGCCGTACCTCCCCACGGCCCGGGTTCTTGCTGATGCCTCCCGCAGCACGGGAAATGGGCGTGGTGAGCGGTCCCGGCCTGGGCGGCGGAGGCATGCCGGGTTGCTCCGGCGCCGTAGGAGCTGTCCAGGCCGCCGGGCGTGTGGAAGGCGGCGAAGGCGCGTCGATGCAGGCGGCGCTGCCACCGGGCAGCGAGGTCTATGCCGTCGCCGCCTGCGGCGTGCGGTGTGCGCGAGCGGCCGGAGGAGAGCCGCGGCGGGCCTACGACGGGTGCGCTTCGAAGCAGCGCCGGGCGGCTGCGTGCTGGAGTAGCGCTCGTGCCGGCGGGCGGCGCCGCGGCGGTTGCGTCTCGTCGTGGGCTGGTGGCCCGCCCGGTCTCGCGTGCTCGTAGCGGCGCAGGGTGTGGTCGAGACGCGCGCGGCGGGGCAGACGGCGGAGGTGGCCTCAGGAGGGCGTCGGTCTGATGAGGCTGGGCTCGGTGGGGCGAAGCTCCGGGCCGCAGAACGGGGTCAACGAGGACTGTGCGGCCCGGCGCGCGTGACTCGCCTGTTCGGTGCGCAGCGACCACGCTGGTCGCATCGCGCACCTCGGCTTGTCGCTGAGTCAGGCAGGCGTGATGTTCTCTGCCTGCGGGCCCTTCTGGCCCTGGGTGACGTCGAAGGTGACGGCCTGGCCCTCCTGGAGCTCGCGGTAGCCAGTGGCGTTGATGTTGGAGTAGTGCGCGAAGACGTCCGGGCCCCCGCCGTCCTGAGCGATAAAGCCGAAGCCCTTTTCAGAGTTGAACCACTTAACCGTTCCGCTTGCCATCCTGGTGCCTTCCAGTCGAGTTCGGGCCCGCACCGTGCGGGCCCGGAGGTGATCGCCCTGGTCACGCACTGCACAGCAAAGCGCCCACGCCGGAGCGCGGGCAGGAACTGCGAACCACGACATCTGATGTGGACGCTACACGGCGAAACCGGCTGCCACCAGAGAGCAATGGCCCAAGGATTACGCCGACGCCCGCCGGGGGCTGTGCACGGTCCCGGCTCGAAGCTCGTCGCGCCGGTCGGCCGTCGTCACTCGGGCGCCTTGAGGGCCGCCGGGGATCGGTCCGTCACGCTGCCGCGCGGCGCGGAGAACCGCACACGGGGCAGCGGCAGGGGTCGTCCTTGCAGAGCTGTGCCAGCGTCCGGCACCGGGCGCAGTCACACAATTCGGGCTCGCCCGGCCCACGCCGGTAGTCCGCGCCGAGGGGCGCCGCAGCCGGCCAGGCTCCGGGCTTGTGGCCCACAGCGCCATAGGGGCTGCGTCGCGGTCGGCGTCGGCCGGCGTTGCGAACGGCGTCAGGGCGGCGGATCCGTGAGCGCATGAACTCGGGCAGGGTCCCCGCCCTGCGCATGGCCGTGATGTCGTCGAGCTCGAAGTGATCCATGCCGGCCTCGCCTCCACCTCTTGATGCCTACACCGGCTCCCGCGGATGTACTGGGCCGTCGGATCAGTTTCGAGAGGGCTGGGGCCCTCTGAGCCGGGCGTACCAAACCGGTCCGCCTCGCGGGAAACAGCGGCAAGCCTCGTTGTCGGGCGTTCCGTCAGGCGGGCAGAGCGCCTGGCCGCCGGCCCGCCGGGGCGCCTCCGGTTCTGCCCCGCCAGATCCGGGCGGGCGATCAGGATCCGCCGAGTTCGGTATGCCCGCAGCGGCGCTGTCCGGTCGTGCCAGCGGGGACCGGGGTAGGTACCGAGGTGACGCACTCCTAGCTCGGTGACGCACCGGGTGACGCACCGGGTGACGCACTCTGATCCCCCAAGATGTGCGATGAACTGGGCTTTCTACCCGGTGAGGTAGGGCTGGTGACGCAGGTGACGCACTTTGCGGGTATTTCTCTATGCCTTATTTCGTCCTGCATTTAATGGGACAGAGAGATGGGTCAAAAGTGCGTCACCTGCGTCACCCCTCTCCAGAAGTCCGCGATAAGGCCAGGTCAGGCCAGCTTCTTTGCGGTTGGAGTGCGTCACCCAGTGCGTCACCCAGTGCGTCACCCCGCCGGTTGAGTGCGTCACCGGGGCCCGTTTGCGTGACCGGTCGCGATAGCTGGCGGATGTTCACGGCAGTTGGCGCAGGAACCGAGACGATCACCTGAGCTGCCTCTCGCTGGTGGAGTTCCTGGTTCAGGGTGCGGATCCGCCAACTACCACGAACAGACCCCGCCAACCGCGATAAGCAGAAACGCCGTGACCTGCAAGGACCTCGTGGGCGGCCCGCCAACTATCGCGAACGGCGAGGCCCCGGTGAGCCGCTCGATTGGCAGCGGCGGCAAAAGGCTGAGCGTGCTGTGCACGGCATCCTCGGGCTGCTCGGGTTGCTGGCGCAGCTCGGTTCGGCCTCCTGCGCTCACCCATGCCAGTGTCGGGGGTCAGGCCCACCAGACCAGTCAAGGAGGCAGTTGGTGAGTCAGGGACCTTCGGACGAGCAGATGATGGTCCGCCGCGGCGGTGCTGAGGCCCAGCACACCGCCCGCGTATGGGCGTTGCACGATATGACGGCCCTCCTTCGGGCCGACCCGCTCTGGGTCCTCCCGCCCGGAAGCTCGCGCACTCATCGGCGGCTGTATGCCCGAGCGGTGAAGCGTGCCAAGAGCAGCTGAGAGAACCCGCTGCGGCCCCGTCCGGAAAGGCGGGCCGCAGCCCTGTGACAGCGAGCCTTGGTACTGGCGTATCCGCCGACCAGCTCGGCGGATACCTGCCGATCCAGAGGCAGCAGCGGTATGGGCTGTCGAGGTCACTCACGGCAGCCCGCCGCACGCTCTCCAGGGCCCGGCCGGCGTGCCGGGCGTCTGTTCCAGGCCGAGGGGAGGGCAGGAGCACCTGGTGCTCCTGCCGGGCACGAGGGCTGTATACGTAGAAGATTCAGCCTTAGCCAGTTTGTCGACTACGCCACGGGAGTCCACATACGGAAGAGAACAGATCTTGGTCGGCACAGAGGTCTGTGCCGACCAAGACCTTGGAGGTCAGGTCAGGTGCCGGTTTCGGAGTCGGTGGAGATGCGCAGCGGGCGGCCGGTCTTGGTGCGCGGCAGCTTACGGACGTCGACCCCGCGGCGGCGTAGCGCGGGGGCAGCGCGCTGCAGGCGGGCGGACAGGACACCCGGTGTACTCGGCCAGTCCTTCTCTTTGTCGGTGCCCGGCGGCACCTGAAGCTCGCTGAGCAGCTGGGCCGCCGGGCCCTCCCAGGTCCAGGGTGAGAGGTGGATGGTGGCCCAGCGAAGGACGGATGTGGCCACCGGATCGCCCTCGATGACGTCGTCAACGAGGTCTTCCTGCGCACCCGTGTAGGTTGCCAGAGTGTTCCAGCCGGTGACTGCATCCAGCGCCCAGAGCATCTCGGCGAAGTCGGCCATGCGCGGGCGTTCGGCGAGTTGGTCGGCCGCCTCGGGGAGCTTGGCCCACACCAGAGCGGCTAGATCGAGTAGCCCACCGAGGATCTCGGCGTGCGAGTCGTTGTACGCCTCCCACAGGCGCCGCTCGGTGCGTCGGTTCTTGCCGGTGATTGGTTCGAGCTGGATGGGCAGCATCCGCTCGGCCAAGTCGCCCTGCAGGACACCAATCTCGATGCTGGTCAGCAGCACCGGGCGCTGGTAGATCAGGATCACCACGTCGTCGTCGGAGTACAACTCTCGTTTGGTCAGGGCGTCTCCGGTGACCGCGCGCGAGAGGAAGTCGCTGAGCCAGCCCGGCATGCCCGAGAGGTTGTCCAGCGCCAGGCACCACCCGGCCGCCGTGGTCACCGCGAGGTCGTCCTCGCTCTTCGGCACAGACCGCAGGTGGGCCTTGCTTCCGTCGACGAGGCGCACCATCATCCGGGCCAGCGTCGACTTTCCGGTGCCCTGCTCGCCGAGGATCCCCGCGAGAGGGCGCGGCATGTCCGGGCGCAGCGCGGCCAGGCACCAGGCGACGACCATCGGGTAGGACTGGGCGCTCACCGGCAGAATCTGGCGCAGGAGTTCAACACCGTGCTGCCAGCCGCCGGGGGAACGTTCAGGGACGGGGAGCTCGTGTACCAGGCGGCTGCGCCTCCACAGTGGGCCCTCGCCCTGCTGGGGAATGAACACTGCCCAGCTGCCGCGCTCGATGCACACCGAGAGCCCGTCGCTGCGTCCCAGGTCGAGCCAGGTCGTCCACCGGTCCACCTGGTCCGCAGCGACTCGCAGGTGTACGTCCTGGCTCTCGCTGTCCATCGCCATCGCTTCCAGTGCGGCAATTGCGTCGGCGAGCGCTGCCTGGGAGGGGGTACGTCCGGTGCTGATGACGTACTCCCGGATCAGGCACTGGCGCAGGGATCCAGTGCCCCCGCCGCCGCCCTTAGCTCGGATGGGCCGGGCGATGGGGCCGCCGCCGACCTGCACCGCGTAGATGGTCTGGTCGCTGC
This sequence comes from Streptomyces lydicus, assembly GCF_004125265.1. GTDB lineage: Bacteria > Actinomycetota > Actinomycetes > Streptomycetales > Streptomycetaceae > Streptomyces > Streptomyces lydicus_C. The sequence continues at coordinate 90,115 of NZ_RDTE01000001.1, forward strand.
GTACGAACCGGTACCCGGTGTCGCCGATCTGGCGCAGGATGTCGGCCTGGCGGGGGCGCGCGCTCTCCTTGTCCCGTTCCTCTCGCTCGGGCAGGTGCTCGGTCAGTGCAGCAGCGCGGGCGGCACCGGGGTAGCCGGCGTTTGCCGGGCGTTCGTGGAGTTCGGTGCTCGGAGCGGGCACTGTGGCCTGGGTGGTCGTCTCGCTCACTTCGCCGCCCCGATCCGGCGCGGTACCCGCGATCCTGCTTCCAGTCCGCGACGGATCGTCGACTGTGCCTTGGCTTCGTGCGGGTCCACTCCGGCGGCTTGGGCCGCCTCGGTCAGCGCCCGGTGGGCTTCATCTCGGTCCACGAGCCCGGCACCGACCCACTGCCCCAGGGCGAAGGCACTCTTGTTGAGCTGGTCGTTGCGGCCGCTGCGACAGGAGGCGACGGCTTCGAGTTCCGCGCGCACGGCAGTGGCCACGTAGCCGCGGCCGGCCGCGCAGTTGGGCAGGGTGACCGGGCGGCGGGCGGGTGCGTGGTGCTTGAGCCCGACTCGGGAGAGGTCGTTGGCGAGCCAGCGCGGGAGCGGAGCGGGCGTCCGGCACTCTCCCACCGGGAAATAGAGTCCGTCGCGGGTCGTTGTTCCGGGGGCGACCGCGTAGGAGCGATCGGCGCGGATGTCGATCTGCCAGCCCAGGCGGCCGCGGCTGTCCATACGCCAGTGGCTTCCGTCGGGGACGGTGTACCAAAGATGCAGGCCGCCGGAGGGGGTGCGCACGCTGAACGTCTGTGGCGACTCGGTGAGCAGCGGTGCCCGTCGCAGGGTGCACAGCAGGGCGAGCGTGTCGATCCCGGAGCGGATCGTGGTGGGGTCGAGGTCCTCGGGCAGATCGAGTCCAGGCAGGATCTGCCCGCGCTCAGGCGGCATCGATTGGTGCAGGTCGAGGTCGACGATGACGAGGTGGGAGGGGCCGGCCGCAATTCCGATGCCGAACGTCGGGTTCTCGCGCCACCAGCTGTCGATCAGATCGGAGTCAGTGGTGGCGGCTCGCACACCGTGACAGTGGCGGCCCGAGGCGATGCAGCGGCACTCCTCCGGCTTGTGCGGAATGTAATTTTCGTTGGGTTCCCCCACGATCGTCTCGCGGCAGCGCATGCAATTCGCCGGGGGGATCTTCAGGCCTGGGGCGAGCGGGTGTACGTGCCAGCCCTGTTCGGCGCACCAGCGGGCGATGTGGTGGGGGGAGGCGCGGCCTGGGCCCCCGGGCGGGGGGAGTTCGGTTCTGGCCAGCACAATGTCCTTTTTCCGCCGTGTTGTGCTTGGCAACACCCTCTCGCTCCGTACGCCGACATCCCACAGGCGCCTCCTCCCCAGTACAGTGGAGGAGGCGCCCGGGGTGTTCCGGGCCGGAGTGATGCAGGCGGAGCGCGGCATCACGGCTTGATCGGGAAGGGCCCGCGGCACCTTTAGCGAGGGAGAGCGCGAGACCTTCTTGTGGCCCGGGACTTCGGTCCCGGGCCCTTTCCATGTCATGCCGCGACCGGGGCCTTCGGCCTGGTGATCGCGGACGGGACCTTCACGGCGCGCAGCTGCGCGATCCGCTTGGGGGGCAGGGCGGCCAGCACGTCGGCTGTCCGCCGGGAGAACAACAAGAACGCCTCGATGCGCCAGTGCCGGGCCAGCTTGCCGAGCTCGGCGACCGACCACGGGGTCACTCCGCGCTGGCGGCGGCCGACGACGGCAACCGACAGGTCAAGGACCACCCCGATATCGGTCAGGTTCTCGTCCGTGACGGCGAGCACCGCCTTGATGTTGTCGCGAACCCAGTCCTCGACCGTGGGCGGCTCGTGCAGCACGTCCTCAACTGAATGCGTGCCCTCGGGCATGGCCCCTCCCAGCAGTTGGCCTCAAAACGTCCTGTTGCTATACCTCTCGTATAGTCCGGCCGACCATACATCACGGATAGCTACTTTTTACGTACCGCAACCCTTGCGTGTGACCTGCGTGTTTCCCAGTCACACGCAAGGGTTGCGGGGCGGCCGGGCGCCCCAGCCGGCCCGCGGCGGTTCCGCCATCTGAGGGTCAGCGAGGACGAACGGTCAGCCCTTGTGCGCCCGTTCATGCTCGCTGCGGACACGTTCCAGGAGCTTCCGCCAAGAGGCGACGTGGGGCTGGCGCTTGAGCAGCGCTCGGCGTTCGCGCTCGGTCATGCCGCCCCACACGCCGAACTCGATCCCGTTGTCGAGGGCTTCGGCCAGGCATCGTGTGCGCACCGGGCACGCTGTGCAGATGGCCTTGGCGCGTCTCTGCCGGGTGCTGTCCGCGAACAGCTCTTCCGGGTCGGAGTTGCGGCAGGCGGCGTCATCGCTCCAGTGGGTCGTCATGGCTTCCTCCCCCATCGCGGCTCGGCGACAGCACCGAGCTTAATCGCGCTGGTCACGACTGCTGCGGTGCACTGCGGTGCAGACGCATCGGAACTCCAGCGAACCCCCTGTGCCCAGTTGCGGCCCTCTACGCCCGGGCCCGCGGGGCGGGAGGGGCAGATAGACGCTCGGGGGCCGTATCCCGCCGTGCGGTACGCGTATCGCGCCCGGTGTCCGGCTGCCATGGGGGATGCGCACAATCCACCAGTGACCTCCGAGCGCGGGCCCACGGACCTCGTGGCGTTCCCTGGCCGAGCCATGCCGCTCCCCACACCGGCTCAGCGCTTCGCCGCCAGATGGCATCGCCGCGGAGTTCTTGAACGCTGGCGATGGGCCGTCGCCAGCGGTTGGGAAGGGAACCGGGCGAGGTCCTGCTGAGTTGCTCTCAAAGACCAGTGTCCAGGGTCGTCGAAAACCTCGTCGCAGGAGCAAGGAGCAGAAGTGAGCGCCCACGAACACCCCTCGGGTCCCGCCTTCACGAAGGTACAGCTGACAGGTCCTCCCGAGGCGGTCAGCCGTTTGATGGAGGCGTTGGGCCGGGCTGGCGAGCTCATCTTCGGCCCTGTGACCGCTGAGCCCGACGCCCGCGGTGATGTCTCCTCGACGGCGCGTATGGTCACCCACCCGCGGGACCAGGCCCCCACGGCATCGCGGGTCCGGTTGGTCACCGTGCAGACCGCTCTCGAAGTGGACGCGGAGGCTCGCCCTGGGCTCGAGGAGTCGGTGGTGAGGAGCCTGGAGAACCTTCCGGGCGTCCTGCAGGCCAGCAGCCGTGTGATCGCCGATGTGTCCCTCCCCGACCCCAGGGACTAGGGATCTGACGTGACGGGGGCCGAGGCTCGGTTGGACGAGGCGGGTCTGTCGCTGTGGCTGACCCACTGGACCACGTCCGTGGGCGGGGGGTGGTTCGGGCGGCGAATACTGGCTCTGTCCGGTGGAAAGCTGGCCGGCCAGCTCGACTTCCTCGTCCACCCCGACGGCCAGGCCCTGTCGGTCCAGCATATGGAGGTGCAACCCGACTATCAGGGCAGGCATGTGGCGTCGGTGATGGTGGACGCGCTCTACGCGGCCCACCCCACGGCGTGGATCGACCACGGGGGGCGTACTCCGGAGGGGGTGATGTGGTGGGACCGGTACACCGATCCGGACCCGCAGCGCAACATCCATAACCACCCCCCTGCCGAGTGGGCCGGGTATTTCGATGCCCTTGAGGTCGAGGCGCAGAAGGCAGAAATCGCCTACTCGAACCGGATGTCTGGAGTCGACGGTCACCGCGAAGCTGTGTACCGGTATGGCGAGTACGTAGAGAATGAGGCCCTCTACTACTCCGGCCAGTTTCGGGAACCGCCGGCGCGCGGGCCCGACCCCGCCTCCGAAGTGCTCCACGGCGGGATGTCGCTGCGCCTGCCGCCCTGGCTGCACCGCCTGGTCCACAACAGCAACCGCGATCCAGGCGAGCGGGCCCGGATCCTGCTGGAGCACGTGGGTCACGGCAATTTGCCGCATGACGTCGCCTGGCACACCACCGAGCACGCCGCGTTCGAGGGCATCGTCCAGGCAGAGCTCTTCTCCTCCCCCGTACAGCCTGTCACCCACCTGTCCTTGCGTGTTCTGCCCCTGCCTGAGTCGATGGTTCCTGACCACGACGCCAAGGCAACCTGGGTGACCTACCCCAACAGCCGCGGCATCCCGGTACAGCTGGCCAGGATGTCCTGGCGGGTGCCGGAGCAGCCGTGGAGCACCCATAGCGTCGACTTCCCCACTCCGGTCGACGCCGCCATCGGCCCGCGGTTCTGGCAGGATTCCTCCCCGGAGTACCGAGCCCGCTACGACTTTCTCGGGGAGCGGCATCCCGTCGCCGGCGCTCCCAGCCCCTTTGTAGGCCGCGAGGAAGAGATCCGCGAGGTGGCGGACAGGCTGCTCAGGGGCAGAGACCGACGCACACCCCAGGCATCTGAAGGTGCCCCGCGCCCCGTCCCCGGCACTCCCGGGCCGCACCAGCCGCCCATACCGCCCCCGTCCATGCGTCGTGGGCGCTGAACCGCTTCGAGAGCACCGCGCCGCGCATGCCACGGGCCGCTTGTCGGTGTCGGCGGGGCGGGTCAGCCCGGCCAACTGCGATCGCGTCCGGTGTCGGTGCGTCGGTGGCTCATCGACGCTCAAGGCTCGGGGTGCGCCTGGGCCTCGCGGTGACCCTGAAGGGGGCACTTGTGCAGGACAGCGACTTTCGTGTCGCCTGGTGAGTAGCATCCTGCAGCAACGACACCAGGTACAGGAGCTGCCGTGGCCAACGATCCGAAGAACACCGCCAACCCGAGCAACTATGTACAGCGGTTGGCCGATGCGCGTGAGGCCAACCGCAAGGAGCAGGAGGATCTTCAAAGGCGTCTCGCACAACTCCAGGAGGAAGAGGCCTGGTTGACCAACAAGATCCAGGCGGGACCCACTGCCGAGGCGCCGCAGGAGGCCGCGGGCGAGCAGCGCCTTCACGGCAGCACCCGCGCGCCGGCCGAATCCGAAATGGCCAAGGCGTCCGGGGCCGTTCCGAAGCCGCGGCAGACCAAGCGGGCGAAGGCGGCAAAGAAGGCGGCGCAGTCGAAACCCCCCGCCAAGAAGACCGCCGCTCCCAAAAAGCAGAGCACGGCGAAGAAGGCGACAGCCAAGAAGCCGGCGGAGCCGCCGGTCCGCCAGCTCGTCCTGGACCTGCTCAACAGGAAGCCCGGCGAGCCGCACACGGCGCGTGAGGTCTTCAACGAGCTCGGGAAGGAACACCCCCGGCGGGTGACCTCGGTGCAGTTGGTGCGCAACCACCTGGAGGGTCTCTGGAAGAAGAAGGACATCGACAAGACGACCCAGAAGGGGTCTGCGATGTACTCCGCGCTCGTGCCCGCGCCGGAGGCTCCTTCGGGCGCCGAGGCAGATCAGGCCTCCGAGACCGCGAGCAAGGTTCCGGCGGGGGTCTAGCCGCTCCAGCGTCCTTGCGCGTCGCGGCCGGCAGTACACGCTGGCCGCGACGCGCAACTGGCCGGGTGCAGCGCGGTCTCGGCGCGGGCCCGAAAGCCTGCGGGCGCATAGCCGAACGGACAGCGCACCGCCGGCTCAGGCTCCGGCAACGCGCCCGTTGCCCGCCGTCCGCCCCGGGGGTTCACGTGGGTGCGGGCGCGGTGCGGGCTCCGAGCAGGAGCGCGCACAAGGCGGCGGCCAGCAGAGGGATGGCGAAGTGGCCGCCGAGCAGGCCGGCCAGGGCTGTGCCGCCGGCCTGGCCCAGGCGAATGGCGCTGGACATCCAGCCGGCGGCCTCGGTCGAGGTTCCCCGCGGTGCCAGCGTGGTGACCCTCAGGCTGGCTGCGGTCAGCAGGGGGACGAACAGGGCGCCCGGCAGCATGGCCACGGTGAGGATCACCGTGGCCGGAAGCGGGGCGAGCAGAGGGAGCCAGCAGGCCGCGAACGCTGCTCCCAGCAGCAGGAGGTGCCGCGGCCGCGGCTCCGGCTGGAAGCGTGCGAACAGGGCGCCGCCGAGCAGCCCCGCGGCGGAGAACGCCGCGGGCAGTGCGCCCGCCAGCCAGGAGACCTGCTGCCGGTCTGCCGCAGCGATGCCGGCGACGTCGAGGGCACCTACGGTGGCCCCCAAGAAGATCAGCGCGGCCAGAAGGGGCCGCATGGCGGGCGCGCGCAGCACACCGAGCCGGTCGTGGGGGCGGGGTACGGCCCGCCAGGTGCGGGCGGGGCGGGCGGCGGCGAAGGCAAGGGAGCCGACCAGGGTGGCGGTGGCCGCCAAGGCCAGGGCAGCGGTCGGGGACAGCCAGCCGGCCATCACGATGGCCGCGGCGGGACCGGCGACGTAGACGATCTCCTGTGTCGAGGAGTCCAGCGTGTAGGCGGTGCGGACATGGGCGTCGTCGGGGAGCACGGTGGGCCACAGGGAGCGCAGGGCACCTTCCAGCGGTGGGCATCCGGCTCCGGCCAGGGCGACGCACACCGCGGTGAAGGTGAGGTGGGAGGTGCCTGCGAGGGCCAGGGAGCCGAGGGCAGCGGTGACCAGGGCGGCCCCCAGGTAGCAAGGCAGTGGCAGCCCGCGCAGGTCCGCCAGCCGCCCCAGCAGGGGCAAGCCGAGCGCCGGGGCGAGGCCGTAGAGCGCAGCGAGCAGGCTGGCGGTTGTCAGGGAATGACCGTCGGCTCGGGCAGCCAGGATCAGGGTGACGGGCACCATGCCCAGCGACAGGCGCCCAGTGACCGAGGCGATCAGCAGGCGGGCGCAGTATCGGTGCCGCAGCACGGAGCGGAAGGACGGCGGTGTGCGCGGCATGCGCGGCTGCGCCGGTGTGGCGGGCGGCATCGGGGCGCGGGCGGCGGGCGGCTGTGGTGGCTGTGCGGTGATGCCCGGCGCCGGGGTGGTGCGGGGAATTTCGCTGACCTGCGCGTGGGCCATCGCCTGCCTGCCTCTGCAAAGGGGGTCGGGTGCCGGCCCAGCGGGCGCATGTGGACGGCGTAGCGGCACGGGCCGCCGTGCAGAAGCCCAACAGGGTCAAAACCGGGCTTCAACGACGCTTCCGCTCAGGCGGTCACCGGACGTCGCTTCTCCCACCCCCTGGCGCAGCAACCCGTGTGGGCAGACCGCCATGTGGCGCCTGTCCGGCAGGCAGGGCGCCGGGACTTCGACTCGCGGCACCCGAACTCCGGAGCACGAACCGAGCCGGTCGCGGCGGCGGCCCTGCGCACTTGCCTCGACGCCGTCAGGTCGCTCGTTTCGGTCTGACACGTAGTCGAGTGGCCGTGCTTGTCGGTTGGGGCTACCGCACGTGCCGGTGGTTGCGCTGCTGGCTGTGGAGGGACTCGGACTGGGGGTGTGGCAGCGGCGCTGGAGCTTGGGGGATGCGGGAGGCTCGGCGTTGTGATTCGGCTGCGATCTGCTCGGCCCGGGTGATGGGAGGCGAAGTCAGCGTCGGTGGAGCTGCGTCTTGGGCGATGGTCGGCGTCTGGCGGAGTATTGCGTTGAGTTCGTCGCCGGTGACTCTGCCGTTCTGGGCCAGGAGCGCACTCGCCGCGATGATGGCTGGCCAGTGGCGGTCGCGGAGGGCCTGGGCAGTGCTGCGCGCCTGCCGGAGCTGCTCCGAAGTCGCCCCTGTTGCTTGAAGGGCTGCGTAGTCGTGGCTTGCCAATTGGGCCACGGCGGCTTCCCTCAGCGGGCTCCATAGTTGCTGTTCATGGAGCCACCGCTGTTGGGCGAGGACCCCTCCGTACAGCAGAGTGGCGTGGGCAGTTGCTGAGTTCACGCTGGCATGTGTATATGCGTCGGCCCTGCCGGCCCCGGGCATGGTTTCGGTCTGGGCGATCACGCACTCGGAGATGGTGGCTTCGCCCGTTGCCAGGGCGACTACGGCATGTCCTGCTTCATGGATCGCGGTGAACCGGTGATAGAGGGAGTCGTCGAACTGCAGGGCCTGCCTTACCGTCAGGCGCCCCGCAGGTGCGGCTTGATCCGAGACCGGGACCTCGTCCGCTGCCATCGACGTTCCCCCTTCTGCCCTGCCCTCAGTACTCGATCAAAGTCGTCGTTGGGTTTCGCGCACAAGCGAGAACCTCCTCGGGCTTGGAAACAGGTGATTGGCCCGGTGCCTCCTGTGTTGTCCACTCGGTAGCCGAGTGGACAACACCAACAGGAGAGGACTCGGGACCGAGCCGGAATCGCCGGTCAGCCGCCCAGGTGCACCAGCCCGTCGCCCCGCACCCATCCCTTGGTGCCCTTGGGGATCCCGGACTTGGAGCGGGCGGTGAGCTGGCTGTAGTACCAGTTGCCCTTGCTGCAGAAGACCTTCAGCTTGTCGCCGCGGTAGAGGTGGCCGCGGCTGGTGTAACCGGTGGAGGGACCGCTGCGGTAGTTCCACGCGTTCTTGGCCTCCTTGGCGCCGAAGTCGGGTTCCCAGTTCACGCTGCACTGGTGGTTCTCGCCGGCGGCGTGGGCGGCCGGGGCGGCGGTGATGGTCAGGGCGGCGGCAGCAGCCATGGCCAGGGCGGCGGGTATGGCCGAGCGTGTCGCAATACGGCGGATCATCGAGAGCCCTTTCGAAGGCGTGGCGCGGAAGTGGCCTTACGTGGTCGATGCTGCGCACTGCGGCGCATCGCAGACGGGCGCCGCGGGTGCCTTCCCAGGTGCCGCGTCGGCGACTTGAGGTGCCGTGCCGCCCGGCGGGAAGGGGCGGCTGCCGCCTGTGCGAGCACACCAGCGCTCCTCGTCCGTGTACAGGGCTGCTGCCGGGTCGGCGCGCTCTGGGTCCCGGGCGGAGGCGTCCGGCACTCCTTGTTCGCCGAGCGGGCGGCGTGTGCCGAAGGTCCGTGCGGCCCGTCGGACGGGAGGCACAGCAGGGTTGTGCGCCGCATCCTCCCGCCCGGTGGCGTCGCACCGTCCGAGCGCCCCCGAGGGGCGTGTGGGGCGCGTAGATGGAGTGTCCTGCTGCTGACTGCCCCTTGGAGCCGATGACGTGAGTACCCCGCCCGCCCCGACCCCGTTCGAGGACAGCCTGGCCATCGGGTACCAGCCGTCTGAGGCCGCGGTCGACACCGGTCACCTGCACCAGCTGGCCCGTTCCCTGTGCCGGGACGAACGCCGGTTCCTGAGCTTTCCCGACCACCTGGGCCTTGTGGCAGGTGAGCTCGCCCCGCTGCTCGGGATGTTCGTCGAGCATCGGCGGGATCCGTACTCCCGCGACGACTTCGACCTCGGCGTCCAGCCGTACGAGGAGGCGGTGCTGGCGTATTTCGCCGCCCTCGCAGGGGCCTCGGCGGATGACGTCCACGGCTATGTGGCGTCCTGCCCCCACGAGGCGCTCCTGCACGGCCTGGCCGTGGCCCGCCGCCGGCTGCCCGCCGCCTCCGTGTACGTCTGCGACCAGGCCCACGCCCGCGTCACGCGGGCCTGCGAGTTGCTGCGGATGAATCTGGTGACCGTCCGCTCGCTGGCCGACGGCACGATGGATCCCGAGGATCTGCGCCTGCAGACACGGGTGCGGCGCGAGGCGGGTGCCCTGGTGGTGGCCACCTGCGGCACGCCCCTGCGCGGTGCCATCGACAACGTCGCTGAGTTGCGCGCCGCCGCAGTGGCTTCCGGTCGGGTGCACATGCATGTCGACGCCGCCGCGGGGGGACTGGCGGCCGCGCACAGCGACCAGGTGCTGTCGTGGTCGCTCGCGCACGGCGCCCACTCGATTTCCCTGTCCGGTGACAGCCTCCTGGGCCTGCCGGGGCAGGCGGGTATTTCGCTGATGCGGCGTGTGCAGGTGCCGGCCGCGGCCTGCGGGATCGCGGTGCCCGAGCGGTCGGTGATCTGTTCGCGCGGCGGGCTGGGCGCACTGCTGCTGTGGACGCGGCTGCGGTCGCTGGGGCGGGCCGGCGTGGCGGCGCTGGTCCGGCGGTGCCAGGGCGTCGCTGTCTACGCCGTCGACCAGTTCGCGCGCGCAGGCGCCCGGCCGGAGCGCTTTCCCGGTTCCCTGACCGTCACGTTCGGGCGGCCCCCCGGCTGGGTGGTCGACAAATGGCATCTGCACTGCGTGGGAGACCTGGCGCGCATCGTCACGACCGGGTCCCTCACGCACACGGCCGTCGACGAGCTCGCTGCCGATCTGTCCGCCGCCCGGTCGGAGGCTGTCGCATGATCCCCGCTGTGCCCTTGTCCCGTTCGCTGCTCATGCTGCCTGCCGAGGTCGGTGATCTGATGGACCACACCCCGGAGTCGGCCTACGCCCATCTTCGCGACACCCACCCCACGTGGTTCCTCAACCCGCCCGGCGACGGTGCGATCGGCATCATGCGGTGGCCGATGACCGAAGGTGCGGTCCTCCACCACGACGAGGAACGGGTAGTGCTCGAGGACCCTGTGGTCTTGCCCGGCGGGCAGCAGGCGCGTCGCCTGCGGCTGCTCGCCGCCCGGCCCGAACCAGAGGTGGCCGTACTCCCGCTGCTGGGCGGCGCCGTGGTTCTCACCGAGCGTTTCCGGCACGCGGCCCGCACCTGGCAGTGGGAAATCGTCCGAGGCATGGGCGCCGAGGGTCTGTCCGACACCGACAACGCGTCCCGGCATCTGAAGGACCAGCTCGGTGCCACGCCCGCGGAACTGGTCGGCCTTGGCGAGGCCCATCCCGACGCCGGGATCCTGGCCGATTCCGTGCTGCTGTTCGCAGCCCGGATCGATGCAGTCGGCGACCGCGCGTACGGCGCCGGCATCCGCAGGGTGCGCACCGTCGCCTTCGACGAGGCGGAGCAGATGGCCCTGACCGGTCAGATCACCGACGCGGTGACGATTTCCATGTTGTTCCGGGCTCGCCAGGCAGGTCTCTTCGAGGAGGGCCCGGTCGTATGACGGGGGTGCAAGGGCGCGACAGACTGGTCGCAGTCGTGGAGCGCGCCATCGAACAGCAGCTGCCCGGTGGCAGGTTCGGAGTGGACATCCCGAGCCTGGCCCATGAGGTGGTGCGGCAGGTGCGCCGGCAGTTGGCGATCGAGCGGTTGCAGGAGACCGCCGCGAAGGTCTCCGAGACACTGGACGGGATAGCCCCCGCCCGCAGGGAAGAAGCGTCCCGGGAAGACGGCGCCTGAGTGCACGTGGGTGTCTACCGGGTGTGGTCGTCGCGGGCGTCGAGCCCCAGGGCGCGCCGTACTTCCTCCCGCAGAGGGCCGGGGAGAACGGGCAAGGAGGACGACTGCAGGCCGTCGAGGATGATCGGGGTGTACGCCTTCGGGCCGGTTTCCGGGGCCTCGGCAGGACGCTGAGAGCCGATGTCGACGACGAGGATTTGGTCGTCGGCGCGCTGAGCCAGGAGTTGAGCCGCCTCGAACGAGGTGCTGGTCTTGCCCTGCACCTGGCTCCGAGGGCTGATGAGGTCGGTGAGGAGGTGCGCGGCCAGCTCGGCGGTGCTGGTCAGCTTGGGCTCGCGGCCCCCTTTTTCGATCGGCACTTCGAGCCTCCAGCCCGCGACGGATGCAGTCGGCAGTACGCTACCGGGTCGCTCTGACATCCATGCCGGAACCGGCCAACCGCCCCGCCTGTGTGCCTACGGGATTCTCCTGGAGTGCTCGTCGCCTTCGGCGCCCGGCCGCCGGCTCAGGCAGTCGGCCGTGAGGGCCAGGGGCAGGAGCAGGACCACCGCCACCAGGCCCACGCGAGCGGCCAGGCTCAGCGCCGCTCCCAGAACCCCGAGCAGAACGGCAGCCAGCAGCACCGCATGGCCCGCCAACCACACGGCGGCGCAGCCCAGTGCGTACCCGGCGGCCAGCAGGGCGCCGCACACCGCGGTGGCCATGGCCGCCACGGCGAGGCGGGGCAGGCCGCGCCGGAGGAGCGGGTCGGCCGCGCGCAGTAGCAGGGAGATGACGGTGCTCAGGGCCCAGGTCACCGGTTCACTCCCGAGGTGGTGGAGACGGTGGCCAGGGCCTGGGTGTGGGCATCGTCGTGGGCGGTGGGCGCCGCCGGGCCGGTCCCGCCCGCGGCCGCCGGGCGGGCCATGGCCTCCTGCAGGCGGGCGCGGATGCTCCCCTCGTCGAGGTGCACACCGGTCTGTGCAGTGTGCACCAGCGTGTTGCGGGCACGGGTCAGCAGGTCAGTCTCCGCGCCGGTGGTGGCGCGCCGGTGGGTGGGCACCGGCTGCTGGCGCTGGTAGTGGATCTGGCCGTCCAGCATCTGAACCGCGCGGTCGAGGGTGCCGAAGGCCTCTGTGACGCGGGCCTGGGTCTGGGCGGCCGCGACCGGGGCGAGTGCCTCGGGCAGGTCGCGAGGGGGCGGAGTGGGGAAGGCCAGGCGGCCGAGCGCGTCGTGTATGAGGTGCAGTTGGCCCTCGCGGGCGGCCAGGTAGGAGGTCTTGGCGTGCAGCAGTTCCGGGTCGGCGAAGTAGTTGGTGCTGTCCTCGGCCGTACTCTCGGCGCGCTGTGCGGCCAGGGCGTCGACAGCGTCCTTCGCGGTGGCCGCCGCCTGGCGCCAGGCGGCGGCCGGGCCGCTGAGCTGAAGTGAGCGGGCCGGGATCGGGAAGGTGTCCAGGATCTGCTGCGCTTCCTGTTCGCGCCCAGAGTAGGCGGCGGCGGTGTAGGCGCGGACGGTCTCGCGGGCCTGGGCCAGGTGCGCGGTACGTGCCTCGTCCAGCGCCGGCGTGGCGGCCGCCAGCAGGCGTCCGTCGGTGTGCCGGTCGCGCAGGTGGTCGGTGATGTCCGGCTCGAGGACGGCGCGTAGCTGCTGCGCGTGCGCGTCGCGCAGGGCGATCTGGTCGAGCAACCAGTCGGCGGTCGCCTGCAGCGCCGGAGCGTCGGCGGCCAGTGCCGTCGCGGCGCGCCAGTCCTCGACGAGGGCGCTGCGGGGCCGGCGGGTGCGCTCCAGCCGATCGAAGAGGTCGGCCGTCTTCCGTCCGGTGCTGACCACCAGCTCCTCGGTCACCTCGTCGTGTTCGTCGGCGCTCTGAAGACTCCGGGCGAGCACGGAGGGAGGCGGGTAGCTGGTGAAGGCGCGCATGTGGCACGCCCAGGCGGTGGCTGCGGCGATCCAGCCGAGCCCTTGGGGTGCTTCGGCGTTGCGCCGGTACATCCAGCTGGCCAGTTGGTGGGCGAGGGGGGCTTCGTCGGTGTCCGGGCCGTGCATCAGCTGCGCGGCCAACTCGCCGGGGGTGTGTTCGTGCAGGACGCCGGATTCGGCACTGATGATGGCCAGCTGCTCTTGTCCGTTGTCCAGTTGCAGCCAGCGGTGCAGCGTCTCCTGGCTGCCCTCGGTGACCTCCTCCAGCGTCACGCGGGCCAGGTCGGCCTCAGGGCGGGCTATCCCCGTCTCTCCCAGGGCGGGTTCGGGAGCGCCCCCTACGGGCGGGGTGCTTCCCGTGGCTACCCGGACCAGGGCGTAGGCGTCGGGTCCCAGTTCGGTCAGCCACGTGTGAAGGCCGTCGGGTGAAGGGGTGTGTTGCTCGCGCATCGGGGCTCCTGCTCGGCGGTGGGCGCCGCGCGGCCAGGGCGGCGGCTGGCGGCAGCTTGCCCGCCCCCGCGGGTGCCCAGGGTCGGGCCACCGGACCGGTACCGTCCGCCGGGATGCGCCAGGCGGGCATCAGTGCACGCGTCCCGCCAGGCGGGATCGGTTGCGCAGAATGCGGCCGAGTACCGCGGCACAGCCGGCCGCTGCTCGTTGCAGGCGAGGGCATGATGCCCCACTCGCGGCACTACGGGTGAGGGGCCGGCATCAGGTCCTCCCTCGCCGGCTGCTGTCTTTCAGGTCTCGGCTGAGGATTCGGTCGGGAGCCGGCACGATCGGCCTTCGCTTCAGGCGCGGGCACGGTTCAAGGGTGACGCGGAGGCTGATGGTGACAGAGAGCTGGCCCAGTGTGTATGTGCCGTACTCGCCCAGCTGGTCTCGTGCCTCTTGGGGGGCGTAGTCGAGGCCGAGTTCGGCGGCGGCCAGACTCAGAGCCCCCAGCGCAGTCAAGAGTGCGCTGCGCGGTGCCGGACCGCCTGTCAATGTCTCTGTCATATCCGGGCGTTGAACGACAACGCTGTAGGTGGCGATCGCCTCGTGGACGTACTGCTCGGCGTCACGTGCGACGCCCTCGACGACGCGGGCGACGATGGAGTAGATGCGCTCGGCTGCAGTGCGAAGGTCCATCCTTTCCCCGTCGGTGCGGGTGTTCAGCCCGGGGAAGGCGGCGGTCCCGGAGGGCAGCAAGGCGGACTGGTAGACGCCCCATCCGGGGATGTTGATCTCCAGGCGGGCTCCTCGAGAGCCGTCTGAACTGAGCCACACGTCCTGGACGCCGTGTGTGGCGAAGAGGTTCTTGGTGCCCATGAATTCAAGCAGCCGGGTCACAGTGGTCAGCGTGGGGTCATGCTCGGGGACGGTGTCCTCGATGAGTTTTCGGATGGCGCGGTCGTGGAATTTCATCAGCGTCCTTTCTGCCTACCCGTCTGTCGTGAGCGCAGGACGTCAAGGGCAGTTTGACGTGGCTGCGAGCGCGGGTTCGCCCAGGCCTGGGACCGCGGCTTGGCCGGGAGAACGATCGCAGACACCCTCCCACTCCGGTAGGCGGCCCGCCCATTGCCGGCTTCGGGCAGAAGCCGTCGACGGGTAGGCCAACGGATCGACAGCGGCTGGCTGGAGAATCGGGCAGGCGTGGTGTTCGGGAGGAGGACTGGCTGCGTTGTGTCGGAGCCGGGCGGAACAGGACAGGGCGGACCGCCCGTACGGCTGTCCTGCACTCACCGGAGGGTGCGGCCTTGGCGCAGGCGCGCGCGGCTCGTGGCCGCGGCGGCGGGCGGCTCAACGCCGACGAGGACCAGCGGGCCCGCGCTCATGATGACGAGACCGGGCCCCGGGTTCTACTACCACGTCCAGCAGCCGCAGAACGAGGCGCCTGCGAGTGGGCTCAGGACACACTCGCGGCGTTCGACGCCGAGCATCCGCAGATTGTCACGGCGCTGAACGAGCAGGAGGCCGCCGAGGTACGCCGGCGCCTGGGCGTCTTCTGACCGCGCGGGCTGGTCAGGGGCTGGTCATGCCGGCGGCGGCTGTGGCTGGCTTCCCCGTGCAGTTCTCCTGTTCAGCGTTGCTGCCCGGAGCGCCGTCGGCGGGGCTGCTGAGGTGCGCGGCGGGCTCGCCGTGCGGGCGCGGGCTTGCCTTGGGCGGAGGATGTGGCGGCCGAGGAGAAGCCGCCCGGAATGCCTGGACGCACGGGGGCCGACGTCTGCTGGACGGGCTGCTCATTGCTGCGATGCGGTCGTCCCGCGCGGGCGAGGATGGTGGTGTGGGGAATCAGCGGGGCGCAGGTCTCGCAGACTTCCTCGACGCTCCAGGCGCAGCGCTGGGTCGGGTCGTGTCGCAGGATCATCACCACGGCGCCCGCGCAGTGCACCTTGTCCGGGTGGGCGGCGCATCGCTGGGAGCCGCAGTGGCACCAGGCGTTGGGGCGGATGGTTGCCGCCTTGGCGTGGGCTGCGGCGTGCCGGGCTGCGAAGGTGCGCAGTGTCGCGAGGTCCTTGGAGCGGGGCGGCATCCGGCACGCTCGGGTGCTGCAGGTGACCGTGGCGGAGCGGTCGCTGTGTCCGGTGAGCCGGACCGTCCAGGCCCGCCCAGGGACGCGTTCGGTGGAGGTTTCGTTGTGCGCGGTCGTCACGGCAGGGCCGTCCGTTCTGGTTGATCGGTGATGTGGGTCCACTATGTGCCACCCGTCCGTCGTTGAGCAGCAGGGTTTCGGTCCTCGGGCGGCGCCGTCCCGGACGGTGGGTCCGCCAGGTATGCCGGTGTCCCACCACGCGGCCGGTACTGTTCTGCGGCCGAAGCCGGGTTCGCTCAGGCCGGGCATCTACTGTCCGCAGGCGCGGGTCTGTGGTGCAGTGTGTCGGTGGCGATGAATGCGGAGATGGACTGGATGGATGCCGTCAAGCTGCTGGCTCAGGACGGCGATCCGAGCCGGGCGGGCAGCGTCCCGGGCGGCATACCCGCTGGCCCTCCTGGCTCGCCGGACGCGCCTCGTCGCGCCCCGGGGGCGGTGCTGTCGGCTCGGCTCGGTGCGCTCGCGGTGCTGGGCAGGCTCTGCGAACAGGACCCGACGTTCGCTGAGGGCACCGCGCACATCGTGCACACCGCTCGGTGCCAATGGACCGTTGAGGGCTCCTCTACGCCCGCGCTGGAGGAGGCCGCGCTCCGCCTCTTGGCCCGTATCGAGGCGCCGCAGATGCCGGCCGGGCCGACGGGGCCGAGGAGTTCGGGTTCGGCACGGGGGTGACGTGTCAGCCACGTCACCGTGGCCGGTGGTGTCCGCTCCGTCCCCGGGCCTCAGAGCGACTAGGTGCTCGGAGTTGCTCTGGAGGGGCGAGGGCGGGCAGCGGCCCGGCAACGTCCCATTCGAGCAGTGGGCGTCCTTGGCGCTGGTAGATCGCCTGTTTGGTGCGCTTGCGCCGGTCGTAGGTCTCGCGGCCTCGGATGCCGTAGACCTCGACGAATTGGTGGGGGTCGGTGTCGGTGAGCACGAAGTCGGGGAAGACGGCGTCGGTTCCGTCGTAGCGCAGAGGCTTGATGAAGCCGCGTCGGGCGGCGGTGAGGGCGTTGGCCATGACCGCTTCGTAGGAGGAGTCGGCGGGGATGTAGTACGCGGTGGTGAGCATCGCGGCCAGGTCGATGGCGGTGAGGTATCCCCTTCGGCTGCGTTCGACGACGAACAGGGCGACGGGCGCGGCGCCGTGCGCGGCGGCGACCTGGGAGAAGGCGTGCCGGTAGGAGTGGGTGGCGCGTTCGTGCAGGGCCGCGCTGGCGTAGAGCGGAGTGCGTTGGTGGGCGAGGCGGTAGGCGACGCCGTACCGGGTGCGCGCGACGTCTTTGATCTGGCCGAGGACCATGCCGCGCTGTTCGGTCTGGCCGTGGCGCCCGAGGTGGCTACGGAAGGTTTCCAGGGCCGCGGTGTTGGTGTCGGCCGTCGCCCGGGTGAAGGGCGGCACGACGTAGAGGACGTCGTGCAAGTTCTGGCCGTTGATGGTGCAGTCGCGGAGCTGCTGGCGCAGCCGGGTGTGGCACACCCACCAGCTGCGCTGCCGGAAACGTGGCAGCCAGGCGTTGAGCTGGGTCTCCTCCCACAGCCAGTGCAGGAGACCGAGCAGTCCGAGAGCGCGTCGTGAGCGCCCCTCAGGGGTCTCGTTCGGAGTGAGGTTGTGCTGTTCGGGGGTTGTCAGGGTGCGGGCGAGGGGGGCGTCGAGACGGATGGACACCTCGTCGTCCGTTTCCCGGATGGCGTGGGTGCTGTAGCCGTCGCGGCCGGACAGGCCGGGCGCGAGCTTGTGGAAGGGGCAGTCGGTTTGGTGTTTCTCGCCCTCGCCGGGCCAGCCCGCCAGGTGGTAGCGGCCCGCGCGGGTGCAGCGGATGACCAGTCGTAGGGCGGGCTGCCGGCACAGGCAGGAGGCGTGTCCGACCTCGGCCTTGGCGCGGGTGAACAGCGGGGCGGCCTCGGTTGCGTGTTCACGCAGCCAGGACAGTGACAGGGTGCGGCCGGCCAGTTGGATGCGGCCGCTGTCGGTTGCGGTGGGCATGCTCACGCTCCTCCAGCCTGGTGTGGTCTGCCGGCGCCGGCCGGCCGTATCTGCAAGGTCGCCTCGTCGGGCGGCGTTGTCGTTCGGGTTCGGGCATCAGCGTGCCGGTCGGTGTCCGGGCCGCTGGTGTGTGTCCGGCGGCGGCTGGCGTAGTGGCGAGTTGGGTGGCAGGAGGGCCGTGCGTTCGGCTGTGGTGCGGGTTCGCATCTGTTCCAGGCGTCGTTGGATGCGGGCGTGGGTGTAGAGGTCGATGGCGTCGGTGAGGTGGTCCCATTCCTCGCCGTCGAGGCCTTCGGGTCGCGGGCCCAGGATGTCGGGGCCCGCGCGGTGGTGGCGGCGCCGGTAGTCGCTGAGGGCGGTGAGGAGCTTGGTGTAGGTGTGCTGTTCGTCCTCGTCGTCCTCGCCCGGCGCGGTGATCTCCTCCATCCACGACTCGGGTGGGCGCTCGCCGGCGAGCACGGTGGCCAGGGCGTGCCGGGCCATGCGGGCGTCCAGCGCGACGGAGGAGAGGGGGGCGATGCCCAGGGGGTCGCGCAGGGCGGGGTGGTCGGGCAGGGCCCCGGAGGGGGGCGGTGTGTCGAGGTGGTTGAGGGCCGCCTCGATCATGACGGAGGCGGGGGCGTCGGGCGGGGGGAGGTGGAGGGGGCGGCGGCGGCCGGTCAGGGCGCGTACTCGGGCGTCCAGGTCGTCCCAGGCCGCGGCGTTTTCCGGGTCGGCGGGGCGCGGGCCCAGTCCGGGCACGCCCGTGATGGCGTGGCGGGTGCGCCACAGTTCCACCAGGGCGCAGGTGGTGGCCCAGGCCGCGCGGCGCCGGGGCGAGGTGGTGGGGGGCGGCGGGCCGAGGGGGCGGGCCCATGCCGGCGGCGTGGTGGCGAGTGTCTGGCCGCGGTCGGCCAGGGAGCGGGTCAGGATGCGGTGGCGTTCGGCGAGGTGGGTGCGCCAGTGCTCGGGGGTGTCGGGGTGGGTCAGTGCGTGCCGGTCGGCGACCCAGTCGGGTATCTCACCGCGGTGGCGGGGGCGGTGGGGCGGGTGGTCGGGGAGACGCTCGCGCCACCGTAGTTCGGCGGCGATCTTGTCGGTGACCGCGTCCGCGCGGGCGAGGTGGGCCTTGGCCGCCTTGTGCCGGTAGGCCGTGGTGGCACGCCGTTGGTCGAGCGAGCGGAAGATGGCGTTCAGGGAGGCGGAGCCGGGTGGAGCGTTGGTGACGTCGCGTTCGCGCTGGAAGTCCTCGCGGGCGCGGTCGCGCCAGAGGAGCGCTCGGCGCAGCTGGGACTCGCGGGTGAGGGCGGCGACCAGGCGTCGGGTGGTGTCCGACATCGGTGTTTTGGTGGCTTGGGCGTGGCGGATCGCGGTGCGGGCGAAGGCCAGGTCGGCGGCGAGTTGCGTGCGGGAGATGTCGCCCATCGGGCGTTTGTTCCAGGCGGGATGGGTGTGGCCGGCGCGGGTGGTGACCGGGGCGGGCAGGTGGGTGACGGCGGCGTCGGCGGCCTTGAGTGCCTCGCGGGCGGCGGCGCGGTGGTCGGCGGCGAGCCGGGTCAGGGTGTGCAGTTGGGTCAGGGAGAGTTCGGCCAGGGGCCGGTGGCGGGCTTCTTGCTGGGCTGCTGCGGAGTCGTCGAGGTGCTGGCGCAGGCGCCAGGTCAGCACCGCGGCGGGGTCGTCGGCGTCGGCGAAACCGCGCCGGGGAACGGTGCGTGCCAGGAGTCGGGGAAGGTCGAAGCCGGCGCGTTCGGCGTCGTGCAGCGCGCGGATCAGGGCGGGGTAGGCGTCGGCGGCGAGGAACCACGCCGCGCGGTCGGCGCCGAGGGCATCCTCGAGCTGGCCGGTCAGGCGGGCTGTGGTCGCGCGTTCGGCGACGTCGGCGAACTCGGCGGACAGCTGGCCGGGGGCGCTGATGTCGTGCTGCAGGGCGGCGATGGTCTCGGTCGCGGACAGTTGGGTGCGGCGGCGGGCGGCGATGGAAGCCAGCACGTCGTCCAGGCGGTCGCCGTCCTCGATGGCGAGGTAGAGGCGGTTGGTGCGTGCTCCCCGGGTCAGCTGTACGTAGACGCCCTCGCGTTGGGAGCGCGCGGAGGCCAGTGCGTGGGAGGTGTCGACGGTCATGCCCTGGGCGCGGTGGATCGTGGAGGCGTAGCCGAGTTCGCACTGGGCGGCGACGTAGGGGGCGGGCAGCCGGATCCGGCCGCGGTGCTGGGTGTGGCGGACCACGACGTCGCCGTCGGGCAGGATCTCGGTGATGGTCCAGGTGTCTCCGTTCTTGACGAAGTCGCGGCCGCCGCGCACGGTCATGCGGCGGCGGTTGAGGCGGGTGACGATGATGTCGCCGGTGTGCGCGCTCTGCCCGGCGCGCAGCGCGGTGGTGTGGCGGGTGTCGATGGTGCCGGCCTCGATGTGCCAGGCCTGGGCGCGCAGGTTGAGTGCGGTCACGGTCGCGGTGTCGGCGGCCGTCATCAGCGAGGTGCGGCCTTTGCGCAGGTCTTTGGCCCAGGCTTCGAAGACGGCGTCGCACATGGCCTCGTAGTTTCCGGCGACGATCCGGCCCTTGCCCCGGTACCAGTCGAAGGCGGTCCGGTTGTCCTCGCCGTCGCGCAGGGCGAGGGAGGCGTCGGCCTCGCCGGCGGTGCGGAAGCGGTGCAGTTGGTCGAGTTCGACGGCGCCGCCCGCGCGGGCGATGAGCCGCAGCACTCCCCCGGCCTCGACGGCGGCGAGCTGGTGCGGGTCGCCCAGCAGCCGCACTACCGCCCCGGCGGCGGCCGCGTCGGCGAGGATTTTGTCGAGCAGGAGGGTGCCGGCCATGCCCGCCTCGTCGACCAGGACGACGTCGCCGGGGCGCAGGGAGAAGTCCTTGCCGACGGGTTTGCCCTCGGTGGCCCGGCCGCGCTGGTACAGCCAGGAGTGCAGGGTGTGCGCGCGCCGGTTCAGGTCGCTGCCGAGGACTTTGGCCGCGCGTGAGGACGGCGCGAGGGGGATCAGTCGGCCGCCGGAGGCATCCACCGCGCGGTCGACCAGCTTCATGGCCGTCGTCTTTCCCGCGCCCGCAGGGCCGAGCCCGGCGAGCAGGAGCTTGTCCGACGACGCGAACGAGGAGGCCAGGGCGCGCTGTCCGGCGTCCATCGGGCCGCGGTTCAGGGCGGCGACGCGGGCGAAGGTGCCCCGCCCCACCGGCGGGATGACCTGGGTGCGGGCGCCGGCCAGGAGCCGGTTCTCGGCGGCCAGCAGGGAGTGTGTGGTGAAGGTGGCCGAGCCGATGGGCCGGTAGATGCTGGTGCCGTCCATCCGCTGCAGGTCGGGGTGCGGCGGGTTGATCTCGGGCGGGGTGATGTCCAGGCAGTCGCTGTGGGCGAGCACCTGGTCGGTGATCTGGTCGGCGAGCTGGGGCGGGGCGGTGGCTCCGGCCAGGGTGCGCATCAGGTAGCGGCGGGCTTCGGCCAGGACGTGGCGGCGCCGGAAGCTGGTGCGGCGCTCGGCGACCGCGGCCAGGACCTCCTCGGCCGCGGCGGCCGGGTCGAGGCCGGTGACGGCGGAGCGGTTGCGCGCAGCAGCCTGCGCGGTGGCCAGAAGGTTGTCGACGGTGGGGCGGTCAGTGACCGCGATCGCCCGGCGCCGCCAGGTGGCGAGCAGTTCGTCCAGGGAGCGGGCCCGGCGCTTGGCAGGACGGGTCATCAACGTCGCCCGCCCCTGCAGGCGGGTACGGGTGGGCGCGTCGGGCTCGCGGCCGTGGCGGCGGCGGAAGCCGTCGAAGAGGTCGTCCATCATGGTGCGTACGGCGCTGGCGCGCTGTGCGAAATCGGCGCGGATCCGGCGATCGATGCCGACGATCTGCATGACCGGTCGTTGGCCGGGGGTGACCTCGACCTCCTCGGTGGCAAGTCCCAGTCGGCCGCAGACCAGTTCCAGGGCGCGCTGGTTGAACAGCTCGCTGGCTACGACCACGTCACGCAGCAAGAGCCTCGAATCCAGATTGCGCCAGCGGCCGTCCGGTCCTCTCACGCGCGGGGATATGACCACGTGTTCGTGGAGCATGGGGTCCCCGGCGCGCGATTCGTAGTGAAGGTAGACCGTGGCCAGCAGTCCTGGCTTGGCCCGCTGCTGGGCCACCCCACCAGGGCCGGTACGCACTGCGAGGGCGTTGTGCTCCAGCCATGCCAGCGCTTCCGAGCGGGCTTGGGCCAGGACCTCGAGGGCGATCCGTCGTACCTCGGGGTCCCCCAAGGCGAACAGCAACGACAGCTCCTCGCTGGAGAAGGTGAGGTCATAGCCAGTACGGGCTTTTCTCTGGGGGCCGGTCCGTGCGGCCAGGAACCCGCCCAATTCGGCGCCGTCGGCCGGTGCCCGGTGGTACTCGGTCTCGAAGGCGAGCGCCGCGGTCCGCATCCGCAGGTCCTTCGTCTCCGCCTTCGTCAGCGGGCGGCACAGCTGCTCGCCGGCCTGCTGCAGCACCTGCTCGATCTCTCTGTCCAGCGGGGAGAGCTCGGCCAACTGCGGTACGGCCGGCCCCAGCTTGCCTGCCCGCATGGCTTGCCTCACGGAGGCACCCTGGGCCAGTTCCCGGGCCGCGATCGCCTCGGCGTTGGGGTGCATGCCCAGTCCGAACAGGGCCCGCATCTGCTCCTCGCTCACGATGCCGGACAGCCCCAGATCACGAGCGGCCTGCCCATGCCACAGGCCAGGCGGTACCCCCGGCACGTTCGAAGACACCGTCGGAGTACTGCCCTGGGCTCCGTCGCCCAGGGCGATGTTGCGCCGGTAGTAGCGCTCGCTCCCTGCGGTGAGCCCCTTCGCCGTCATCCCCACAAGACCAGAAGAGCATCGCGGAACAGGCCCATGCGGGCTGAGCGGCGGCCAGGTGCCGAACCTCCCAGGGCTCAGGAAAGGATCTTCGAACTCGTCCCGCCAGAGGGGAATTTGGGCGCTACGCCCGGAGGCGCGTCAAAAGTGCCAGAGGTGTGCGACAACCAACCCACCACCAACCGACAAACCACCGACCCCCACCACAACCAACCCACACCACCCACCACACCACCGACACCCACACACCACCGACACCCACCAGCACCACACCCACAGACCACCCACCATCACCAGACCCCACCCCCACCAGAACCTCCCTCCCCTCCCCTCCCCCACCCCGCGCCGTCCCGTGAGCGGGACCAGGCGCAGCGACGGGGGTGCTATGGCGTGGGACGCGGGCGGCTTGCCCTGCTCGGGGGCCGTACGGGCGGTTGAGACTGGCGCGATGCGGCCCGTGACGGGCGGGCCCGGTCGGTTGGAGGTGGCTGCGGTGGCGGCGAGTCGGAGCAGGGGCAAGGGGAAGAGCGGCGGGGTGCTGGCGCGGCGGAAGGTGGCGTTGGAGCGGGCTGCGGCGCGGATGGCGGAGGAGCGGCTGAAGGCTGAGGAGGTTGAGGCGGAGCGGCTGCGTCGGGAGGGGGAGTTGGATGAGTTGGTGGCTGACTTCGAGTTGGCGGTGGAGGACGAGGAGGCGGTGGTTGCTGAGGTGGAGGCGGAGGTGCGTCGGGTGCGTGAGCGGGGTCAGGTGCGGGTTGATGAGGCGCGGGTGGTGGCGGCGCGGGTGGTGCTGGCGATGGGTGAGGTTGGGGAGACGGTGGCGGGGTGTGGGCGCCGGTTGGGTGTGAGGGTGGAGAAGGTCAAGGAGTTGCGGCGGTTGGGGCGCGAGGCTGTGGCTGCGGAGGGGGATGTGGGGCGGGGGGTGGCCGGGCCCGAGAAGGGGTCGGGGAAGGCTGCTGGTGGGCCGGGGGCCGGGGCGGGCGGGGAGCCGCGGGTTGAGCGGGCGGGGGCCGGGCCGGCGGGCGCTGCGGGGTCGGGTGCGGCTGTGTCCACTCCCCCGGCTCCGGGGGCTGCTTCCCCGGCTGGCCCTTCGGTGGGTGGTCCGGGGGGTGGGGTGCGGTCGGGGTGGCCGGGGGCTTCTGGGTGAGGGTGGCGGCATGGTGCGGCCCCGGCTTCGCTGTGGGGCGATGCCGGGGCCGGTGTGTGTGGGGGGTGGGTTCAGTTGGGGGGCTGCTGCTGTGCTGTCCAGGGGGCGGCGGGCCGGGTGGGTCGTTGGGGCGCGGCCGGCTGCTGGGCGGGCGGGTGTTGGGGCGGGTAGGTGGGGTGGGGCTGGGCGGGGGCGGGTTGGGGCTGCCAGGTGGCGGGGGGCTGTTGGACGGGGGGCTGCTGGACGGGGGTCTGGGGCGGGACGTGGCCGGTGAAGCGGTGGGGGTCGACGTCCTTGAAGTAGACGGTGACGGGGGCCTCGTCGTCGACGAAGATGCGTTCGTGGATGCCGGGGGGCGTGAGGATCCAGACGGTGGTGTCGTCGCGGCGCTGGGTGCGGCGGATGAGGGGCGGGGGGAGGGTGACCTCCTCGGTGGTGTCGGTGCTGCTGTCGTGCTGTTCGACCGTGATGTGGTCGACGACGGAGAACAGTCCCTGGATCTGCGCGAGTTCGTTGATGGTGGTCTGGTGTCTCACGGCGCTCCCCTCTTTCTGTTGTGGCGGTCCGTGTGGTGGCGGTGTCGTTGCGGACGGTAGGTCGCCTGGGGGGTGTGTGGGGCGGTGCGGGGGTGGGGGTGTCGGGGGGTGGGAGGCGGGTTGGGGTGGCGGTGCTGGGGGCGGGATACGCACGGCGGCCCCGCCCCGGGACACAGGGTGTCGGGGGCGGGGCTGTGGGAGAGGTGCTTGCGTCGCCGCCTGCCGGAAAGGGGGCGGGTTACTTCTGGGGGGCGCGGTTGAAGCAGGCGTCGACGTCGGTTGCGGTGCAGTGGGGCGGGCACGGCGATGGGGGCAGGTTGGTGAGGAGGGCGCGGACGTCGTTGGTGCCCTCGGCCGTCTTGTGGGTGACGTCGTGCTCTGAGGGGTAAGCGAGTGTGGCGCGGAGCACCTTCCCGGAGCGGGTCCCGATGACGATGTGCCCCGTGGCGCCGTGCGGGCCGCGTGCGGCGAGGTGCAGCAGGTGCTTGGCCTTGCCGGTCTGCCAGGTCAGGCGCAGTTCCTTGGAGGCGGCCAGGCTGACGATGCTTCGTGTGT
This sequence comes from Streptomyces lydicus, assembly GCF_004125265.1. Taxonomy (GTDB): domain Bacteria; phylum Actinomycetota; class Actinomycetes; order Streptomycetales; family Streptomycetaceae; genus Streptomyces; species Streptomyces lydicus_C. Next base: position 114,573 of record NZ_RDTE01000001.1, read on the forward strand.
ACGCGGTCAGCCCGTGCGGGGCGACCGGAATGTCGGCGTGGTGGGTGCGTAGTTCAAGGGCCGTGTCGTTCAGGGTGAGGGTCATGGTGTTGTGGCCGTCGCGCTGCGCCCGGAGTAGGTCGGAGTGCAGGCACTCGCCGGTGGCGGGGTCGTGCAGCGGGATCGCGTCGATGTCATCGCCGCCGAGGGTGCCGGATGCGTCGTCGCCGCTGGGAGCGTTGCCCTCGGCGTAGGTGTCGCGGGGTGCGTTCTTGTGGGTGGTGTTTCCGGTGAGGTAGGTGCCGCTGTTGTCCCGGACGCACCACAGGGCAGCGTGAGTGTCCTCTCCGTTCTGGCGCTGGTCGTAGGTGGGGCGCAGGGTGTGGCGTGGGGCGAGCATCGAGTGTGTGGCGATGTCGATGACTTCGTTGAGGGCGAATTTCAGTGTGGTCATGGGTGTTGGCCTTCTCGGTTCGGTGTGCGGCCTGGTTGTTCTGCGGGCTGTGGGCCCGGCCGGGCGTGGGTTCAGTGCGGAGGGTGGTGTGGGTGCCAGGCGGGTGGGGGCCGTGCGGGGAGTTCCGGCCGGGGTTGACTGTCGCTGGGGGTGGGGTTAGCGGAGCAGCCCGGCCGGGGCGGGGTGATCGGTGGTCGGGCAGCAGTACGGCCCCGCGTCGGTGGTGTGCCGGGCGGGGCCGTGAGGTGTGTGGCGGGCGGGGTGCCACGGACGCGGGGCGCGGCCGGGGCCGGGGCCGCTCGTTGTCACATGCGGGCGTGTTCGGGATGGCGTAGGACGAACAGTGCCTTTGCCTGGTTCGTGGTGGAGCGGACCAGGCGGCTGTAGTCGGGGCCGCCCCACACCGTCCATCGGTCGTCGCCGATCTGTGGGGACCAGGTGAGGGCGTACTGCTCCTCGTCGGCTGTGCGTACGTCCCACCACCCCCGCTGTGTCCGGGGGGTGACCGTGGCACCCTCGATGGCCGGAATCTCCGGCAGCGGTCCGAACCGCCGCTCGACATAGTCCAGATAGGACCGGGTTGGCTCGATTGCGAGTTGAGCTTGGCTGCCGTTCTGCTGCCAGTAGGCACCACGCACTACCCGGAAACCGCGGCTGCTGACCTTGGCCAGGGCGGCGCCGGTCAGTTCGTCGGAGACCGGTGACACGTGCTTGGTCCCGGGCAGCGAGATCACGTCACGAGGCGCGTGAGTGTGGCCCTGGGCGTCCTGGAACCGCAGTGCGGCCGTGCCCATGAGCGGCGAAACGTACAGCTCTACCTGCGTGGGACGCGTACGCTCCTCCGCCCGCCGGTCGCACTCGCGGGCCTCTGCTTCGCTGTGCTGGATCGTCTGTGGCGTGTCCGCGCTGTTCTCGGCCAGTCGCGATGCCGTGTGGTGCTTGTGGGGAGTGGTCATTGTGTTCCTTTCTGCGGTGGCCGCGCGCCGGTTGGTCGCGCAGTCGGGTGCAGGTGCCGGGCCGCGCCGCGCGGCAAGGGGGGGTGCCTGCGTGGGCGCGGCCCGGCTGGCCGGTCGCCTCGGCACACGGGAGGGGTCCGTGCGGGGCGTTCCCGGCTGGACTGACCGTGCGGCGCAGCGGGGTTAGTAGCGCAATCCGGCCGGGGCGGGGCCGGGCTCATGGTGGGCAGCAGTGCGGCCCCGTGCCGGACGGGGTCCGGGCGCGGGGCCGTGGTGGGTGGGGGTCTAGCTGGTGGTCATGGTGAGCAGCATGCCGTCGTCGTCGTAGGTGACGTGGAGCAGGAAGTGGGTGGCGTGGGTGGGGGCGGTGCGCAGGATGTCGATGAGGGTTTGGCCCTCGTCGAGGGGCTGGGTGAGGTCGAGGGTTTCGTGGAGGTCGTCGCCTCCGAGGAGGGGGGAGGGGTCGGTGCCCGGTCCCCAGGTGTCGGCGTAGGCGATGTGGCGCCAGTGGCCGTTGTCGTCGCGGGCGGCGGGGGTGTTGTCGATGCCGTTGCTCATGAGGAACGTGCCGTCCCCCTTGATCCACCACAGGTGGGGGCGGGCGTCGGTGTCGCCGGGGCCGAGGGCGTGATCGGCGGCGGCGAGGGCGTGTTCGGCCGCGGAGCGGACTCGGTCGAGGGGGAAGGTGAGGGTGCAGTTCTGCTGTGTGGGGGGCTGGTAGGTGTCGCCGAGGACTTCGCGGAGCAGGGCGTTGAAGTCTTCGGGGGTGGTGGGGTGGGTCATGTTGGTTCCTTGGTGTGGTGGGTGCGGGTTGTCGGCGGCGCGAGGCCGGGCGCGGCGGGTGCCGTGGGGTGATGGTGGGGCGGCGGGGGGCTATGTGGGCAAGGGCAGGTCGGTCCTGGCGTGTGTGGGTGGGTGGGGCGCGCGGGGCCGCCGGCGGGGCGGCGGGGCTGGCGGTGGGATGCCGGGGAGTTAGGGGCGGTGTATGCGGAGCGGCCCCGCCCCGGGTGTGCAGGGGCGGGGCCGGTTGGGGTGGTTAGTCGTATGCGGGCTCGGGGCTTCGGTGTGGTCGGTGCGGTTGCCGCGCTCTCCGTCGGCGGTGGGCTAGCCCTCGGTCGGCAGCAGCAGCTGACCGTGCGGCGAGCAGGCGTCGCGGGCGTGGTCCTGTACGGCCATGGTGTGCTCCATTGCCTGCCGGTCCTCGACGAAGCACGCGTACCAGCCGCACCGTGTGCAGCGGGACCAGATGAAGGTGCGGGTGTCCTTCGGCCGCGACGGTGGGTACGGGCCCATCCATGTGCGGATGTGGCGGGTGTCCATCCGTGCGGACAGGCGTCGGCCTTCGGGGCAGCGCCGTTCGATGTCGTCGGCAACGGTGGCCGAGGCTGCGGCCGTGGTGCATGTCGTGCAGCCGTGCTGGTGCTCGGCGAATCGGTTGGGGAAGAAGGTGTTGCTGGCGGTCTTCATCTGGTGGTGCTCGCTTCTCGGCGTCGGGAAGTGGGCGCGTCGGCTGCGAGGGCGGTTGGCGGCAGCTCGGTACGGGTGGGGGTGTGCGGACGGCCCGCCTGCGGGCGCAGGGCGCAGCGGCCCCGCGCCGGTGGTGTGCCGGGCGCGGGGCCGTGGGAGGGATGGGCCGGTCAGTGGCGGTGGGTGATGCGTTCACCGGCGAGGGGGGGCAGGGCGGTGGGTTCGGGGACGGCGGTGAAGCTGATGGGGTCGACGCGGAGGCAGATGATCCAGTGGTCGGGGCCGGTGACCTTGATGACGTCGCCGGTGGAGACGGAGCGGAGGCTGTCGCTGGGCCAGGTCTGGCCGTTGTCGTCGGGGCCTTGGTGGTTGCCGACGGTGTAGGCGGCGTCGGCGGCGTCTTCGTGGGTGCGGATGCGGTGGCTGGCGTGGAAGACCAGGTGCAGGGGGCTGCCGTCGGGGTGGGCGGCGGCGAGCGGGTGGTGGTGCTGGTGGCCGTCGAAGTTGTCGCGGTGCATGTAGACGGTGGTGGTGTACGCGTCCGGGGTGGTGGTGGGGGCGGTGTCGGGGCGGGGAAGACGTCGCGGGGTGGGGTAGGAATCGTTGTGCTGGGCGCGCATGGGGAGGTCGGGGCGGAGTTCACGCAGGCGTGCGGCGGGCACGGCCCGGGAGAGGCTGGCGATGTTCACGAAGCGGGCTCCGCACCCGCCGCCGGGCTGCGGCTGCCATCCGGAGACGTCGGTGTGGCGGTGCACACCGTGGAGGGTCGGCTTGTTGCAGTTTCCGCATCGGGACTCGAAGTCGCCGACGAGGAGGGTGGCCGTGGCGGGCTCGTTGGCGGGGAGCGGTGGGGTGGGCTGGAACATGACGGGCTCCTCGTGTGGGGTGAGAGGGGTGGGTACGTCGGGTAGAGCCGGGGTGTGTGGCCGGCTGGTGGCTGGTCGCGCGCAGCTCGTTGGAGGGCTTGTGGTGGGTGGTCCCTGCTGCGCTGACTGTGGTGCGCGGGCGGGGCGGTGGCCGGGGTGTGTCCCGCGCCTGCGTGGTGGGCGGTGTGCCGGGCAGGCGACGGGGTGGGCATAGCACGTGCCGGGCCCTGCCCTGGCCGGGTGGGGCCGGACCGCCCCTGGGGTGGGGTGGGGCGGTCCGGCGGCCGGGGGCTCGACCGCGCCTGGGGGGGGTGGTGCGGGAGCGCCTTCCGGCACCACTGACACTCCCCCGGGTGGGGGCAAGACGCGCAAGCGCAGGGGGTGCGGACGGCGGGCGTGCGGCGGGGCGACGGGAACGCGGAAGCCCGCCCCGGGAACGCGGAGGCCCGCCCCGGGAACGCGGAGGCCCGCCCCGGGAGCGGGGCGGGCCTTGGACGCGGGCCGGCGGGGTGGCCTGGGCGCGGGGTGTGGGGTGCCACGGGCCGCGGGGGTGCGGCTGGGGTGGGGGTTTGGGTTGCGGTACGGCCCGTGCCCGGGGAGGGTGTCCGGGCGCGGGGCCGTGCTGGTGTGGTGTCGGGGTGGTTAGCGGACGCGGGGCGCGGCCGGGGCCGGGAGGTCGCCGCCGTCGCAGGGGTCCAGCGTCGTGACTACGACCGTGGCGGCAGGCGGGGCGAATGCGAAAGGCCCACCCCGGGCGGGCCTCAAACTAGGCGGCCGGGTCCCGAAGATGCTGGCCGCCTCTGGAACGTGCTTCTACGACCGCCATTCCGACCGGTAGTCCGGGTGCTTGTCGTGCGCGGCTGCCAGATGGCGGGCGACTTGGTCCAGGTCCTGTCGGATCCCGGCGAGTCGTTTCCGCCTCTCGGGGTCGGGATCGGCATCAATCTCAGTGATCAGCTTCCGCCATCTCTGGTTGAACAGGCGCTTGGCGCCTACCTCGGCCAGGACGCGGGCTGGGTCATGGCGGGCAGCGTGCACGAAAGCGGGCATCGGCGAATCGGCATCCGGGTCGGCAGGGTCCGGAGTGGAGGCGACGACCGCTCCCCATCGTCCGCCCATGACCTCAGGCGGGCGCGGCAGTCCAGGGCGCAGGGCGACAAGTAGCTCTTCATCGTCGTGATCGCTGATGTGAGCCTCCCACTCATCACCTGTGGGTGAGGGCTGCCAGGCGCCCGGCTCGCCGACCACTGTGGCGCCGCTGGCCGCGCGGGCCACCATCTCGTCCTCGTCGAGCCGGGCGTCGTTGAAATCGGCGATCGCGAGGAGTTCAGCGGTGGGTTGGGTCAAGAGGACCTCCTAGATCAGAAGCGGGCCAGTACAGCCGAACTCACACAAGCATGATCCAGGGGTGAGAGGTAAGGGCGGCAACCTGGCCTGGGTGATGCCGAGGGTGTTGAGGAGCCACTCGCTGACGCGGGACGGGCCGGGGCTGTGCGGAACAGCGGGGTGCGCGCAGGGGGCTAGGGCTTCTTCACGGTGGTGATGACGTGGGCCTGATCCGTGCCGCGGTTGCGGTCCTTGCTGGCCGTCTGATCCGTGCCGGGGGTGCGGTGCGGGTGCTGCTGGGGCGGGGGTTTGGGTAGCGGTACGGCCCCGTGTCCGGGGAGGGTGTCCGGGCGCGGGGCCGTGCTGGTGTGGTGTTGGGGTGGTTAGCGGACGCGGGGCGCGGCCGGGGCCGGTGCCTTGGGGGCGGCGGGTGCCTTCGGCTTGGGGGCGGCCGGGGCCTTGGGCTTGGGGGCGGCGGGGGCCTTGGGTGCTGCAGGAGTCTTCGGCTTGGCCGGGGTCTTCGGCTTGGGGGCCGGGTTGGTGGTGGTGTGCTTGTGCGGGGCGGTGCCGGGGTGGTGGTGCGTGTTCTGGTGGGTGGGGCGGGTGGTGGTGCTGGTGTGGGTCAGCAGGCAGGGGCGGGGCCCGCCGTGCACGATGTCGGTGTGGGCGGTGTGGGTGGCGTGGCAGCGCGGCGGGGTGTTGTGGTCGGGGAGGATCGCTGCGAGGAGCAGCAGGAAGCTGAACAGGACGATGACGGCTGCTGCGAGGAGCGTGAGGAGGGCGGGGGCGGGGGTGCGGGAGTTGGAGTTCATGAAGCTGCCTTTCGAAGAGAACTGGTAAGGGCGCGGGCCGGGTTGAACGATCCGGCGCACGGCGGTCGCCTTGAGCGACGCAGCAGCCGGGGCCGTGCGCTGCCGGGCCGGTTGTGCGGCTCGTGTGCTGCAACCACTGTGATGGCCGGACGAGTTAGCCGGACAAGACCAGCAGCCGACCGGCCCCGGCCCGGTGCCCCGGCGCCAGGCCGGGGTCCCCGGGCCGCCGGGCCTCGACGGGCGACGGCAGCCCGCACCGGTGGGAAGGACGGCCCACGTCGGCGGGGCGGGAGACGACGGCGGGCACAGCCGACGACGCAGGGCCATGGGAAGGGCGAGGACTGCCACGCCGGGTGCGTGGCCGACGACGGCCGCGGCGCGTGGGCAGCCCGCCGCGCCGGGGTCCACGACGGCGGCGGGCGGCCAAGGCGCCGCAAGGTGGCGGGGTGCCGGGGAGCGCGGTCGCCGTGCTCAGCGTGGTCTGCCGGCACCGGGACGGGGCCTGGGCCGGCCTGGGCCAGCGGCATACCGGGGCGCGCGGCCCGCGCGCGGTGGGCGGCCCGCGACGGTGGGCGGCCCGCGACGGTGGCGCCGCGGCGGGGCGGGGCCGGGCGGGGCGTTCCAGCTGAACTGACCGTCGCGGGTGGTCCGGATACCGGCGCAACCCGGCTGGGACGGGGCCGGGACGCGGGCGCTGCGCGGAACCGGGGCCGGGCATGGGCGTGCCCCGGGCGGCCGGGTCGGGGCGGTGGCGTGAGTGCCGGGCCGCGCACACCGCAGGGAAAGGGGGCCTGCGGTGTGCGCGGCCCGGCGGTCGGTCGCCTCGGCGCACGAGAGGGGGAATCTGTGCGGGGCGGGCCCGGCCGGTCCGGATGCTCGACGCACGAGAAGGGGAGCTGTGCGGGCGTTCCGGCTGAACTGACCATCGTGGGTGTGCGGTTACCGGCGCAACCCGGCCGGCGCCGGGACGGGGGCCGGGACACGGCCAGCGGCGCCGGGGCACGCGCCGGGCGCGAGGCGGCGGCCAGCCACCGCAGAGGCGGAATGCGGCAGGCCCACCCCGCCGTGTGGCGGGGTGGGCCAAGGGGTGTGGTGGGTGGTTCAGAAGGGCGGTTCGTCGCTGTAGTTGTAGTCGCTGGGGCGGGGCGTGGGCTGCTGGTTGGCGGCGTGGATGAGGTCGTCGCGGAAGTCGCGTAGTCCGAGGACTGCGATGCGCTCCTGGCCGGTGGGCCAGTTGGGGTCGTTGTCGCGGGCCAGTCCGAAGTCTGGGTTTTCGTCGATGCGTTCGAGGGATTTGGCGACGATGTCCGCGGCGGCCTGGTAGTCGGTGGCCGGGTGGGTGAGGGTGTCCGGGCTGGGGGTGGGCAGGACGGTGGAGCTGTAGGCGGGGTCGTTGGTGACCAGCGTGCCGAGGACCATGACGGCCAGGGCCCAGGCGGTGTCGCACGCCTCGCGGTGGGCGGGGGTCAGGGTGAGGGCGGTGTTGGCGGTGTCGGCGTGGTGGCTGGAGCGGTCGATGGTTGTCTCGGCGGTGATGTGTGCGCCGAGGTGGAGTACGCCGGCGAGGGTGCCGGGCTTGTGCTCGGGGGCGGGCTGCCACGACCAGGGGTTGGTGTCGGTGGTGAGACGGTCCGCTGCGGCGTGCCAGCGGGGGCCGGGGTAGCCGTCGGTGCGCAGGGTGATCGCGCCGGTCTTGGGGTTGATGGTGATGCTGCCGCTGATGGGGCTGTTGCGGGTGTGGGGGTGTTGCTCGAAGAGGTTCAGGCCGGTGACGTGTTCGCCGGTGTGGAGGTTGGCGTGGGCGCGGGTGGCCAGTGGCGGGGTGGAGGCGACGAGGGCGGTGTAGAGGCCGTTGAAGGTGCCGGAGGTGGTGAGTGCCTCGTGGAGGCTCTCGTGGGTTTCGAACATCGGTGTCCCTTTCGTGGTGGATGGGCCTGCGGGTGCGGGCCGGGCGGAGGGACGGTCAGCGGGGGTGGGGTTAGGCGGGCAAGGGGTGGTGGGTGTGCGCGGCCCGGCGCCGTGGTGGGTGCGGAGGCGGCGCCGGGTGAGGTTGGGGTGTCAGCCGGGGTCGGGTTCGGTGGTGGTCATGGCCTCGATGTCCTGCCATGACAGCGGGTGCCGGTAGGCGCGGTGGGGTTCACGGGCCAGGATGTGTGCGGCGTTGCGGTGGGCGGTTTCGTGGGCGCGCCTGATGCGTTCGGTGGTGTGTTCGGGTGTGGCGTTGGGGGATGCGGTCTCTCGGGCGAAGTCGGCTGCTTCGTCGGCGACTTCGTCGGGTGTGGCGTCGTACATGACGAGGTCGTCGACGATGGTGGAGTAGACGGCGAGTTGGCCGTTGGGCTGGAGGATGATCTGTCGCATCGGGCCGGGTTCCCTTCCGAGGTGCGGTGCGGCGGGTGGAGTGGCGCGGCTGGCGGCCCCTGCCCCGCGCCGGGCGGGGGCCGGACCGCCCCCCGGGGGGGCGGTCCGGCGGCCGGGGGCTCGACCGCACCTGGGGGGTGGTGCGGGAGCGCCTTCCGGCGCCACCGACACTCCCCCAGGTCGGGGCAAGACCCGCAAGCGCACGGAGTCCGGACCGCGGGGCGACGGGAACGCGGGCGGGATGCCGGGGGTTCGGGGCGGGCTTGAACGCGGGCCGGGTGCCAGACAGCACCCGAGCCGGGTGCGTGACGGGTTGTTGTGGCCCGGCACCGTTCGCGGTGCCAGGGCCTTCGCGGCCGGGGCCTTGGGGGCCTTCGGTCCGGTCGGGGCCTTGGGCTTCTGGCTGGGCGTGGTGGTGTTGCGCTTGGGCTGGGTGTGGTCGGTGCCCGGGTGGTGCTGCGTTCCCTGGTAGGCGGGGCGGTTGGTGCCGGTGTGGGTCAGCAGGCAGGGGCGGGGACCGCCGCGGACGATGTCGGCGTGTGCGGTGGCGCGGCAAGGCGGCGGGGCGGGTTGGGGCTGCGTGGGTGGTGGGGCACGGAGGGTTAGTGGGGCGACACCGACACCGTGCGGCTCGGGCATTGAGGTGGCGGCCCCGAAAAGCAGTGAGCCCGCCGCACACTGGTCAGGTGTGCGGCGGGGCCGAGGTGTTCGGGTCAGAGGCGGCCGGCGGTCTTCTCGACGGTGGCCTGCGCGCGTGCGCTGTAGTCAGCGGGCTGACGGGACTGCTCGTCCTCGCGCAGGCGGTCGCGTGCGCCGGCGGACACGAAAGCCACGGCGGCAGCCATCTGGGCGCTGGCGGCGACGGCAAAGAGCGGAGTCAACAACGTGTCGTGGCGTGCCGCTGCGTGGATCATCAACACGGAGAACAGAGCGGCTGACACTGCGTTGAAGAGGCCGACAGTGAACAGCCGGCGAGGAGCGCGGGGCTTGCCGTCCTTGAACACGACGACGGCGGCGGTTGCGGCTGCTGCCGGTGCGCCTACCGAGCAGGCGGCGGTGAGCACGTGGGTCAGCGTCATGGGATCGCTCTCTTCTTCTCAGGATGGGTGTTGGTGTGCTGGGCCGGGCGGGTGTGTTCACCGCCCTCGGCTGGCGGGTTGAACTGTGGCGGGGGCGGAGGCAAGCGCCGCAAGACGGAGCCAGGGCCGGGCCGACCCGGGCGGGCGCGGAGCGGCCCCACTTCGGGTGGCGACGGGAACGCGGAAGCCCGCCCCGGGAGCGGGGCAGGCTTGAACGCGGGCCGGGTGCGTGACGGGTTGTTGGCCTGGCATTGTTCGCGGTGCTGGGGCGTGTGGGGGGCCGGGCAGGGGCGGCGGGGCCGTCAGGCGGTGGGAGGTGCAGCGCCTACGGTGGGGCGGCCTCTTCCGCGAGACACCGGGGGGGCAGGGCGCGCGGGCAGGTGACCAGGGCGTGCCATGGGGAAGGGGTGCCGGGCCGCCCCGGGGGGGGCGGCCCGGCGGCCGGGGGCTCGACCGCACCTGGGGGTGGTGCGGGAGCGCCTTCCGGCAGCACCGACACTCCCCCAGGTGGGGCCAAGGCGCGCAAGCGCACGGGGTGCGGACGGCGGGCGTGCGGCGGCCCCGAACCCGGGCGGGATGCCGGGTTCGGGGCCGGTGGGCGTGGTGCTGGTCAGGCGGCCGGGATGGTCAGCAGGTGGCGCAGCCGGTCCAGGCCGGTGGCGTTGCGGCCGCGGCGCTCGTGCTCGGCCCGGCGGGCCTGGGCGCGGCGGTGGCTGGTGTAGGGGAGTTGGAGGTCGCGGACCAGGGTGCTGTTGCGGGCCTGGATGCGGGTGGCCTGGGCGCCGGTGATGTATGCCTCGGTGACTTCGTCGAAGATCCGGCGGGCGGCGGCCTGGGGGCAGCCGTTCAGGAGGGGAGCGGCGTCGGGGCCTTCTTCTTCGAACGCGGTGATCGCGGTGGTCACGAAGGCGGCGTGTGCCGGGTTCTTGCACTGGCCCGCGGTCTCCTGCAGTTCGTCCAGGATGTGCGGGAATTCGAGGACGTAGCCGCTGGGTGTCACCTTCATGAAATCCTCCGAGAGAGCGTGTTGGCCGTGCCGGGTGGGGCCGGGCTGGGCGGCCCGAAGAGGCGGATGGGGGTGGTCACCGCTCCTCCGGGCCGCTGGACCGAACATGGCCCAGGGCGCGGCAAACGGCGCAACCGCCGAACGGCGGCCCTATGCGTTGGAGGAGTCGGCGCTGTCGTGCTCGTCCGGCTCGGCCATCTCCGTATCGCTGTGGTCTGCGAAGGAGATGTCTTCGATCCGTACGCCGAGCTTGCTGAGGGAGGCCAGGTCGTGCGTCTCGTGTTCGAGCCGTGCGGCCTGCGCCTGGGCCTCCTCGGCGGTCGCGGCGGTGAGGCTGAAGCGGAGGGAGGTGGGGAGCGACGAGAAGGTGTAGCGGGGCATGGGCGTGAGCGGACCGACCGTCCGATGCACGGGCCCGGGGCCGGCTGCGGGTGACGGGGCAGGCGTGGGATGCGGGGCGGCGTTGCCGTAGCAGGTGCACGAGCGTTGCCGGTGGGCTTCAACGGCCCGGTCGTCGTTCTTGCTGTCGGGGACTTGATGGTGCGTGCCGTGGAGGTCGAACACGATATGGCCACGGTCGTCGGCGGGGTCGGGGGGGCATCCGTCGCCCTGCCATCGCAGGTGGGCGGTGAGAGTGATCTGGTGGTGTCGCGCGAAGTCTTCGATGGCGACGAAGTCCTTCGACCAGGGCCACGATTTGGCCCAGTCGCTGTTCTCCTCATCCACCTGGAAGCCGGTGACGTAGCGCTTGGTGCACGTGCCCTCAGTTCGCTCGAACAGCAGCGGGTTGAAGAACACGGCGAGATCGCAGAGGTACTCCTCTGCGTCGGGACCGTCCAGCCTCACAGGCCGGTCGAAGGTGATGCGGCCCTCGTAGTACAGCTCGTATCCCACAGCGGGTCTCCTGGTGCAGTTCTGGTCAGGTGCCGTGGAGGGTGAGGCGGGAGAGGGCAAGCCGCGCAAGACAACCCGGCGCGGCGGCTGGTGGTTCGGTGGATGCCAGGTGGGCCGGGGCGGGCCGGGGTTCGGGGCGCGGCGGCCCGGGGCGGCATGCGGATCGCCCCGCGCCCGGGAGCGGAGTCCGGGGCGCGGGGCCGGGTGTCGGGTGCCCGGGTCGCCGGTGGCAGGCCCGTACCGGCGGGAGGATCGTCCCGGCGGTACGGGCCTGGCGGCACAGCCCCGGGCCCGGGGCGGCTGCGGGGTGGTGCGTCGTGGGCGGGCGGCGGTTTCAGCCCCCGGGGGCGTCCGGCGTGTTGTTGGCGTGGTGACGTGTGGGGCGGCTCAGGCCGGGAGTTCGCTGCTGTCCCAGGGGTCCGGCATCGTGACTGCGACCGTGGCGGCGGCGGTGGCGGTGGTGGGGGTGGTGTGTGTGCGGTGACGCACGCCGTCCTCGGGGTCGGGCTCCCATTCGCTGCGGCTGTAGGCGACTGCGCCGACGACGAGTTCGTCGGCGACCTCGTGCAGGGTCATGGCCTGGTATTCCGCGGGCGACAGGACGGGGACGGGCTGTTCGGGGTGGGGCACGGGATCACCTTTCAACACAGGGGGGGTGAAGGGACGGAAGCCGGGGCGGAGGGGCGCGCGGCCGACGGCGGTGCGCGGCTTGCGGTAGTGGGCGGCCGACGGCGGTGCGCGGCTTGCGGTAGTGGGCGGCCGACGGCGGTGCGCGGCTTGCGGTAGTGGGCGGCCGACGGCGGTGCGCGGCTTGCGGTAGTGGGCGGCCGACGGCGCGGGCCATGGGAGAGCCTGGGGTCTCCGTACGGGCGGGTGCCGGGCGCGGTGTCCTTGGCGGCACCGCGGTGGCCGCCGGACAAACGGCCATGCTTGGCGACGGGGCGAGGTGCGGCAACGCGATGACCCGCCCCGGGGCGGGGCGGGGCATGTCGGCGATGTGTGCGTGTGTCAGCTGGCGCGGCGCCCGGCGATGGCGTCTTGGATAGCTGCGGCTACGAGGGCGGTGTCCCTGGGGAGGTCGGAGTTGGTGGACTGGTAGACCTCGGTCCACGTGCCGTCGTCTTCGTCGGTGGGGTAGAAGAAGGCTCCCCAGCCCTGGTGCTCACGCGGTCGGTAGTCGATCTCGTTCTCCTTGGCCCGGCCGCTCACGCCGGTGACCATGATGATGCCGTGGGTGCCGACAGGAACCGCGATGTGGTTGCTTGCGCCGTCCCCGTCCGCGTGAGCGCGGATACCCGCGCGGCTGAGGGCGTTGTGCAGGAACTGTCCCGCTGTGAGGGTGGGCATGTCGTGGATACCTTCCGTCGTGCCGTCGTGTGGAGGGGTACGGCCAGACCATGCGCAGGGGTGGGGTAAGGCCAGCAACCATGCCGCCCCGGGCACCCGCGCCCCCGCGGGCCCGCGGGCCCGCGGGCCCGCGGGGGCGCGGCGGGCGGCAGGCGGCCCCACCTGCGGGGTACAGGCGGGACCGGAAGCCAGACGGAACGGGACGAGGCGTGCCGCGCGTTGGGCGGGCCGGGGCGGGGCGGGGCCGGGCGGGGCGGCGGGAGTAAATGCGCGCGAGACCCACCCCGGGACGGAACGGGCCGCATGCAGAAACCGGCGGGCGGGCCAAGATGCCAGCACTCGCGCTCGATGTCCACGGGGTCGGCCAGGCGCATCGCGGTTTCCTCGTGGCCGAGGAAAGGCACTCGTACCCGGCTGCCTCCTGCCGGGGCGGCGAAGAGGTCGCCCCGGGCTGCGGTTCAGCATGGGGTAGAGGCCGGGTGGACGGGAATGGGGGCGGGGCGGGCTTCACCGCAGACACAGCGGCAACCGGCAAGGCGGTGGAAGCCGGGTGGGGTAGCCCGTCGGCTTACCGGCGGTCCAGATGTCTGACGGCGACGAGGGCAGGGGCGGCCTCGCTGCTGGCGGGCGCGCTGGGCCTTGGCCGGACACGGCGAGGCCCCGAACCTCGGGCGGATGCCGGGAGTTCGGGGCCTCTGCCGTGGGCACCGGGACAGTGGCCAGTGCATGTGGGGTTAGGTCACGACGACGGTGTGCATGGCGAGCTGGAGCACCTCGTCGTACGACTGCGCGTTGCGCGCTGCCGTGCTGAACTCCGTAGCGGCCTCGCGGTGCCCGGCCTTGCGCAGCGCCCGCTGGACGCAGCTAATAACGCTGTAGACGTTGCCGCCCACGCCGCTGAGCTGCGCTTCGGCGTCCGGGTACTGGGGTGCCTTGAGCACGCTTCCTTCACCTACCCTGGGTCGGTTGCTTGATGTGGTCATAGGGAGCTCCAGAGCATGTGGCAGTCGGTCCTCGGCGAGGCGGGCACGGAGCTGGTCAAGGTGTGCCTCGGTCCGGGCATCGCTGGCCTGCTGGTGGTGGGCGTGGCTGTGTTTGCCCTCACTCGGCCGCGGTGGCGGTCGCGTTCGCGGCGGCCATCTGCTCGGCCTGCGCGCGCAGCTGGACGAGCTGCTCGGGGGTGAGGTGGTACCTGCTGGTCTCCTTGTCGGCCGCCGAACCGATGGCGTCCACTGAGGTGATGCTCACGGACTTCAGGCCCTCGAGCCGCTTGCGATCGGCCGCTCTGGCCCTGGCCTTCTCCAGCTCGTCCCACAGGAACCCGGCGACTTCGGTGGTCTCGCCGATCTTCCAGCCGTCGGCGCGGCGGACTTCGCGACCGTGCGGTTCGGTGATGACGATAGCCCCGACGTGTCGAGCCGAGATGCCGGTGATATGGACGGTGTGCCCGCTCTTCGTGGTGGCCTCGGCCTCGCCGAGGATCTTGTGCTTATTGACGAGGCGGGCGATCTCGGCAGCGAATGCGCTGCGCTGGTCGGTGGCCATGTGTCTCCTCCTGTTGTGTCGTAGATTCTGCCCGACGGCCAGGGCTGGACCGCAGGGTGAGGGTCGTAACGGGAGCGCCTTCCGGCCAGACCGACACTGCCCCAGGCAGGGCAAGCCGCACAACACGACCGAGCGGACCGGGGTTGGCTGTCGACCGAAGCCGGACAAGATGGACGGCGCGAGGCAGATGAGCCGGGCCACGCCGCACGGCAAGGGGGGTGCCTGCGCGGCGTGGCCCGGCGGCCGGACACTCACGGCGCACGAGAGGGTTCGTGGCGGGCGTTCCGGCCGCGCCGATACAGGGCTGTGGGCGGGTTAGCCCCGCAAACAGCGGCAAGCCGCAGCCGGGGCGGGTGGACGACCAGCCGGCCGGCGGGGTCGAGAAGGTGGAAGAGAGACCGGGCATGCGGACGGCCCGCCCCACGAGTACGCGGGACGGGCCGGGGGTGAGGCGGAACAGCCTGCGCGCAGGGCGTCAGGGCTGCTTCACGGTGGGGTTCGCGCTGGTCAGGACGTGGCGGGAGCCGTCCGGGCCGCCTCGTCGGTCTAGGCGACGAGGTCCCCGGGGATACGGGTCCACTCGCCGAATGCGTCCTCGCTCAGGGCGGCGGGCACGAAGAAGTCGGCAGGCGCCGTCTCGGGGCCGGGCTCGTCCTCGGTGCGGGCGGGGGCGTGGTCACGGTCGTTCTCCTGGTCTGGTGGTCGACGGGCGGGGCCGGGCCACGCGGGGCGGGAGGGGCGGCGTCCCGCGCGCGGCCCGGCCGAAGCCGGTCGCTCACAGCCAGCGCACGAGAGGGGGTTCGTGGCGGACGTTCCCGGCTGCGCCGACTCTGACCTGCGGACGGGTTAGCCCCGCAACTCCTCGCCCGCGGCGGGCTGGAGGGACTGGCATGCGGACGGCCGCCCCGCGGATGCGGGGCGGGCCGAGTTCGCGCGGAACAGCAGGGGGCAGGGCCCCCGGCCGCGGTGGGTGGCGTCGGCGTGCGGACGGCCCCGCGTGGCGGTGTGCCTGGCGCGGGGCCGGGGGTCAGTTGTAGGAGGGGCCTGCGAGTGTGGGGCCGTAGCTGTCGCCGGGCTGGCCGGCGGCCTGAGGGCCTGCTCCGTTGGCTCCCGGCACGTAAGTCCATCCGGCCACGGGGTAGTAGCCGGTGCAGTCCGGGCGGCAGGGCTCTTCCTCATGGCCGAGGTGGTTGCCGCCGCATGCGCAGGATTCGGACCACTCGGTGACGACGCGTCGGCCGATGTGGGGGCGGGCCGGTGCGGGAGCACGGCGTCGGCTGCGGCGGAGGTCGGCTGCTATGTGAGCGGGGAAGGGGCGCATCAGCGTGGGGTCACCTTCTGGAGGTTGGCGAGGGCGCGGGGTTCGGCAAGGGGCCGTGGTGGGCTGGTGTGCCGGGCCGCGCATACCGCGGGGCAAGGGCGTGCCTGCGGGGCACGACCCGGCGGCCGGTCGCTCGACGCACGACAGGGGGGTTCGTGCGGGCGTTCCGGCTGGACTGACCCTCGCGGGTGGTCTGGCTACCGGCGCAACCCGGCCGGCGCCGGGGCCGGGACGCGGGCGGAACCTGGCACAGCTGGGCAATGACCGTTCACACAGTGGTGGCGGGCCGGGGGCTGCGGACGACGAACCGGGCCGGACGCGCGCGGGCGGCGAGGCGGGAGCGGGCTGCGCCGACGGGGCGGCTCGTCGAGCGGGCCAGCGAGATGCCGGCGGTGGTCGGCGTAGCGGGGCGAGCGGGCGCGATGGGCGCGGAGCGTGGCGGTCTTGACGATGTCCTCGGAGATCGTGCGGGCAACGGGCCCTGGAGAGGGTGGGGCGGGCGTGCGGTAGGCCAGGAGTCGGTGGTGGTCACCGCTCCCCCGGGCCGGTATCCGCTGCGCCGGAGCAGGGACCGGAGCGCGGCCTGGGCAGCGGCCCGGGGTGCGGTGGTCAGGCGCAGAGGGCCGGGGTGGCGGCTGCGGCGGGGTGGAAGAACACGTCACCGACCAGGCGCGAGTGGAGGGTGACGATGCCGGTGGGCAGTTCCAGGTGGATGCTCACGGTGCGGGTGCGGGTGATCTGCCGGGCCAGCTGGCGCAACCACGGGCCGGATACCGGCTGGGTGTACGTGAACGCGCCGTCACGCAGGCTCAGAAGGCGGCTGTGGCTGGTGTAGCAGTCGCCGGTGATCAGGCTCGTCTCGGTAGGAGTGAGCCGGTGGACCAGGGCGAACCGGCTGCCCGGCCGGTGCCGGGTGCGCCACCAGCCGGTGACTTTCCGGTCGTCCAGGCTCAGGCCGCCCGGCTGGCCGGGGACGATCCACCGGCCGTCGTGGCGCAGCCACTCGTTGCCCAGCGGGCAGCTGAGGCTGTCGCCGTCGCGGAAGGGCGGCAGCGTGGTCTGCGCCCGGCCGGTGCGGGCGAGGGTGAAGAAGTCGGCGGCCGCGATGCGGGGGCCGTCGTAGGGGGCCGGGTGGGCGGGTGCTGCCGGGGCGGCGTGCGGGGCGGCGGCCGTCGGGTGGGCGGGCGCGGGCATGGCAACTCACGGGGCCGGTGGCTCATGGCGCGAGCGGGCGGGGCGCAGCCGGGGCACGAGCATCCGGCCGCACTTTGGCCGGGATGGCGCCTACGCGGGCCTGGCCGAGCTGGCGTGCAGTCAGCGGTCGTGTTGTCCCGGACGCGACCTGCCCCGTCTCCCTGGACGGGGAAACGGGGCCAGTTGCCTAGGCGCGGTCAGGCGATGAGACGGCCGTCCTCGAAGCGGGCGTGGGACGGCAGGTCCCAGCCAGGCAGGAGACCGCCCACCACCGGACCCGGCGCACCAGGCATCTCACGCACCTGCACGTCGGGGTGCAACGGCTTGACAGCGGTCATGAACGGCATCGGCTGGGCCAGTCCCATAGCGGCGTGGGACATAGCGATCGTGACATGGTGACCGCTCGTGTAGCCCAGACGCCGGTAGAAGTCGGCGAGCTCGGGCTTGTGCAGGAGGGTGGCCATTCGGTAGCCGACGCTGCGGGCCCGGCCTTCCACCTCGGTGAGCAACGCGCGGGCGATGCCCTGCCCGCGGCGGCCCGGCGTCACGGCCAGACCGTAGACAAGGATGGCGGTCTGGCAAAGCAGAGCGGACAGGTTGGGGTCGCCCTGGACCAGGGCATGCTCGCGGGCCCAGTCTGGGAAGGACGCGAATACGGCGCCCACCGGCTTCGGGTTCGAACTGCGGCGCAGCCGGGCGGTCAGGCACAGGGCCGGCCCTTGGGTGAACGGCGCCCGGTACGGGGGCATGGCCAGGATCTCGCCCATTCCGTCAGGCAGCTGGTCACCGGAGATGCTGAGGGCGAGCAGAGCAAGATAGTCGGTGTGGTCCGGCCGCTGGAGCGGCCCCACGTCTATTCGCTGGGCAGCAGACCGGGCGGGTACGACGGAAGCAGGGGACATGGCAAGAATCCCTTCCGGGGACGTGTGGAGTGGCCCGCAGGACACGGCCTGTTCGACGGGACGCGGCGGGTGCGGTGACCCTGACCGGCTCCAGGGCAAGCACCGCAACACGGCGCGGCCCCGGCACCGTTGGTACCGTGCCGGGTCGGTGTCAGGCAGCCGCGCGGGTGCCGGTACTGGTCTGGATGTTCTGCCGGGCGTCAGTAGTGGGTGTGGAGCGACCCCGGCGCCGCGGAGGGCGGGCCGGGTCGAATGGTGGGCCGGGTGCGCGTGCACGACAGGTGGAGGCTGCTGTGCTGTGTCAGAGCAGCATGTGGAGCTCGTCCTCCTCATACAGGGGCGGCTGAAGTTCCGACAGGGCGGCAAGGGCCATAGTCACCTTGGGGCTGTCGTCGAGATCGAAAGTGCACAATTCGACGCCATCCTTCGTCATCAGCCGGACGTCCGCGCTGTCCCAGATCGGTCCGCGCTTTGTGTCCATGCCCCACAGCAGCGCCTGAGCGGGGAGAGAGGCGTAGGCGGGGTGCAGGTAGGCCGGGTGGCGGCGGATCCGGTCGGCGAGGAGCTCCAGCCACTCGTGTTCGGCCGCAAGCTGCATGCGACGCCACTGCTCTAGAAGGTTCTCCGCCCGACGGCAGCGCCCTTCGACGCGCCAGGCGGACGCTGAGTGGGAGAACATCGTCTGGGCATTCTGGCCAGGCAAGTTAGTGCCCTTCGTCGGTGAGCTGTTGTCGATGGTCATGGCGGTTCCCTTCGGGAGTGCCAGCGGCGTGGCTGTAAGGGCCGGGTGGAGTCGAGGCGCCGCTGCAGTGCGGCGGTGGGGCCCGGCGACTGCGTTGGTGCCAGGACGAGCCGCGGTCCGGGCGCGCGGTGCACGGCTGGGGGTGCTGCGCTTGGCGCGGCCCGGCTGGGGCCGGAAGAACACGTCACCGACCAGGCGGGAGTGGAGGGTGACGATGCCGGTGGGCAGTTGCAGGTGGACGCTCACGGTGCGGGTGCGGGTGATTTGCCAGGCCAGCTGGCGCAACCACGGGCCGGATGCCGACTCGGTGCACGCGAACCCGCCGTCACGCAGGCTCAGAAGGCAGCTGAGTGGTTGGCGGGCCCCGGTGGCCGGGCGTTCCGGCCCCACTTGGCCTCACCGTGGAGCACGGGAGGCCAAGTGGGGCAAGGCGGCGGCGCGAGGCGGGTACCGGCCGCGCCGGAACAGCCCGCCCCTGGTGCGGGGCGGGCTGTTCGGCCGCGGCCGGGCCGCGGGTGCGCGGGGCCGCGCTGTGGGTCAGGCGCGGGCGGCGGACCGGGGTGTCTTGCTGATGCGGCGGATGGTGGTGTCGCGGGCGGGGGCGCGGGAGAGCGTGATGCGGTCGGAGTACTCGTGCTCCGCGGTGTCGAAGTGGTCGGTGGGCCAGGTGTGCGCGGCCTGTTCGGCCGGGGGAAGGTCGTTGAAGTCCCCGCCGAGCAGGGCCCGGCCGACCGGTCCGCGGGCTCCGCAGTCGCGGCAGCGGTAGAAGCAGATCTCCGCGTACCGGTCGGGGGCGAAGCCGAAGGGGGTGAAGGGGTCGGCGAGCGCCAGGGCCTCGTCGGCGCTCATCACGCTCGCGGCCGCGGTCGCGGCCTTCGCGGTGGTGGGTGTCATGGGTTCAGCTCCTGCCCGTCGGACGGCGCCGGGCCGTCGGTCGTCGTTGGTGGCCGTACCGTGCGGCGGCGGCCGGCAAGACGGGCAAGAGAACGCGGGCTCCGGGGGCGGTCCCGCAGCGGACGGCGGGCATGGGGCCGGCCCCGGCCGCCACGAGGGCGGGCCGGGGCCAGGGGGGTATAGCGGGTGCTCACCCCGCTACTTCGTGGACTTCTCACGCTTGCGTGCCCGGACCCAGCGGACCAGGACCCGGGGCGCCTGGCCCCAGGTGACCAGGAGCAGGACGGTGAGGGCGGCGAGCAGCGTTCCGTAGAACGCGTGGCCGCTCATCAGGTGGGCGACGGTGGCGAGCAGCGACACGGCGGTCAGGACGCCGAACGCCGCCTTCCGGGTCCGCTCGGAGACGCTGGGCTTGAAGGCCGTGACCAGGGCCGCCACGGCGGACGCCACCTGGAGGGCGGTGATGAGCTTGAGCAGGACGTCGATCAAGGGGGAACTCCTCGTGTATCAGTGGGATTCGGCCGGGCTGGCCGTGCACCGGGCGGTCACCCGGTGCCGGGCGCACCGTGGAGCGAGACCGGGCAAGCACGGCAACCGGCACGGACGGCGCGCAGCAGCGGAGCAGCAGCGGCGCGGCGGGCATGACGCCGCCCCGCCCCGGGGCGGGTCGGGGCGGCGCGGAGCCTCAGACGCGGGAGCGCTGCGGTGCGGGGGCGTACGCGACCGGGGCACCGACCGGTTCGGCGGGGTCCGCCTGCCAGCCGGACATGAGCATCCGGCCGCGTGCGATCACTTCGTACGGAACGCGCGAGTACGGGCCGTCGTAGGACGGTTTGACCTCGGGCTTCCCGCATCCGGCGCCGATGCAGGTCCGGCAGTGTCCGGTGAGGGCGCGGTACTTGACCCGGACCAGCCAGCCGTTCTCGTAGACGTTGACCGGGGCGTACGAGCGATCGGGCCACAAGGTGGTCATGATCTTGCCGCTGTAGGTGCTGACACACCAACGGGCCACGGTCATCGGGGTGGGCCTCCTGCTTCTCGGGGAGCCGGGCGGGGGGCCCGGCCTGGTGAGCACAGGTTCACGCCCCGGCCGGCAAGCCCCGCAAACAGCGGCAAGCCGCGGCCGGGGCGCCGTGGCACGCATTTCCGCTTTCACCCGGCCGCGTTCGCGGCGAAGCCGGGGACGGGTGGGGGCGGGGCCCGCGACGGCGGGTCCGCGGGTCCGCGGTCCGAGCCGGGGTGGCGCGGTAAGGCGACGGCCCGCCCCAAGGGATCGGGGCGGGCCGGAGCACAGCGGAGCGGCGGGCGTGGCGGGGGGCCGTCAGCGGTTGTCTTCTTGGGCGCGGGGAGCCGTGTCGGTCCGGGGACAGTTTTCGCGTTCGCCGGTCTCCTGGGGGCTCAGCTCGTGCGCCGTCTTCGTCGCTCCGACCAAGTCCTCCTGCCAGCAGTCGAGGAGGGTGTTCAGAGAGTTGATGATCCCGACGCGTTCTCCGAGGCACTGGGCGAGGGCGCTTTCCGGGGGTGCCCAGAGGGGGCTGATGCTCAGGTGCCCCGCGTCGAGGAGTTCGCGGCGTACCGCGATGCTCCGGGCCGTCGTGTCGCTGATCTCCCTCAGGGTTCGCTCGACGAGCACCAGTTGCATGCGGATCAGGCGCAGCGGCCGGGCCAGAGGATGCGTGCTGTCGAGGAGCGCGGGCAGGTCGAGCCCCGTCTGTCTGCGGATGAGTTCGTCCGCGCTGCTGGGGAGCAGACGGTCCGGGTGGTGCTGAACGGGCTGAACGGCGGTCATGGGCGGTGCCTTCCGGGTCAAGGCGTGCAACAGGCGCGGGCCGTGGCCAGCCCCGCGTACACGGGGCCGGCCAGGCGGCGGGGGTGAGGTGTGCGGTCAGCGGGCGGGGTGGGCCTCAGATGCCCTCAGGACTGGTGGGAGGCTCCGGCCACGATGAGAATCCCAATCGGTTCTCCAACCGGGCGTGCTCGGCTGCGGCGGCGGCCCGGTGCTCCGGTGTGTGTTCAGCGAGCGGGACTGTCCAGTCGCAGACGGCCACCAGCCGGTCCGCGGCCTCGTGGGCCATATTGGGCTCTGGGTAGTCCAGGCCGATCAGGCTCTCTCCGTTCTCGCGCAGTGTGATCACGTACGTCCATCGCGAACGGGTTCGGTTCGGCACGACGCGCAGTCCGGGGTGCCGAGGCAGGTTACGCAGCTCGATTTCAGTACGGATCTCGGCCGCTCGTGTGGCGAGTCGTTGCAGCCAGTACGCGACGGGCTCCTGTTGGGCGTAGGGTTCCCGGCGGCTGATTTCGGCTCGCAGCTGCCGCAGGGTCCAGTGGGTCAGGTCACGGGCGTCGATGGCCTCACGCCGCTCCTGGGTCAGTTCCGTCCACGAGTTCTCAGGCGGCTTGGTCATGTTCGGCTCCCTCGGCTTCGCTCGGTGGGCAGCTGGTTGACGAGGAGAACGGTGTTCTGCCGCCCAGCTAGCCGAGCAAGGCACAGCGCGGCGGAACGCGGCGGAGGACGGGTGTGGGCGTGGCGGGGCAGTCAGCGGTTGCCTTCTTGGGCGCGGGGAGCGGTGTCGGTGCGGGGGCCGAGCCGATTGGCGGTCGTGGCGGTGGTCGAGCGGGAGGTATTGGCGGAGGCATTCGTAGGCCGCGTTCGCGGCCTGTTCGGCTTCGGCGCGGGTGTAGAGGCGATCTGATCCGGCGGCGGGTGTGGTGCCTGTGGTCTGTTCGAACCGGTGGATGGCGTCGAGAGCGGCGCCGGCGGCGTGACCGCGCCGGTTGCAACGGTCACGGTGGGCCGTCGGGCAGGCGGCAGGGCAGTCCGGCTACCAGCACAACCCCCGAATCGCGGCGCGGCCGGTGACACGGATCGGGGCGGGGTTGCTGAGGTGGTGCGGGGCGGTCGAGGCTGGGGGGTGCCGGCGTGTTCAGGCCACGGCCCGGTTCGAGGCGGTGGCCTTCGTCATGTCCGGGCAAGGCCGTGCCGGTCGATGTACCAGTGATGCGAGCGCATCAGTTCCGCGTACACCTTCTGGATCGGTCCGTACGCGCCGTAGTAGCCGCCGAATCCCTCCTTGTCGACGTGGCCGATCCACCAGCGCTCGACGCCGTGGGCGTCTCGCCCCTGGTACTTGACGTGGGGCTTTTTGGTCCCGCGGATCAGGATGATGTGGTCGCCTTCGAACAGGCGCTGCCACCGGGTCGCGTGGGGGTATGGGCGGTCGCCGAACTCGCCAGTGGCCACGCCTGCGTGGGCCCGATCCTTGGTCTCCAGGATGGTGGTCCAGTCTTCGGGCTTCGGAAACATCTGCGTAGTGGCCTGTACGCGGTATGTCGGCATGGGTACTCCTCGGGGTCGTGATTCATGACGACGCGGTTGGGCGGTGCGTGTAGCCCGGTCCCAGGGCAGCTGACGGGGAAGCGGTCGACGTTGGCGGCGGTGCGTGCCGGTGCGCCGCCAACTGGCGGGCCTGGAGATACCTCCGCAACAGGCGGCCTGGGCCGGGCCTGACCTTGACCAGGCCCGGGCGGGCGTCGGGTCGCCCCCGGGTCCCGCGCGGCGGCGCCGGCCGGAGGCCGACGGACGGTCAGGCAGCGGACGACGGGCCCGGTGTGAGCCGATCCCGGCACTGTCCGGTGGGTGCGCGGGGACTCTACTTCGTGGCGGGGAGATCGTGGGCAGGTCGGTCGCGGACGGCCTCGCCCCCGGAACGGTGGTGTCCGTGGCACGGGGCTGGTGGCGGGTAACTGAGTTCGCGGTCGCGGCGCGCTCAGTGTGGTCTCCTACGCCGGGAGTCGTCCTCACTCGGCATCTGCTCGTCCTCGTCGGGGCCGTCCTGGGCGGCCAGTTCGGCGGTCGCCTCGATGTCGATTTCGCCGGTCCCGTGGTAGACGATCGTGGCGCCGTCCTCGTCGGTCTCGGTGTACGGCGGAAGCTCATCGTCGTCGTCGGGGTTGCCAGTTCCGCAGGTGCGCCGGGTGCAGTCGGGCGCCGTGCAGCGCCAGACCCTCTCCCCCTCGGCGTCGACCGACGCGGTCTCGGCCCCGCAGTCCGGGCAGAAGGGCACGGACCATTCCTCCCACCGCCACAGGCCGCCGATCTGGTAGCGGCCGTCAGCGTCGGGCTGGATGAGGCGGCCCGGGCGGCCGGGGTCGGTGCGCAGGCGGGGATCAGAGGCGATGAGCAGCGTGTCGTGCAGCCAGCGGAAGGTGAGGTGGCGGCCGGCGTGGGTGCCGGGGACATCGGCGGCGATCTTCTGGGCCGTGGCCCGGGTGACGCTGATCGGCGCGAACGGGCTCCAGGCGCGGGGGACGGGAAGCGCCTCGTAGGGGCCGGTCTCTTCGTCGTCGAGGGTGAACAGGTCCGGGAGCGGTGGAACGGAGTGAAGGAGCGGGAATTCCGCTGCAGTGTCGGCGGGAATGATCGCGACCGGGGCGTTGCGGAAGACGACGGTGCAGTTGGTGTAGTCGTCGGCGGTGTTCAGGCACGTGTACCGGTCCGTGGTGCCGCCGAGGAGGTGCGTGGCCGAGCACTCCTCGCAGTGTGCGGGGCAGGTGCCGAAGGGGCGGGGGTGTGCGGTGAACGCCTCGGGGATGTGCTCGGTGTGGCGGATACCGGGGCCTTCGGTGAACAAGGCGGCGACGACGTCGCCGGTGCGGACCTGGTGGGCGGGGACGACGGTGAAGTGGGTGTGGCCCATGCCGTCGGGCAGGGGTCGGTAGCGGTGGGCAGGAGTGGGTGCGGGGCGTTCGGTGAGTACGAACTGGTCGGTGCTGCCGGGCATGGTGGCGATGCGCTCGGGCACGATGCGGCCTCTTCTGGGAGTTGCGGGTGGTGGTGGGCGGTGGTGGGACGCGGCGCGCGGGGCCGGTGATCGAGGCGTGCCGTGAGGAAGGGGTGCCGGGCCGCCCCGGGGCGCGGCCCGGCGGCCGGGGCTCGACCGCACGGTGAGAGTGGCGCGGGAGCGTCCTTCCGGCCCCGCCGATACTGCCTGGGGCGGGGGCAAGCCGTGCAAGGCCGGCGGGCGGCTTGGGCCGTGCCGTGGGCGCAGTGGTGACGCTGAGGCCGCGGCCCGCCCGGGCGGCATGACGCAGCCCCCGAACTCCTGCCGTGCAGGCGGGAATCCGGGGGCCGGGCGTGGTCAGGGGCGGCGGGCCGGGCCGGGATCTATGCGGGGATGGCGGCGGCCTGGGTGCGGTCGAACGCGGCGGCGTTGAGGGCGTAGGCGTGCCACTTGTGCTCGCCCACGCGGCGGGCGCCGCGCGCCATGCCGAGGTGATCACGGTGGCGGCGGAGCCAAAACGCGCGGGTCTTCATCTCGCGTGCGCAGCGGGCTTCGGAGCGTTCCCTTTCCGCCTCCCGCTCGTCGACCTCGTGCTGTACGCGGCGCAGGGCGGCAGCCTGGCTGGCTCGCCGGGAGCGTTCGGCGCCGGCAAGCTGGTGCGGGTCGTGGACGAACCGTTCCGCGTTGGACGCTGCGTCGGTGCGGTGGCGGCCGCCGTAGATGTAGTAGCGCTGGATGGTCAGGTGTGCCGACGGTGCGACCGGCTCGGTGACGATTTCCAGCAAGGCCGCCCCCCGCCGCAGGGCGGTGTCCAGGGTGTCGATGATCGGCGCGAGCTGGGCTTCGGCGTCACCGGCGATCAGCAGGCTGCCCCCGCCGTGGAGGACGTCGGTGCTGTGGATGGTCGTGGTGCCGTTCCAGCAGTACGCGACGCGGATGAACTTCGTGCCGGGGACATCGTAGGCGATTGCCTCGTGCAGGTGGATGCGTCCGGGGGTGGTGGTGTGGGAGAGCGTCATGGTGGTTCCTCCGGGTCGGGTACGGCTCGCGTGGGCGCGGGGCGTCGTGTCGGCCCCGGGGCGGGCCGGGACGAGCGGGCCGTCGCCGGGGCGGGCGGTGCGGGCCGCGGTCTTGGTGTTGGCCGGGCCGGGCTGGGGGCTTGGCGGTGCCGGGCCGCCCCAGGGACCTGTGCGGGGTGCAGGGTGGCCCGGCGCGTCTGACTGTCGCGGGTGGGGCGGCTACTGGCACAACCCCGACGGAGGAGCCGGGACCGGGGCAGGCGGGGCGTGTTGGGCAGTAGTGCGGCCCCGCGCCGGTGGTGTGCCGGGCCGTGGGCCGTGGGTGTGTGGCGGGAGGAGTGTCAGCGGACGCAGGGCGCGGCCAGTGCCGGGGCCTTGGGGCGACGGCCGGGTCCGCCCGGCCGGGAGACGGCGGGCGGACGTGTAGGCGGTGGCTCAGCTGTGGGGCCGGGTGGGGTGGATGCTGATGTCGTAGCCGGTGTTGTTGTAGGGGCGTTCGGTCTCGGCGAGGAACTGTGCGCGCTGCGGAGTGTCGCATTCGATGGTGCGGCCGCCGTGGCCTGAGGCGTTGAACAGGTACACGCGGTAGCGGGCGTTGGGGGGTAGGTCGTCGACCGGCTGGACGGTGTCGGGGGCGTAGCCGCGGGCGGTGAGGCGGGCGTTGACGGCGGGGATGCAGTCGGTGCACAGCCACATTCCGGGGAGGGTGACTTTGCGGGCTCCGTAAGCCCGGTGGCATTCGGTGCAGCGGATGCCGGGGGCGCAGTGGGCGCGGGTGGCGGCGCGGTCGGCGGCTTGCCGGGCCAGGTGGGTGGGGACGGGTGGGTAGGTCGCCCCGGCGGGCCGTGCGACCGCGGTGAGGAGCGCGGTTCCGGTGGCCTTAGTGGGGGTGGAATTGAGTCCCCACTGCGCGGCGTAGTGCTGGATGCGGTCGTTGGCGGTGTGGTCGTGGCGAGTCCAGCCCCGGCGGCCGAGGACCGGTTCGACGCGGGCGGTGTCGACCAGGTGTCGGCAGCGCTGTTCGATGTCGCGGAAGACGATGACGCGTAGGTCGTCGTCGGCCGCATCGGCGATGGTGGCGGCTTGTCGGGCGGCATCGGCGATCAGCAGCAGTCGGGCGCTGGGGGCGTTGAGCCGGCTTTCGGCGATGGTGAGGTCGGAGCGGGCGTAGTCGGTCTCCGGATGGTCGGCGACGCCGGGCAGAGCCAGCAGACGGTGGGCGGCTGACAAGGCGCGGGGGATGCGCAGGGTGGCGAGGGCGACACCGGCTGCTGAGGTGTTGGGGTGGGTCAGGAGGCCGCTGAGGGAGCTGGCGCGGCGGGCGACTTGGTAGAGGCGGGCCACTTGGCGGTCGGTCTCGGCTGCGGCGCGGGCGGCGGCACGTCGTTCGGTGAGTGTCTGGGCCATGGCGGTGGGCCTCTCGTTTGGGGGAGATGGGCGCCGGGCTGCGCGGTGCGTAACAAGGGGCGGTGCTGCGTGTGGCCGCGCGGCCCGGCCCGCCGGTCGCCTTGGCGCACGGGAGAGGCGTGCGGGGCGTGTCCGGCCGGGGCTGACTGTCGGTGGTGGTGGGGTTAGCCGGGCAATCCGGTGGCGGGGGCGGCGCCACTGCCCCAGCGGGCGGGGATCGCGGACGGGCCTGAATACGCTGCGTGCCGGGTGGGGTGCCCGGGGCGCTCAAGGGATCGCCCCGGCAATGTCCGCGCGGGGCCGGGGATCGGGGTTAGGCGACGATCTCGGCAATGGCGCGCTGTACGCGGCTCTGGTACTGCTGCAACACGTCAGCCGTGCGGCGGGAGGGTGAGACAACCTCCGATCCATCAACTGTGACCCGCGCCCACGCGCCGTGGTCCATGTCCGCCTCCTCGTAGGCGGTGCGGCTGGCCGGGTGGCTGTTGATGGTGTGCCATACAGCCGCGTCCAGGGCCGGAGTCGGGTAGTCGGTGCTCATCTGGGTGGTCCCTCCGGTGGTTGGGTGGTGTTTTTGTCCAGCCGGGCGGCGGACATGGGGCGCACGATGTGCGGGCCGGGCTGGCTGCGGCAGGCACGTGTGGGGAGTCCGGGGTTCGCACTGTGACCGGGGGCGGGTAGGCCGGGCAGCCCGGCGGATACTCACGGGCACGAGGAGGGTTGAGGGACGGGCAGGGTTGGGGAAAGGGACGGGCCCGCCCGGCCGGAAAGGCGGCGGGCGGGCCCTTTGGCCGGGTCAGGGCCGGTCGAGGGTCTCGCGGCGGGCCGGCTGCTTGCGCTGGGCGGAGCGCTGGTCACGCATGCGCCGGAGCCTGATGAGTTCGATGACGGCCAGGCCCAGCTGGGAGGCGGCGATGATGGCCGTGACCAGTGCAATCAGCTTGTCGTTGTCCGCGAACGCGCGCGTCATCAGTGCCAGGAACATGGTGGCTGAGGTCGCATGGAGAACGGCGATGAGGGCCACCTTGCGAGAGGTGAGGCGCCTCTTGCTCAGGTACTCGATGGCCGCGGCGGCGACTGGTGCTGCGCCTGCGGTTGTCCAGGCGATGGCCGTCAGGACGGTGGTCAGGAACATGCGGGCCTTCCTTGGTTGGGAGAAGTGTCGACGTGCCGGGTGGTCCGGCGGGAGTGACATTGCTGGGGGCCGACCCAAGCCCCGCAACCCCGATCCGGGGATGGGCTCACGTGGTGGGTGCCGAGGCGGGCTTGATACGCACCAAGGCCGTGGGCGGAGCACGGGCGTGGGTGAGCGGCGTAGGCGGCTTCTAAGCCTTCGGTCTCGACGGTGCCCCACGCGCCGCGCTGGGTGGCTTCATTGGCGGCGGCTGTGCAGCGTCCATGAGGGAGGGGTGCGAGGGCGGCCTAAGCCAGCACGGGTGCCGGGTGGCGTGGGGGCTGGCGGGCGGGGATGCGGTGGCCCGCCCGTGGAGTGCGGCGGACGGGCCTGGGCCGGAGCCTTGGGTGCGGGGGTGCGGGGGTGCGGGGGTGCGGGGGTGCGGGGGTGCGGGGGTGCGGGGGTGCGGGGGTGCGGGGGTGCGGGGGCGCCGGGTGAGCCGGCGCGGTGCGTGGTCGGAGAGTGCGTATCACGGGCGATGGCTCAGCGCTCGCGAATCCTGGCAGTTTCGGCGGTGGTCAGGGTGTGCGCGGGCAGGGTCGCCCGGCACTCGGTCATCGCCCGGTACATACGGTGGACGCCGTCGATCAGCAGGACGGCCGGCCGACCGTCGAACTCCAGGGTGGCGATGATGACCGGCTTGTTCAGATCGGTCTGCAATGCGCGTTCGGCGTTGAAGGCGGATTGATCCGGGCCGAAGACGGGGCACCAGCGCGCGCCGTCGTAGTCCGGGGTGAGCCGGTCCAGGTGGTAGGCGGCGGCCCAGTCGGCGACCGGGGTCGGCTTGGCGTCGCGGGGGTGTTCCTTCAGGAGGGCCTGGGCCTGGTCGATGTTGAACAGCCACTTCCCGTAGAGGAACAGCTGGATGGCTGGAGCGGACACGGTGGTCCTCCTTGTCGGCTGGTTCGTGGTCGAGCTGCGAAGGGTGGTCGGATGCGTAGGGCGGTGGCCGGGCTGCCCCGAGGTGTCGGGCACCCCGGGCGCAGTGCGGGCGCGGGGCGGACAGCTATCAGGCGAGGGAGGCGGCGGCCAGGACCAGCGAGTTCAGGGCGGCGAACAGGTGGGCGTCACCGTGGCCATATCCGGCCTTCAGGCCGTGGGCGCGGGCGTTCGCCAGGTGTGCCATGCCGCGGATGCTGTTGTCGTCGTCCATGTCGCCGTACTTCGCCTCCCCGGCTCCGATCACGTCCGCCAGGAGGTCGGACAGGTCGGCGGCGTCGTGCAGCTCCCACCGTTCGGGCAGCTGCACGATGGTCCCGAACGTGTCGGGCACCCACGTGGTGAGCTGGACGCGGGCGGTCTCGATCAGCGCGCTGTCGTCGACGGTGGGCCGGTGGCCGCCGAACGGGTCCAGCTCGATGCGTCCCTCATGGCCGTCCCTGAGGTGGGCGCGGGCGGCGATGAGCGAGTAGAGGGCTCCCAGGAGGTAGGCGTCGCCGCGGCCGTGTGCGGCGTACAGGCCGTCGGCGTGGGCGTGGAACAGGTGGGCGAGGCCCCACGGTTCGGCGCTCACGCCGGTGTCCGCGCCGTAGAGCTGAACATGTTCGGTGATCTCGCCGAGGAGGCGGGCGATGCTGTCGGCGGGCTCGGCCGTGAGCATCTCGGGGGCGGGGACGGTGAATCCCAGCTCGGCGGTCACCCAGGTGCGGAGCTGCACGCGGATCGCTTCGGCCAGTGCGCCCGTGTACAGGACCGGCTTCGGGCGGGGGTAGGTGCTTGTGCCGGCAGCGATCGCATCGGCGGTGTAGGTGCTGGTGGTGGTCTCGGTCATCGTGTCGTCTTCCTCGTTCGGGGTGTCCCTGCAGGTGGTCTCGCCTCTCCCCTGAGGGAAGGCGGAGGCCGGGCGGCGGCCGCACGGTGGTGTGAGGGGCGCTCTTCCGGTTCGCCGACACTCCCCCGCGCAGGGATAAGCCCCGCAAGGCCCGGCTGCCGTACGGAAGGACGGGGGCCCCGAACCCGGGGCGGGGCCAGGGATTCGGGGCCGGGACACGGCGACGCCCCGGCCGGGAGGGCCGGGGCGTCGCCGTGTGCGCGGTTCTACTGCCGGGTGTCGCGGTGTTCGTCGTCGATGACCTGCTGCGTTCCGGCAAGGGCCGCGGACAGTCCGGCGGTTGTCTCGTCCTGCCCGGGGCCGACAAGGTTCTGCCGCAGTGCAGCGGCACACTCCAGGTCCAGCTCCAGCCAGTACGGCTCGCCCTGAGGGCCAGACAGCAGGACGGTGACGGTGCTGTCGTCGCCCCACAGCACATCGTCCAGGCCCCAACGCAATCGGGTCGGGTTGTCGGCTGCCGCAAGGTCCGGAGTGTCGTCGGCTCCGAGGAACTCACGGAGCGCACGGTCGCTGTCCCCGCCGTGGGTGTCCCTCTTCGCGATCTGGCCGATGAGGTAGCGGCGCTGTGCGCGGAGTTGCTCCAGTTCCGTGTCGCGGACGGCAAGCACAGCGTCCGCGCGCCGCTCCGAGTGGCAAGAGCCGACCCGGCCGTCGGGGTGCACGCACCCGGTCCAGTACGGACGGCCGGTCACCGGGCATGGGTGGGTGTGGTGCGCCTCGTCGAGCGCTGCAATGTATTCGGCGCGCAGCAAGTCAAGAGTGGCAGGCGCGGCCAGTTCGGTGCGGAGGCGGCGGACTCCATCGACGAGTACGACGATGTCCTCGGGGCGCGGCATCGCGGTGTTGGCGTCGTGGTCGAGTTGCTGGTCGGTCACAAGGGTCTCCTGCCTGGGATGTGGTGGTGGCGGTGCGGCGGCCCGAAGCCTCGGGGCGGTTGAGCCCCCGCCCGCTGGGCCGCCCCCCGGGGGGCGGCCCAGCGGGCGGGGGCTCAACCGCACGGCGAGGGGATGGTGCGGGAGCGCCTTCCAGCCCCACCGACAGTGCCCCAGGCAGGGCCAAGCCCCGCAAGACCCATCAGCCGGGTAGGCGTGCGGCGGCCCCGAACCCGGGGCGGGATGCCGGAGGTTCGGGGCCGGGGCGTTGGGGGTGGTGTGATCGGCGGGGCGTCAGGAGGCCAGGTCGGCCAAGAGGGCGGTCGCGTTGTCCGCGTAGACCTGGTTCGGGTCCAGGGCGCGGCTGGTCTTGACGGCGGTGTCGACAGCCAGGTTCACCAGGTTCCGGACGGTGGGAATCAGGTCGTCGCCGTCGCATTCGGTGAACAGGCAGTGCCGGGCGTCCTCGATCGGTTCGTACGTGCCGTCCGAGGCGAGCAGCAGGCGGCAGGGGCCGGTGATCTCTCGCGTGGTGGTCTCGATTGCGGGGTGGCGGTGCCGGTTGCGTACGTCCTCGTCGTTGCGGTCTGAGCCGAGGCACGAGGTGATGTGGTTGCGGTTGCCGCCGTGCGGATAGGTAGCGGTGGGCGGGTAGACGCGGCGCTTGTTGTGGTCGTCGGTCAGGCGCACCGCGTTCCCGCGCTCCATCAGGTATGCCCGGGAGTCGCCGCACCAGGCCACCGTCAAGGGCTTTCCGGGGGTCTTGACGGCGACCACGGCGGCCGCCTTGTGGCCGACGCCGTAGTGGATGGCGTCGTCCCGGCACAGGTTGTAGACGTGCCGCAGTCCGGCCTCGGCGTTGCGCCGGCGGGCGGCGGTGCGGGCGATCTGCCGGGCGGCGCCGAGGGCCCACAGGTGGGTCTCCTCACGTCGGCCCAAGCCGTCCAGGAGGACGTACGCGCGGGTTCCATCCGGGGAGGTGCGGACGGCGGTGGCGTCGCACTGGCCGGGGTCGGTTCCGGTGTGCTGGGCGGTGGCGTAGGTGCGCATGAGTCTGCTCCGTTCAGCGGGCTGATGGTGAGTGGGGGCCGCCCCGGGGCGGGGCTCCGCCGGTCGGTCGCCTCGACGCACGAGAGGGGCTGCGCGAGGCGTTCCGGCTGGTCTGACTGTCACGGTTGGGGCGGCTACCAGCTCAACCCCGACAGCGGGGCGCGGCTGGGGATCGGCTGGCTGTGGGAGGGTCTGGGCAACGGCGAGGCCGGTGGGGCGCGGCGTGCCGGCGGTGTTGGTCAGTCGTCGGTGCACTGGCAGTTCAGGCACTGCTGGGTCCAGGTGGGGTTGGGGAAGGGAGGGTGGCCGGGGCCGAATCCGCAGGTTGCGCAGGGCGGGTAGGCGATGACGAGGCCGCTGGTGCTGGTGTGGTGGTGGGCGCTGTGGCGGTAGACGATGGTGCCGTCGGACATGTCCGGGCTTTCCATGGCGGCCTGGCCGGTGTGCTTGATGGTGTAGCGGAGGTGGGAGCGCAGGTTGGCGCCGGGGATGATGCGGTGGTGGGTGGGGAGGGTGGCGTCCAGGGTGTCGGCGGGCTGGACGCGGTAGGCGGGGGCGTTGGCGCGGTCGGCGTCGGTGAGGCGCAGGTCGGGGCCGGGTGTGTAGAGGGGGTGGGGGGTGAAGGGGGGCGTGGGGGTGAGGGTGGTTTCCCGTTCGATGTGGTGGACGGAGCGGTGCCAGGGCAGGGGGGCGTCGGGGAAGGCGTCGAGGTCGACGTAGAGGCGGTTGTGGGTGTCGGCAGGGTGGATGCGGGTGGCGGTAGGGCTGGGGAGGAACTTGCTGATCACGGCGAGGAGTGCTTCGGGGAGGGTGCGGTAGCGCTCGCCCAGTCCCCTGCCGTGGATGTCGCGGATCACGTAGGGGTAGGCGGCGACGACGGGGGTGGGGGTGAACACCGTGTAAGGGGCGCCGGATTGGCCGGTGGGGAGGGCAGTGAGGCGGAAGGGGGCGGTTCGCATGCGGGCGTATTGGGGGTTGTTGAGGGTCTGGAGGACGTCGTGGGCGGTGACGGTGCGGTGGCCGGTGGCGGTGGCGGCGATGTAGTGGGGGTAGGTGATGTCTGCGGGGGTTGCGTCGCTGAACAAGGGCATGGTGGCTCCTTTGCCGGTGCGGTGGGCAGGGCCGGGCCCCAGGGGGAGGGGTGGCCCGGCAGGCCGGTCGTTCACAGCACACGAGAAGAAGGCTCATGCGTGGCGTGCCCGGCTGCGCTGACTTTCGCGGGTTGGGGGCTAGCAGCACAACCCCCACGGCCTAGCGGGCGCGCGGCTGGGGCGGGGGGGGATGGGGGCCAGCGGGCATGGGGTCCTTGGGGCCGGGCACGGTGGCGACGGGGCGGGCGGGCGCCGCGCGAGGCAGGGCGGCTCGCGCCCCCGCCCGCGCCGGTAGGCTGCGTAGGCTGTTGCGGCTACAGGTGCGGGGCTGGCGGGCAGTAGCCCGGCCTCGCAGGTACGGGGTGTTGCCGGGGCCGGGCATGGCAGAGCCCGCCCCGCTGCAAGCGGGACGGGCTGTGGTGGCCAGGTGAGCTCTGGCTGTGTGATCTTGTCGGCGGGGTTGTGACGGCCCGGCCGGGTGCCGGGGCGCGGGCTGGCGGTGGTGATCGGTCCGGGTCAGAGGGCAGTTAGATCTGTTTCCCGGGCGTGGAGGAGTGCAGCAGCGACGTATGCCCCGGCCATATCGGCGATTGCGGCGCGGTCCGCGGGGTCGTTGTGCTTCCGGGTTTCGGCGAGGGTGACGTGGGCTGTGCGGAGGTGGTCGGCAGACCGCGTCCCGGTGCCGCCGGTCGGATGCGGGATGCGGGGTGCGGTGAGCACGTTGTCGTTACTCACTGGGTTCGGGGGCGGGCGAGGGCCCGGCAGCCGATGACGGTGCCGGCGCTGTTGCGGACCTCCCGGTAGGGGACGAAGATGTCTCCTCGCTCCCTGGCCGAGGCAAGCCCCGAGACGAGGCTGACGATGATCCCGACGCCCGGCTCCTCGGGAGGAAGGGAAGTGTCTTGTCCGTAGAGGACATCCTGCGTCGGGATGCCGTCCACGGCACTGGGGTTGCCTTGCTCATCCATGGTGAGCCGGGCGGCTGGCCCGGACACTGCGATGGTGCGCAGCAGTCCCTGTCCGGGGTCGCTGAGCACATCCGGCGTGTCCGGGGTGTAGATGTTCAGCGGGTGGGGGGTGTGATTCTTGAGCGTCGTGATTTCCACGAGCATCCATTCTCTGTCGGTTCGCGGTGCGAGCTGGTTGGTTTCTACGGCGTTGGGGTCGTGGTGGGGCCCTCGCCGCCCAGGCCGAGGGCTTGGGCGAGTGTCGGCAGCGTCGCGGACTCCGTGGCGTCTTGATGGGCGATCTCGCGTCGGTGCTGGGCGTTGCGGGTCAACGCCAGCCCCCGGGGCCGGGGTCGGGTTTGCCCGGGCTGCGGCCAGTCGCCGTAGGGCTGCTCCATACCCCGCTTCGTCAGGGCGATAACGACAGCTCCGCCGGCGGCGGCGGGAGAGCCCCCCTGGAGCCTGCCCGCCCACTGCGGGTCCGGAGTGCACCCGTGAGCCATCAGCTGGTCGACCTCCCGCCCCCACGGGGCGGACTCCCGGATCACCGACCAGGCACGGGGATGCTTCGCGGCCGAGTTCCGAAGAGCCGTCAGCCCCTCGATGTAATCGTCCCATTCACCCACCTCGCCCGGGGCCGTGACCACGGTGAGGCGGAAGTAACCACGCGCCGCCTCCGCTCGGAGCTGCCGATCCGGAAGCTCCGAGCGGACGAGGGAGGACAGGTGCTGCACCTCTTCCCACTCCACCGCGACCTCGGCTGCGCTGAGCACGATGACGTGCCCGTTGCTCTTGCTCCAGGGCACGGGCACGCGGATCGCCTGCTGCCCGCCGGAGCGGGAGGAGCGGCCGGCGTAGGTGTGCTTGAGGTCCAAGGGCAGGTGACCCAGACCATGGCTGTCAGCCCACGAGGAGGCCACCCGCGCGGCCTCCTCCTTGCTGCCGTCCGCAAAAATGACATCGATGTCAGCAGGGGCAGGGGCGGGGGCGGCCTGCTCCGCGGCGAGGACATAGCGGGCAGCGCTGCCGTGGACGACGACATGCATGGTGGCTCCTTGAGATCCGGGCGTGGCAGGCTTGCCGGGCCGGGTGGCCTCCACCAGGCGGGAACTGCGCCTGGCGGTCTGTTGCGTGGCCGTGTTGCCATGCTCGTCGTTGCTCGGGCGGGTGGTCTTCATGGAATGTGGTCCTTTCCTTGGTCCGGCTGGGAGGGGTGCGCCTGCCGGACCTTCGGTTGTGCGGCAAGGGGCGGCGGGACGGTCGTTCATCGCATACGAGGTTTCAAGGCGGTGCGCGACTGAACTCACAGTGCGGCGCGGTGCGGTAAGCGGCACAACCCCGGGCGTGGCAGAGCGCGCCCCCTGGGCAAGGCGGGCTGGGGCCGGGCGCCGCCCCTCGGCACCGCGCGGCGCGGCGTGGACGGGAGCCGAGCCGGACGCACCGCCGGGCCCGGCGGTGACGGAGTGGGGCCGGGCGGTGCGGGCAGGGCCGGGGCGGCGGCCTGGCGGCGGGCGGCTACTTCGGGATTGCGTCCCAGTCGACATGGGGCATGCCGCTGGCGAGTTGGGCGAGCGCGGCGAGCACAGTGAATGCCCTGGTACCGGAGGCGAAGAGCCGTCCGGCGTCGTTGCCGGTCAGGCGCAGTTCCCGCTGCGCGACCACCCAGACGGGCAGGGGCTCGCTGCCGGGCTTGTAGGCGAGGGTATGGGTGGCACGGCTGCCGTGGGAGTCCGATGGGTCGTCGACGACTTCGAGGGTGTGGCCGGTGAAGTGGACGGCGTAGCTGGCGACGCACAGGGTCGTTCGGCACAGGGGGTCGGCTTCGTGAGGTGGGGTGTCGGGGCGGAGCAGGGTGATTCCGCCGAGCCAGGCGGTGGGGTCGTAGTGCCGGGGGTGGGTGAGGATCGCGCTGCGGATACGTGCTGCGAGCTCGGAGTTCGGCATGCTTGAGTTCCTCTCGTCGGGTGGGTGCGCCGACAATGCCCAGCACCAGGTCTAGCCACGCAGCACTGTCCGCTGCTTGCGGGCGCGGGCCGGCGCCCGCCGCGCCAGGAGCGGCAGCGGGCGATTGGGTGCTCCGGGCTAGGGACTGGGGTACCGGCTTGCTAGGCGTCGACGGCTCGTTCAGGGCGACGGCCGGGGGCGAGGTCGGCCAGGGAGCTGGGCTCCGTGCTCGCCCGCGCGGCGCGAGCCGCGCGCCATGCCGAGGTGTTCACGGTGGCGGCGGAGCCAGAAGGCGCGGGTCTTCATCTCGCGTGCGCAGCGGGCTTCGGGACGTTCTCTTTCCGCCTCCCGCTCGTCGACCTCGTGCTGTACGCGGCGCAGGGCGGCAGCGTGGCTGGCTCGCCGGGAGCGTTCGGCGGCGGCAAGCCCGTGCGGGTCGGCGGGTCGTGGTTGAACCGTTGGGCCTGGGATGGCGGGCCCGGTCCCGGCCCGCGGACGGGTGACCGGGTACGGGGCGGGCCGGCGCAGCGGGCTGGTAGGGCATGGTGCGTGCTGGGTTACAGAACCGGGGGTGTGGTAGCGGTCGGCGGGTTGCGGCCCCCGGGGGCGGGTGGTCACAGCTCCGCGGGGCCGGTGCGCTGAACATGGCCAGATCAAGGCCACGGCGTGAGTGAGGGGGTACGTGGGAGTCAGCAGGGCTTGCCGCTGGGCTGACCGCCGAGGCGGGCGTGTTCACCGTCGAGGGCTCGCTCGCGGCTGGAGACGGTGAACTGCCGGGTGGACAGGTCGTAGATCGCCCAAGGGGCGTCACCACGAACAGCAGTAGAGGCGTAGGGCTGGTGCTGCCAGTCGTTCCGGCCCCCGTACAGGTCGTGGAAGGCGGGGAACAGTCGGGCGTTGATGAGGGCGTTCAGGGCGTCGGCCAGGTTCTGCCACAGCCGATCAGCACTGTCAGTGCCGGTGGTGGTGTGCGGGGTGGTGGCCATGATGATGCTCCGCTTCTCGAAGGGGCCGGTGTGCCGACCATGACCGGGCATGCGCCAACCGCCGCAACCCGCCCCTGCCCGCCCCAGCGTGCGGGAGCGGCGGAGACAGCCAAGACAGGTCGGCGGTGGGCGCCTCGGTCGGGTCGGAGCGTTCTTCGCAGCGGGTTGTGGTCAGGGCATGTGCGGGAGCGGGGTCGCAGGTGGTGCGGGGGGACTGTCAGGCGAGGACAGCGGCGGCTAGGACCAGCGCGCCGAGGGAGGCGGCCAGGTGGGCGTCGCCGTGTCCGTATCCGGCCTTCAGGCCGTGGGCGCGGGCATTGGCCAGGTGTGCCATGCCGCCCTGGATGCTGTCGTCGTCCATGTCGCCGTACTTCGCTTCCGCCGCTCCGATCACGACGCCGAGGACGTCGGACAGTTCGGCGGCATGGCGCATCTCCCACCGTTCGGGGAGCTGAACGATCGTCCCGAACGTGGCCGGCACCCACGTGGCGAGCTGTACGCGGACGGTTTCGATCAGTGCCGTCTCGTTGAGGGAGCGCAGGTCGTCGGCGAACGGGTCCAGCTCGAACCGGCCCTCATAGCCGTCCCTCAGGTGGGCGCGGGCGACGATGAGCGAGTACAGGGCACCCAGCAGGTGGGCGTCACCGCGCCCGTGGGCGGCGTACAGGCCGTCGGCGTGGGCGTTGAACAGATGTGCGATGCCCCACGGTTCGGCGTCGCCGTCCGTCTCCACGCCCCAGATGTGGACGTGTTCGGCGATCTCGCCGAGGAACTGGGCAATGCTGGCGGCGGGCGCGGCGGCGACCATCTCGGGGGTGGGAACGATGATCCCGAACTCGGCGGTCACCCAGGTGCAAAGCTGCATCCGGATCGCTTCAGCCAGCGCACGTGTGTCCAGGACCGGCTTTGGGTGCGGGTAGGTGCTCGTTCCGGCGGCGATTCCGTCGGCGGTGTAGGTGCGGGCGGTCTCGGTCATAGCATCGTCTTCCTTGCTCGGGGTGTCACTTCAGGTGGCATGCGGGAGAAGGTTCTGTGCGGCCCGCCCTCGGCAGCTCGACCGCAGGTGGAGGGGCAGGAACGTCCTTCCGGCAACACCGACACTCCCCCTGGTCCGGGCAAGCCCCGCAACCTCTGGTCAGCGACTTCGGAGGGCATGGAGCTTCGGGGCGGCGGGCGAAGACGACGGCCTACCTCTCGAATTCGCCAGGTGGGGTGGCCCTCATACAGCGAGCTGGCAGGGTCGTCGGATCACAACATTGCCGGCGGGCCGCAGACGTGGGCCCTTTGGGAACGCAGCGTGGGCGGGTGGAGGTACGTGGGTGTCCCCGCGCGCGGAGTGCGTGCGGGGACGGGCAAGCGGTCGGCCCGCCCCGCGGCTGTGGGACGGGCCGGGGCCATGCAGGGGTCAGGGCTTCAAGGTGGTGATGTCGTAGGCACGGTCCGTCTCGCGAGGACGGCTCTCGTCATGAGCGCGGCCCTTGTCGTCGGGGTGGTCGCGGTCGCGGTCGCGGTCACTGCGCAGAATCAGCAGCAGGACCATGTTCACGGAGGCGAACAGGACGGTGTCGTTGGCCTTACCCTGCAAGAATGCCCACACCGTCGCCACGGTGAGCGCCGCGATCTGGATCGCCATGGCTTTGGTCATGGAGAGCAAGCCGAGGAACCTGAGCAGCAGGGGCAGGACCATGCCCGCGACCAGCAGGGCGTTCAGCAGCTCGGCCCAGTTCATGATGTGAACTCCTTCGTGCTTAGGGCGGGTTCGGGAATACCGGAAGCGGAGAGCCCGATCCGGTGAGCACACGATGCGGTGGCGGCCGACTAGTCCTGCAACCCCCAGCGGACCCAGCGCAGGCGCACCTGGAGCGGGTGGTTGCTGGCCGGTGCGGGCATGGTGGAACGGGAGGAAGGCCAGGACGACCGGGCGGGGATTTCCACACCGCGAAGAACCGGGGCGAGGAGCGGGCGCGCCGAGGCGGGGCAACCGGGACGGTGACAGCGTCAACTCCTGTGCCCGCACGAGGCGGTCCAAGAGGACGTGGGGCGGTGGGGCGGCCCCTCTCACCACGCGGGTGACAGGGGCCAGGAGGTGAGGTGCCGTGGTCGTCGTGGTCGGCATACCCGCCTGGCCACGGCCGCGCCGGGTGCAGGCGTGGCCAGGCGCGGTGTCGCTAGACGGGCGGGGTCGGGTGGGTGAAGGGAAGGTAGAAGATATCTCCGGTGCCCCACCGGCCGTCAGAGTGGAGTGTGACGATGCCGCTGGGCATCTCAAGGTGGACGCTGACGGTGCGGTATAGCTCGGCGCGAGTGGCCAGGGCTCGGAGCC
The DNA here is from genome assembly GCF_004125265.1 of Streptomyces lydicus. Lineage (GTDB taxonomy): Bacteria > Actinomycetota > Actinomycetes > Streptomycetales > Streptomycetaceae > Streptomyces > Streptomyces lydicus_C. The sequence goes on from NZ_RDTE01000001.1 coordinate 153,146, forward strand.
AGGCTCCGGTGACCAGTTCGCGGATTTCGACTTGGCCGTGGGTGACGCTTGGGGCGTGGAGGGAGCTGGCGTAGTGACGGGCTGCGATTCGGTCTGCTTCGCCTGCGCTGAGGCGGTGCACCACCGCCACGTTGCTGTCCGGCTGGTCACGCTGAGCCCACCAGTGGCGGATGGCGTCCTCAGGCAGGCTCAGGGCGTCGGGGTAGTCCGGCGTCTTCCAGCTGCCCTGGTGACGCACCCACAGATATCCGTTTGGGCAGGTGACGCAGTCGCCATCCACCAGCTTGGGGAGTTCCGTAGCTGCTCGGGCGGCGCGGGCTCGGGCCAGAAATGCGGCGACGGCTGCGGTGCGGGTGCCGGCGGTGTATCGGTCATCTTCTTCGGACGGAGTGGGGACCGACGCGGGCATGGCAAGTCTCATGGGTTCCTCCTTGCAGGCACGCCGATCGCGCCTCGCACCCACACCGTCAAACCCTGGGTATTAAGCCCCGCAACCACCGCATATCGAGCACCGGTCATCGGGCATCGAGTCATGAACATCGATTGGTTGGCCACCCGCTCCCCCGTCGCATGTGGCTGGCCCGCTGTGGCGAGGAAGCGGGGCGCTTGAGGGAGGCTAGACATGGCGCGGCCCCGGCCGCCGTAGAAGGCAGCTGGGGCCGGACTGACAGACGGAGGCCAGCGGGCTACAGAGAGTGCAGCAGTACGCGAGCGACCAGGGCACGGATGCAGAACCGGGCAGGGTCGAGCGCGCCGCATTGCCAGGTTCCGGAGTTGGTGAGTGCCTCGTGGAGGGCGAGCCCGGCCCGCGCGCCGGGGTAGTCGGCGCACGGAACGTGCGAGCGTGCGGGGTCAGCTGTGTGGCTGTACGCCGAGGTGGGTGGCAAGCCGCTTCATGAGCTGGGCCTGTGCGGATTGGTCGGCGGCAATCTGGGCCAGGCGCTTGCCCGGCACGGCGTCCTGCAGCGCTGAGCCGATCCCCTCGCCTTCCAGGTATTCGTCGTCGGTGTCGATGAGTTCGATCAGCTCAGCCAGGGCGCGGCGTACTGAGCTGCCGTCCGCCGTGGCGTAGATGTAATGCAGCACGTCCGCTACCAGTTGTGCCGCGTAGTGATGGACGGCTTCGGTGTTGAAGCGCTGCCACCCTGCTTCCTCCCCGAACTTGTCATCATCGTGGAAGTGCACGTAGTGGGCGAGCATGGTCAGGCCGCGCTCGGCTTCCGTCGCCCGGCGGAAGGACGGCGCGGTGATCTCAGCGGTGATCGGGAAGGGACCGGAAACATGCCTCATGGTGCTCTCCAAAGGAGCGGGAATGGGGGATGGCGGGCCGGAGCGGTGCGGTTACCGCTCCCGGTGGCGAGCTGAACTGTGGTGGCCGTCGGGGTTAGCAGCGCAAGTCCGTGTGGAGTCCGAACGCAGAGCCCCGCACGCTGGCCAGAGCAGCGGTGCGGGGCTCGGGATGGCGGCCCCATCAGAGAGTCAGAAGAGCAGACGCGGGACCTTCCGGGTCATTACACGGGCCAGAGGATGAGGGCGGGCACCGCGTTGGCAGGCGTGTGTGGGCAGTCGGCGGGCTGTTGCTGCGGGGTGGGGTAGAGCTGGCCGCTCGTTGGGGATTCGGGGTGGTACATGGCGCAGTCGATGTCGTGGAGGGGCGAGTACTCGTTTCCTTCGGCGTCTGCAAGGAGCACCTCGGCGTGGCCGGGCAGGTGGTTGAGCTTGGCGAGTCGGGCGCGGAGTTCGGCGAGGGTCATCGGTGTCCTGTCGCTAGGACTGCGGGGCAGGCTGACGGTGTGAGTGGGGAAATGCGAGGCGTGGGGCTGTGCATGACACGGCACGGCGGCTGGTGAAGGAGGGAGGCGTCCCACGCTGTCCGGGGTGGGGCGGGATGTCCGAAGCGAGTGCGTCTCCAGCAGCTGAAGGGGCCCGCGTAGGTATGGATTGAGCAGGACTGACTGTTCGTCATGTTGGGGTTAGGCCTGCAAGCGCGGGTGTGACCGGCGCTGTGAGGGCGGGGATGGGCCTGGGTGGGGCCGTGGACGTGGCTTTCGTCCGGCGGGTGGGCTGCCTGGGGCCGCGAGGGGTGGTCGTGTGGGTGGTGGCTTGAGGGTGCTGCGGCCCCGACCGGTTCGTCGTCCGGGCGGGGCCTGGTGTGTGCGGGTGCTGGTCGGTCAGGTGGTCAGGTGGTCGGCGGCGAAGCGGGCCCAGTCGGCGGTTTCAGCGGCGATTCCGGCGGTGTCCGCGTCGAACGTGGGCGGGATGGGCGACTCGTCCTCGCTCTCGCCCAGGAAGAGGTCGTACGGACATCCCCCGGCGTCGGTGAGTTGACCAGTCCACCGGCCGTGGTCGGCAACGGGCCCCGTGACGGGTGTGTCGAAGCCGTCCGCATCCGTACGGGCGATGACGATCTGGTGACCGGCGGGCAGGCGCACCAGGACGACGAGGGCGGCGCCGCCCAGGTCTTCGACGGTGGCGACGTGGCCGAGGCTGGCCAGGGCAGCGAGCAGTGGGCCGGCCGCGCCAGGCGTGGGAGAGTCATCCATGAGGTGTCCCTATGAATCGTTGGGTCTGAGGACCGGGTGTGGTTGGTGCCATGGGCCAGGTAGGTCGGTAGGAGTACCAGGCGGCGGGAGCTGTCTGACTGTGCTGTGGCCGCCGTGCATGAAGTGGTCCGTTGGGTCTGGGGCTGCACGGCGCCAGAACTCGTGCCCGTGCCTAGGTCCTTCCGGCAGTACTGACACTGCTTTGGGTGGGGCCAAGCCGCGCAAGCCCCGGCCCTTTCCCGCTGCCGTGGCCGGGTGTCTCTGCAGCGTTGTGTGGCCGTGCCCGCGGTGTCGATCCACACGGAGCCCGCGGTCCGCCGATCCGGGCATGACACGGTCCCGGACTGCCGTGCGGGCGGGAGTTCGGGGGCGTGAGAGAGGCCGGGTGGCGGGTCAGCCGATCGTGAGTCGGGTGCGGAGCCGGTTCAGGCCCCGGGCGTAGCGGATATGGTGCTCGTGCTCTGCCCGGCGGGCCTGGTCGCGACGGTGGCTGGTGTGGGGCAGGGTGACGTCGCGGACCACGGTCGTGGTGCCGGCGGCGTCGCGTTGGGCGCGATCTGCGCGGTCGTACGCCTCGGCGACTTCGTCGAAGATCTGCCGGGCTGTGTGCTGCGGGCAGGCGTCCAGGAGTGGCTCGGTGTCCGGGCCGTCCTGCTCGAACGCAGCGATCGCGGTTTCCATGAACTGCCGGTGGGTGCGTGTGTGAGCGGCTTCCTCACGCAGGCTGTCGAGGATGTGAGGGCGGGTGCGGACGTAGCCGATGGCGGTGACGTGCATGCTGGCCTCCTGTATGGGAACCGGAGGGGCCAGAGGACGACCGGAGTGGGTGAGCGTGGCTCGCCCCCGGGCTAGCTACCCAACCGGCCCCCACCAGTGCGGGACTGCGCTGCGGAGCAGGGACGTGCGGGTCTGAGCCGCCCGAGAACAGGCCGGGCCGTGTCCAGGTGGGGCGCAGGGCCGCTGCTGCCGTGCCCAACGTCCGCTCGGCCGCGGGGCGAGGGCGCGCTGTGGCGATGTCAGACCAGAGGGCCGGCCCGGGGCGGGAACGCAGCGACCCCGGCACACGCGGGCGGCGGGCCGGGGTCGGGGCGCGGTAGCAGCGGATTGGTGCTTGGCGGGCGGTCAGGCGGCGAGCAACCGCTTCGCGGCTTCGTACGGGGTCAGGTTACGACCACGGTGCGCATCGCGAGCTGGAGCACCTCGTCGTACGACTGCGCGCTACGCGCGGCCGCGCTGAACTCCGTGGCGGCCTCCCGGTGCCCGGCCCTGCGCAGCGCTCGTTGGACGCAGCTGATGACGCTGTATACGTTGCCGCCTTCGCTGCTGAGCTGCGCTTCGGTGTCCGCGTACTGCGGTGGCTTTCCGTCTTCTACCGTGGACTGGTCGTGTGATGTGATCATGAAGTCCTCCAGGAAATGCGTCGGTTGGTGAGTGGGCTGAGTGTCAGGCAGCGGTGAGTTGCCGGTCAAGGTGCCCGGCACCGGCGGCACCGGTATGCCTGTGCAGCGAAGGGGCGCGGACTTGCTGCTGGCCGCTCTGGGGTGCAGGACGGGCGGTCAGCAAACGGGCCGGTGGTCGGCGCGCCCTTCGTACCGAGAGGTGTCAAGGCTCTTCGCGGCGCAGCGTTACGCGATGCGCTTCCTCACGGCCCTGGTCGTACATCTCGGTCTCGCGCAGTCCATCGGGGAGTGACGCGGTGTCGCTCTGTCGGTACTCGGCGGCGCCGAGAGCGTACGCGGCCTGTCGGTCAGTGTGCAGCGCGTCGTCTTCCCCCCACACGGCCCACGGCCACATTCCGCCGATGAGATACCGGCCGTGCACGTCTGGGGCCACGATGACGACGTGGCCCAACGTGTCGTAGGTCTCGGTCCACTGGAGCGTCAGGGTGCCGTCAGCGGCGAACTTGTAGCTCATGCAGAGGTCGTCGCGGGCGACATCGGCGGCGATCTGCTGGGCGGTCGCTTGGGTGAAAAGTTGCGGGCTGTCGTCCTGCCACAGCCGGGTGACGGGCAGTCCGACGTACGGGCCGAGTCCGGTCTCCGCGATGGTGAAGAGCTGGACGCTCAGGGGTGTTCCATCGGGGTACGTTGCGGGCGGCATGGGTGGGATGCTGGGCATGACGTCATTTCCTTCTGGGAGTGGCCGTGGGCGGGGTTTGCGGCCCGGACGTGGCGTGCGCGCTGGGCCGGTGGTCCGTACCGTGAGCTGATGCGGGCAAGACGTGCAAGGCGACCGGTGGGCATGCCGCAGCCTCGCCTCCGCAAGGGGCGGGGCGGACGGCATCCCTGCCGGCGTGGGGCCGGCTGTGGTGTACACGGGTGTGCCGGTCGGCCGGTGGCCCCCCTGTTGGGCGGGCAAACCGGTGCTATGGGGGGGCAAGACCAGGCAAGGGACTTGTTGGCGGGGTCCGGGGCGCGGTGAGCGGCAGAGCGCTGGCCACGCTCGCGGCGGAGCATGGCGAGGGCCGTGACGGTCACGGTCAGATGGAAGGAGGCACATACGGCCATGGCGGGTCAGGGCCGTCCGTAGGCCGGGCCACGCATCGACGCGTTCTGGTCGGTGCCAAAGTAGAAGTGCTTGCACCAGCGGGGATCGTCTGTGGCGTGGTCGGCCGCAGGGTCCTTGCACGTTGCGCAGGTCCCGGCAGCGCGCTGGTAGTGCGAACACACCCGTAGGTGGAGGTCGCGGGCGGCGGTCTCCGCGTCGGCGAGGGTCGCGTACTCCTCATCCTCGCCCCACTGCTCATAGTCGGGGTTGGGGTGCTCGTAGAGGTCGAACTGCCCGGCCACGGTCCAGGGGCCTTGCGGGGTGAACGCCGTGCGGGTGTCAGGCACGGGACCGTCGATGATGCTGTTGGCGGGGTAGACGCTGGCCGTGCAACCGCACAGCTCGTACCGGTGATGGAGCCCGGCGATGGTCATGTCCGGGCCCAGGGCCGTGGCCTCGAACCGGAAGGTCTCCGGATGGCCGGAGGCGTGCCAGTCAGAGTGCAGGACGAGCTGTGTGCGGGTCCCGGAAGCGGGCGGCGGTGTGGAGGGGGTCTGCATGTCTGCTCCGTTCGACAGGTGGCGGGTGCCCGCGGCGGCACCGGCGTGGACTGGACACTGGCTCCGCCCCGGGCAACCAGCACAAGCCCTCCGGTGGGAGAAGCGGAGAATTCCTTCCCCACCGGATGGCCTCGTGGCGAGGGGCGGGCATGGGGCAGCCCCGGCTCCGCGAACGCGGTACCGGGGCCGGGACGGGCGGCCCGCCGACTCCGGGGCGGGTCAGGGGCGCTCGGGGACGATGCGCACCGTACGGCGGGGGTCGACGTCGCGGCCCTTGGGCCCGTTGAAGTGCCGCTTGACGGGGACCAGGACCGGCTTACACTCGCCGCCCGCCTCGATGATGGCGCGGTGCTGGTGCGGGTTCGGGCAGCGGTTCTGGTGCTTCATCGACACCTCCCAGCGGAGCGTTTCGTCCCGCCAGTTCGGCTCGGGGATGTGCTCAGCGGCCAGGGCGCTGTCGGCGGCGTCCGTCAGCCGGGCCCGGGGGGCCAGGGTGGGGATGTGGGCAGGCTCGCGGATGACGCGGATACGCCGCTTGCGCGGGGACTGCTTGGCGCGCTTGCCCTTGCGCCCGTGGGCGGACTTCCTTGTGCCGTGGCCCGGCCCGGCGTGCTGGAAGACCGTCAGAGTGTCTTCGACCGTGCCCGACTCGTCGGGCACGTCGGCATCACGTGCGGTCGGAGCGCGCAACTCCCAGAACGCCAGTACCAGCCCGAGGGCGGTGCCCGGGTCGGGCGCCCCGAACGAGTCTGGGTTGCCGTAGCCGGCCAGGACCCCGCCGATCAGGGTGGAGACGCCGTTGGGGCAGTACGGAGCGAGAGGCAACTTCGTGGACGCGGCCACCGACGGCGGCAGCCGGGTGGGAAGCAACTGGGTGTCGGTGATCGTCTCGACGGAGAATGCAAGGTCACTGCCGGTGCCTTCCATGTGCCAGGCAAGGCCGTGGACGGGATGCAAGTCATCGATGTAGATCGGGGTGGGGAAGTAGACCAGCCCGTCACGGGCCGGGGCGGCCTCCTCCAGGCTCCCCACGATCATGCTGGCCTGGTTCGCCAACGGATGGTGGGCGATACGGTCGGCCATGCTGTGGGGCACGACCCACACCTCGCCGGTCCGGTAGGCGGCGGCAAAGTTCATGCACATGCTGAAGCACAATGCGATCGCGTGAGTCCTCGATGAGCTCGCGGCCCGTCGCGGTGAAGTACATGGACGTCATCAGGTCGGCGGCCCGGGGCCGGCCGCGTACGGGCTTGCCCCAGAAGTCCGCGAGCTGGGCGCGAAGCCGCTCCGCACAGTCAGCGAAGTCGGCGTAGTCCTTGGCTTTACGCGATGCGGGACGGGACACGGGCAGGGACTGGGACAGGGACATGGCGGGGCTCCATCAGGGGATCGGCAGCCCCAACGCGGGGCCGGAAGGCGGTGGTTGCAGACCAAGACCCTGGAACGGGACGGAATAAGACCTGCAACCCCCAGCCCCCCGACCCCGGGCGGCGGGTCCGCGCAGCGGCCGAGTGGCGGTGGCGGTGTGGACGGAAGCCGAACACGCCGATGGCCCGCTCCGGAGGGTGGGAGGGTCGGAGCGGGCCATCGAGAGCGGGACTATGGTGTTGAAGGATCAGACCGGTCCGGGACCCGATACGCAGCGCGGAGTCGACGCGCAGAGCGATCGTCTCGCCGTTGGTCTCCTCACGGTCGATGAGGTAACGCACCTCTGTATCTCGGTCGGAACGAGCGAAGTCACGGAGCTCTGTCGTGGCGCGCAGGTCAGCTACGGGCTGACTAGTTGCTTCCGGCTATGGCGGTTGGTCGGCAGGAATGCCATGCTCAGATTTCCTCCCGAGTGTTGATCTTGCGCTCGCCGCCCTTGGTGGTCAGCGAGTTCGCCCACGCGGCCAGCGCCTCGAAGTCGTCTGCCAGCAGGCCAAGCCGGGGGTTCACGTGGTGCAGCAGGGCTGGGCCCTCGTGATGAAGGGCAACGTAGTCACGGTCAAGGTCGCTGAATTCGTCGTCGATCCATGCGAAGGGGTGTCCTGTCACGTACTCCACGATGGTCCGGGTCTTCCAGAAGACTTTGGGTTCCGACTTCCAGTACGGGCTCGACTCCGTCTTCTGGTCGCCCGGCCAAGCGATCACCGGAAGGTCGGGCAGCCCGAGGCGTGGGCCGATCCACTCGTTGGCCTCATGCGCCCATGTCGTGGCCCAGACAAGATCGAACGGCAGGGCCAGAAGCTGGGCGCCGTGCGCCGGGTTGAGCCAGACCCGTAGCGGCTTCTGCCGGGGGTGCTCCCAGCCGGTGGGGCGCATCCGGTGAGTCACATAGCCCTCGGGCCTCCGGGACGGATTTGCGGCGTATGGGTTCAGCGGTCCGTCAACGTCGATCAATAGCAGTGGTCTGTCGTGCACGGCTACTCCTTGCGTACTGAGTGGAATGTGGCGGAGATGGGGGTGCCCGGTTGTCGTGAAGGTCAGCTGTGCAGCTGGTTGTCCCGAATGGCGTCGGGCCGACATCGGCGTCTCGCGCCGCCAGCCGGCGAGGAAGAGCGCAACCAGGGTGGCAGCACCAACACTGCCTCGGGTGGGTCAAAGTCGCGCAATCCTGCCCCGAGACCGCCGGCCGGCCAGGTCTCATAGGTGGGCTTCCTCATGCCTGGGCATGAGGAAGCCCCGGCACCGCGAATGCGGAACCGGGGCCGAAGGTGGAGGGCGGACGCCCTCTTGCGCTGGAGTTGCGGGCCGCCGGGCCTGTGGCCTCCAGGAGGAGCGTCAGGGCGCGTCGCGGTCCGCGGTGTCCCCCAGGTCCATGGCGTCCCAAGCAGCACGGGCGTAGTCCAGTGGTGTGGCCGCCGGACGGTGTACTGCAGTGATCGCCGCCACGAGTACGCCGAAACGCGGATCTGTGGGGGAGTTGCTGGCCTCCTCCAACAACTCGAACTTCCCGGGATAGGCGAGCGCACGCACCTGAATCTTGACGGTCTTCCCGGTCGTCCCGTCCAGATCGTGTTCGACGAAGCAGTCAGCGCGGCCATCGTCCCCGATGCTCATGACGCGCAATCGCCGGTCTCGTTCGCGCATATCGCGTGCGAGATCGCGATAGAGCTGCCCGATTCTGACGGTTCTGTTCATGGCGTCTCCCTTGACTTTCGTGGGTACCCGCGCATTCTCCGTGGTGGCCTGTGCCGGCGGGGCCGGGGCTCTCTCGGCCTTGACGCACACAGTAGGTGCCTTCCACAGAGGTGAACGGCCCGAGTACGAGCCTCACATACGCTGTTGATGACTGGAGCCCTGGATTTAATCCATCCACGCCTCACGTATTCGGCCCCAAGCATGGCCGCACGGCTGGCAAGAGCCGCAAGTCCATCCAGATAGGAGCAGATGCACATGCAGCGGGCGGCTACGGCAGCGGGGCGCGGCTCGCCACGCCAGGCCGCGGCCCCGGCGCAACGGCCGGGTACGGCGGCGGCAGACTTTAGCACTGGGGCAGACAGGGGGCGCGAAGCTGCGCCTGAACGGCGGCCGGGCGGGGACGAACGGGCTCCGGAACCACACAGACACCAGAGCCGGGCCAGGGAGCCACAGAGGGGCACAAAGGCAACGAACAGAGGCAGGAGTGCAGAGAGCTGGGTCGAACCAGCGGCTGGCGGTATGTCGGCGTCGAGTCATGACCTGTGGGCGTGCGGCGCCCCCGCCACCACGGGGAGGGTGACGGGGGCAGGATGGCGCGGTCAGCTGTGCTGCTCCGAGGACCTCATGCCAGTGCGTGACTTGAGGGTCTGCTCGGCTGTGACAGCCCGGTCGTTCGCGGACGGCGGCGGGGCGAGCGTGATACCTGCCGTGGTCAGAATGCTGAGGTCCAACTCCCAACGGTGGGTCGAGCGCTGCTGCCATGTCAGGAAGGCAGACTGAACGTGCTGTCGGCCTTGCCGCTCGGTCATGCCTGTGACCTTCAGCAGGTGTGCGAAGGCCCGGCCTTCCAAGCCGCGCACCTGGGCGAACCCGAAGTGGGTCACCATGTGGCAATTCGAGCAGAGGCAGATGAGCCGCTTCAGCGTCTGTGTACGCGTGGCTTCGTCGAAGTCCCAGCGTTCGTGGGCCTCCAGCCTCGGTTTACCTGACGCACCAGGAGTCGCACCGCAGACTTCGCAACGATTGTCAGCCCTGCCATAGATCATCCGCCTGAGACGGTCCCAGTCCTTCCTGGCAACACAAGAGCGCACGTTGGTGAACCAGCACGAGCGGGGCACCAGGTCGACGAACAGCGACTGCCCAAAGCCTCGGTCTTCGCCGGGCAAAACCGTAGGCAGCTCGGGTGCCGGGCTTCGGCGCCGAGCCGGCGACCTTCCGCCGCCGGGCACCTGGGGCGGAACGGTCACGATGTGGTCACCTCCATGCAGTCGACACTGTGGTGATGGCGGAGGGACTTGCCCGAGTTCTTGGTGACAGCGACTGTGCCACGTGTTCGTGTCATCAGATCAAACTCCTTTAGATCAGGTGGAGCGGGATAGAACCAGGCCCTTGCGAGCCTGCCGCGACAAAGCCTCGCCGGGGCCGCGCCTCCGTTCCCGTCCCTCCGGAGGGGTCCGGAATCGGACGGCTCCTCCCGCCAGATGGGAAGGCAGCCGTCGCCAGAGGCTGCAGGCGCGGTGGCGTGCAAATGCGTTGGGTGGTCGGACAGTCGCCGGACCCCATCGGCGCCGGCCTAACGAGGCAGGTCAGAACGGGAGTTCGCCGTGCCCGTGCATGACGTCGGTCAGGGCATCCATCCGCAGTGCGTCGTCCTCGCTGTGGATAGCGCACAGGCTCTCTTCGTGCCGCTGGTTGGGCATGAGGGTCTCGGCGCGGTGGCGTGCCTCCGCGTACACGACGTCGGCGGCGGTACGAGTGACGGAGCCAGGTTCCGTGTAGGCCCGGCGGGCGTGCAGGAGGGTCAGGTGACGCTGGGCGGTCCGCAGCGCGGCAGCCGTCCTGTCGCTGGCGTAGACGCTGATGCGGGTGGGGCTGTGCGGATCGTCGACTGCGGGCTCCTGGTAGTCGTCGGCCGGGACGGAGGTGAGGGGCTCGCGTTGGGTGGTGAACTCGTGGACGTGAAACGTGGACTTGAACATCAGCAGACTCGCCTTCCGCGGGGAGAGAGATAGGTGGGCCGGTGTGCGGGCGCGGTACGGGCACCTTCGTGGCGGGCTGGTTAGCCGGGCAAGCAGCGGCGGGACGGCACGTGTTTGGTTGGTGTGATCCCGAGGGCAACGTCGTGGCCCCTGGCATCACTCAGGTGCCAGAGGCCATTGACAGTTAGACGGGGTCGGCGATCGGGTCGGGGTAGGGCCACACTGGCATGTCGCGGGCACCCTCACAGACGAGGGAGCCGATGCGGTCACCGTCCTCCAGCCGACCGCCAGTCCACCCGCTCGGGCTCGGTGTGCCCTGCCACCAGACGTGTGCCAAGTCGTATGCCTTCGACTGGGAGGAGGCACGGGCCAGGAATCGGTAGGTGCGCCCCTCCGTGGTCTGCATCCTGAATCGGTACACACGGCGAGGGCCGGGAACGCCCCGGTCTCCGCCGGCGGTGAACGCCGTCTCGATGGCGTGGCGGCAGTGGTTGGTGTGCAGGGCGCTGGTGTCGTCGCGGTGACGGCGGTGGATGAGGCGCAGGTCGTCGACATCGTCCAGGTGCAGGATGAGGGGGCCGTCGCGCTCGGCGTCGGGGAGGGGGCGTACTACGCCGGCGCGGTCCTCCTTCACGTCGGGCAGGACGGTGACGGTACGGGCGTGCGGGTCGTAGGCGGTGACCTTGTAGCGGGTGGTCAGTCCGGTACGCGGCTCGACGGTGGCTGCGGTGCCGATCTGGGCGGGCAGGCCGGGCCGGTAGACGGGGGCGGTGACCAGTTGGTCGGCCCAGGTACAGCCGGGATACGTGTCTGGCGGCGGGGTCAGCATGGGAACGGGGATTCCTTCGGTGCAGGTAGAGGCGGGGCGGGGTGCCGGACGCCGGGGGCAGCTTCGGGGTTCGGCAGGCAAGCCAGGCAATCCCGAGTAGGGCGCGACGTCGGAGGGCAGGGGCGCGGGGACGCGGTACGCGGCGGCCCCGGCACCGTAGGGACGGGGCCGGGGGCTTGGGGCGGGGCGTCAGGCGGTGGTGGAGCGCTCCTTCGGAGCGGCGTCGGCCGCGTTCTTCCAGCCCTGCTTGATGGCACTGGCCTGACGGAAGTAGTCGACGGTCGTCCGGCGGGTTTCGGGCTTGGCGTGGGGGGTGCCGCCGAAGTGGTCTGGGGGCGACCAGTTGGGCACGTCGGCGATGCGGAACTGCGCGACGACGGTGTTGGCGGGCAGCTGGCGTATGCGTCCATCGATGTAGGGGCAGTTGGCCACTGCCTTGTCGAGGTGGAATTCGGCGAAGGAGAACGAGGAGACCAGCAGATCGGCGTGGTGGGAGCCGTAGAGATCGCGTCGGGTCTGGTCGGTGGCCAGTTCTGCGTGCCAGGAGCGCAGGGTCTCGATGGCGCACGTGGTGAACATCTCCCGGCTGTCGATCAGTGGGCTCCAGGAGCGAGGCAGGATGCCGCCGTTCTTGGCGGTGATGACGCCGAGCTTGGCGGGGGCCGGGGTGGTGTAGTCCCACCAGATGGCGCCGATCGCCTCCACGTGACGGATCATCTCCGGCAGGGTGGTGTGCGTCCCGGCGTGGCCCATCTGGTGCTCGCGCAGGTAGGAGTTGAGCGGGCTGTCCCACATCTCCTGGTCGGTCTCGGAGGGCTTCGTACGGTTGCGGTAGAGGGTGTAGCCCATAGTGCTGCCTTTCAGTAGCGGGCGAGCTGAGTGCTGCGGGCCGGACTGCCATGGGAGCGGCCCGGGTGCACCGACTCTGGTCGGATGCTGAGTTAGCCCCGCAACACTGGATCTTCAGCGGTCGAAGAGGGCTCGGCGCCGGGCGGCGCGTGTGGCCTAGTGCTCCGATGCGCGTCGGCGTGCGTCCATCCACCACGCGATGGCTGTGTCTATCGCGCCGGCGGCCCGCAGCACTCCGATCAGTGCGTCAAGCTCGACGCACCGCAGGGTGGGCGCGGTGGCGTTTGCGGTGTCCTGGTGGCTCCACACGGCGGCGAACTGAGCTGCGGCATCGACCAGGCGTGGGAAGGGCTGTCGGGGTGCACGGTGCCCGGCTTGGGGTCGCACTCGGCTTACGTCGGAGACTGGCTTGGGGCGCTTCCCTCCGTCGAGCCGGTCGGCGTACTCGGCAAGCTGCTCTGCTGCGGCGTGCATACCGGGGCCGAGCTCGTAGTCGTAAGTCGGCGCACCGTGGCGGCCTGCCTTCGCACCCAGCACATCGGCAAGCTCGCGGGTATGGTGGGCGAATAGGTACCGGGCCGCAACCGTGGCCTGCCGCTCGTCGGTGGGTCGGTCCTCACCGAGCAGAGTCTCGGCGAGGACGGTGACAGCGATCGAGTCGATCGAGTCGACGTCTTCGGTGGGGAGCTGGGCAGCAACATGTGCGAGGAGGGCGGAGAAGTCCGTGGGGCAGGCCTCCTCCTCGGCGGGGCTGTGGTCGCATACGCCGGTCTCGTCGTGGTTGATCGCAGCGCCAGCACAGTGCTGTGATCGGTTCTCGGCAGCGTACTGCTCGTGCTCGGCGCGTTCGGCCTGGGCCCTGAGCGCGCGGGCTACTGCGGGCAGGCGGCCTGTGAGAACAACGACCGGCACTGTCCCGGATGGTCCGTCGTCCTGACGCATGTCGCCGACGAACGTGAATCGGGTCCAATCGTGGGCAGGCTCGGCCCTGAGCATGTTGCGGGACACGTCGATGAACTCGTAGACGGCCAGCTTGTCGAGGTGGTCGGCCAAGGCGCGGGCCTTTCCGGCGGGCAGGCTCACGATCACCGTGTCGCCCCCCAGAGCCAGGTTCTCGGCCTCGCAAGACACATACGGCCCGCGAGGGAGTGTGGTGGCGAGAAACTGCATGCGGTGGTTGTGTGGGTCGGTGTAGCTGTACGGGTTCATTAGAGGTGTTCCTGTCTCGGGTCAGGGGCGGTCACGAGATGCCGCTGAGAGGCGGCTGCTGCGGCCGGTGCCACTCGGCGCAGAGGAGGGAGTGGAGTCGGTGCTATGTCTCCTGACCCACCGTGCGGCGGGGCCGGGTTACCTCCGCAACGTCTCTCTCTGTCGGAGTTGGGTGGGCGTCTGACGGGCAGTGATGGCCGGTCGTGCGACGGCAAGCTGCCCCTGGCAAGTGGGCCGGGGCATCGGGTGTCCCTTTCGGCAGGTGGCACAGTGCGGCTGATCGAGCGCCTCGTGGCGGGCGCGGGACGGGCTCACGGAGCACGGACGGCTGTCAGCGGCACCTTGGCGGTCGGTCGTGACTGATCCGGGCCGCACGATGCGCGGCAAAGGGAGGGACTGCGCGTAACGTGCGTTCCCCGGGGCTGGAGTTGGTCGCGCATTCGACGCACGAGGGGGAATTCGCCCGGGTGTTCTGGCTGGCCTCGTATGGTGCCGGCGAGCAGGGCGGGGTAAGGGCCATGACCGGAGGTGGGGGCGCCAGCGGTTGGGCTGCTGGGCAGGGCGGGCGGGAGATGCGGAACGCCCCTGGCTCCCGGTTTGGGATTGAGGGATTCAGGGGCGCACTCGCAGCGTAGGCGTCAGGGCGCTGTGGACTGTGCGGTTGGCGCCGGATGGCAGTCGGTGCCAGTTGGACATAGGTGGCTGTCGCAGTCGGGGTCGTCGTGGCATTCCTGCTGCACCAGGCTGACTGCGGCGTACGCCATGTTCTGGTTGGAGTACCAGTAGCCGCTCTTGTGGTAGCTGCGCTGTTCCTGGTTCAGGCGGCGTGCCCATTCGATGTCTTCTTCGAAGGAACGGAGCGCGGAAGCGATATCGCCGTACCTCCAGATTTCAGCTTCGGAGCGGATCACCTCCTGGACGTGTGTGGGGTACTGATCCAGGCCGGGCGGGTTGCTTCGGTTGTCGATGGTCAAGGCGGCTCCAGACGTGAAGGCGGGTAGGTGTGGTGGATGGCGCTGATGATGTCCTGCCACCGGGTTAGGTCGGCAACCATGCGGAGGGCAGCCAGCGGGGTGCGGTGCAGGCAGCTGCCCCCGGCGGTGGCCGGGGGCAGTGAGGAGTGCCTTGGTGGGGGGCGGGTCAGGTCAGTGGGGAAGGACGGCCTTGACGCGCTGCGCGAGCCAGAATGCGACGTTGACCGGAACGGCGTTGCCGACCTGGAGGCGCTGGTCCTTCTCGGTTCCGGCGAATTCGTGGTCGTCGGGGAAGCCCTGGCAGCGGGCCTTTTCCCGGATCGTCAGGGGCCGGTACTCGCATTCGTCGACGGTCAGGTCGGCGGTGGGGCGTGCGAGGTAGTGGTGGCCTCCGCCTTGGGCCGACAGGGTGCCGATGGGGTCGTCCAGGGAGCTGGCCGAGCAGTGGTTGCGCAGGGTGACGATGAACGGCTTGCCACGGTACCTCTCCAGTCCGGCGGCGACTCGGTCGCGGGTGGCCTGCTCGTATGCGGTGCGTGTGGTGCGCTGCCTGCCCTTGAAGTAGCCGTCTCCGAACCGGTCTCCGGACACGGTGGGGTCGATGACGTCGCCGATGCCGCGGGTGATGGGCTCGACGCGGGCGCCGCAGCGTCGGTCCGGGCACACGTAGTGGTACTGGCGGTTGCGGCCGTACTCCCCTACCGGGAAGTCGGGGTTCTTCTTCCAGTGCTGCACGCCCTCGACGGGGCCGCAGGTGGGGCACTTCGCGTCGCAGGTTGGCCGTAGGTCGGGCTTCTGGGCGACATCGTTGCGCAAGAAGCACCACACCAGTCGGTCGCGGGATTGCGGCAGAGGCCGCATTCCGTCGACCTTGAGGTGGGCGGCGTTGACCGAGGCGAGGGTGGGCGTGTAGCCGAGGGCGTCCCAGACGTGGAGCCAGGCCTTAAAGAGCGGGGAGTTGCCGAAGGCGGGGACGTTCTCGCCGACGTAGGCGAGGGGGCGGTGGACCTCGGCGTAGCGGACGGGCTCCCACATGGTGATGCGGGTCTGAGGCCAGTCCGGGCCGGGCTTGGGGCGGCCGTTCTCGTCGAGCTCGACCGGTGTGCGGGGGGCGGTCTTGCCGCTGTTCGGGGAGGCCTCGGTGCAGATCGGGGACGCGACCAGGACTTGCGCAGGGGGCACCGTGCGCATGTCGACGCTCTGCAGATCGGCTTCCTTGACGAACAGGCCATTCCAGTTGACGCGGGCGGTCCAGACACTAGCCGGATGGTGGTTCGCGGCGTACAGGGACATGAACCCGGCCTGGGTGAAGCCACACATGTCTCCACAGCCGCCGGTGAAGAAGTGGACCGAGGTGTGGGCGCTGAACGGGGCCGTCATCGCGCGTTTTCCCTTCCAGAGGAGAGGGGTGGTGGGCGCCGGGCAGGAGTGACCGGGCGATGACGGGACAGTGCGTTTCGGCAGGGCTAAGGCGGCAAGGTATGTGGCCGGGCGAGGCCGCAGCGGGCGCCGGGGCTAGCGTCAGTCGGCGGATCGGCGGGCCGGGACTTCGGCGGACGAGGGCGCCCCCCTTGGCTGGGCGCAGAACCGCCCCGGCCCGCGCAATTGCGGGCCGAGGCCGAGGCATCTGGGTGAGCCGAGCGGTGTTCATCCACCGTTCAGGGACGGCGGCCCGCTCGGGAACATGGCAACGTAGGCCAGGTGCTCGCGATGGAACTGGGTGATCTCCTCGTCGTCGAAGGAGTGTCCGATCAAGTTCGCGCACTCCCGGGCAAGGAGGAACCTGCCGTGCAGCCAGAAAAGCCGGGAACCCGGTAGCCACTTGTCTGTGGGCCACGCAGTCGCCCAGTTGAATCCGGCCTCGGCCAGTGCTGTCGCGTACTGGGCGAACTCCCGCATCAAGGTGTCTCCGAGGCGGCCCCGTTCTGTCGCGTTCGACATGGCTATGCCTCCGTGGGGGCTGCCGCGCGCACGAATGCATGAAGGCATTCCTGGTCGTGCCCGGCGACCATCTCCAGCGCCGGCATGCGTCCGTTGCCTTGGTGGTCGCGGGCGGCCAACGAGGAAGTGGAGGCCATCAGGGGCGGGTAGGGGTGGTTGATGGTGCCGGAGGTGGTGAATGCCTCGTGGACGACGTGTAGGGCTTTGTGGGCGTGGAACACCGGTGTCTCTTTCCTGGGGGCGGGCCCGTGATGCGGGCCGGACGGGAGGGACGGTCACCGAGGTGGGGGTTAGCTGGGCAAACGGTGACGTGGCACCACCCGAGCGGACCCGTCGCTGTACTCCAGGGATGGGCCCGCTCGGTGGTGGTCTTCTAGGGGCCGGTGTCGGGGAGTTGCGAGGGTCCAGGTCAGCTCATGGTCGGGGCAGGTGATGGTCAAGCGTTCCGGGGTGAGTTCCGGGAGAGTGGTGTTGGGCTCGATGGTGTAGTCGGCGGTGAGGTGGAACGTGGTGCCCGTGTGGTTGCGTAGGCGTCCGGCGAGCATGTCGGCAATGTGGACCTCGGTGGCCCGCTCCAGGGGGATGTACTCGCCAGTGAGGCATTCAGTGCAGCCGCAGCCGTACGGGTCCACGGCGGTGGGGTCGCTGGGCATGTCGGTGCGTTCTTCCATGGGTGGGTCGGTGGTGCCGGTCGGACGGACAGTCGGGCGGGGGCGGTGCGTGGGCCGGTGGACGGTCGCCTCAGCGTCAAGCCTGCGGTCGCACGGGCAGCTACTTCCTGAAGGAGGAGCACGCGACGGTGTAGCTGCGGCCGTGATGCAAGAGCGGCTGGCAGCACGCGCGACACCGGGAGTTCGAGGGGGTGTCCGGCCGCGGCTCGATGTCGAACTTGTCGCATGCCGTCACGTTGGGGTTGCGGTGTTCGGTCTTCCACTGGCCGCATTCCCCGCACGTCGCCGTGCGGGGTGTGGGGAGAGGCCGGGCTTCCTGCACCATCACGTGGAACGTCCCGGACGCGTAGGTGAAGGCCACGGTTTTGCTCAGGTCGTCCAGAGCGAGCGCACCGCCGCACTCCTGGGCGTTGATCAGCATGGCTCGCAGCAGCGCGCCTGACATCGGACGCGTGTTGGGGGTGCCAGGGTTCAAATGCCCGGCGGGTGACGCGGTCACGGAGTACGCCGCGAACACCGCCTCGGACGGATCGGTGAGTGGCCGGAACATCGCGGAACGCTCGTCGTCACGGGTGGCAGGCATAGAGGTCTCCCAAAAGGTAGAGGTCGCTGGGCTGAAGAATTCGGGCCCGGGAGGCAACAGGAGTCCCGGGACGGGCCGTTGGCGGCACCCTGCCGGGACACTGAGCAACTCGCGCAACGGGCATGCGCGCGAGCCCGCCCCTGGTGGTGCGGGGCGGGCGCGGGGTTTCAGTGGATGGTGGTTGTGGCGTCGGCTTTCACCGCTGCTCGGAGTGGGGGGCCGGGGACGACCGGTGATGGGTGGTCTGGTGCTTGCCGACGGGGGTGAGGGTCTCGCTGCCGTCGGGGTGGATGAGTGCGGCGACGAGCTCGCGCCAGTTGGGCATGGGGAAGCGGCGGGGGCCGTCGGTCAGGCGGCCCTGTTTGCGGCCACCGGTCCAGCCGTAGGTGAAGGCGTCGCGGCGGATGTTGTCGGCACAGCGCAGCGGGTGGGTGAGACGGATTCTCATGCCCGGCTTGAGCTGTTGGCGCAGGAAGGCGTGCTGGTCGTGGTAGCGAACGCAGTTGGCCCGCCAGGCCAGAGCGTCCTGGTGCGTTGTCGGCGTGAGGGCGTCGAGAACGGCCTTGGGGGCTTTATGGGCGGCCGGGAGGCAGGTTTCGTCCATGGCCGTGTAGCCGAAGTTGTGGGTCCTGTCGTGTTTCCAACGGGTCAGTGCGACGTACGCGGATACGGTGCCGGTCTTGTGGGAGCGGATGGCGGCGTAGAAGACAGTCTCCACCGTGCCGTGGGCGATGATCTCGTACCGGTCGCCGAGTTTCCGGGTGAAGTGCGCGGCGTTGGTCTCGACGCCGGGAGCACGGTGGTAGAAGGACCAGCCCATGTGGGGCCACCTTTCAGTCCAGGACCGGGCCCGTTACCCGATCGTGGCAGGAGAGTGAGCGGGCAGCGAGCAAGCGGCACAAGGCAAGGCCGCGCGGCCGGCCAGTGGTGGTAGTAGGGGTGCGGTCCTCTTCCCCGGTTGGTGCCGGGGAAGAGGACCGGGGCTTATGGATGGGGTTGCTCAGGTGGACTGGTGGAGGTCCAGGTAGTCACTGATGCGCTGCAGGTGGATGAAGACGTGCCCAGCACGGTCAGTGGGGTCCTGCTCGTAGTAGTCGCGCTTCTCGTCGTCCCAGTTGTAGGCGAGCAGGCCGTGGATGCTTTCGATGACGTCGGCCGGGACCGGTCGATGGCACGTGAACTCTGGCGCGGCCAGCTGCTCGTTGGCCAGGCAGGCCCCGCCGTTGCGGACCAGCAGTGTCAGAGGTCGGGCGGGGGCTTCCTCAGTGCTGCCGCCCTTCGTGCAGCACGGACGCCCCTGGACGGTGCGGGTGGTCTCGGCCCCCCTCGCCCACGGCCAGCCCTGGTCCTCATCGTGTGCGGACGCGCGTGTCCATACCCTGCCCGCGGCATCGAGGACGACGTCGCCGTGCTGCCAGGGCGACTCACTGCCCGCATCCGTCGCACCGCTACTGTCCGTGCTTGCGACGTCGAGTGGGGTGATGTGCAGGGTCTCGGGGCCGCGTTCGTCGACGCGCCAGCCAGCGGCGGTAAGGGTGGAGCGGATGGCTCGTGTGGTCTCCTGCCTACGGCCATCGGTCGTGTGGGAGCTGATCACGTCAATCTGGTGCCAGTCGGGCCGCCACTGGACCGGAGTGGGCGTGGTGTGCGAGGGGAGCTCCGCTGTGTGGAGACTGTCGGCGCAGGGGAATCCAGCAGCCCACAGCAGGCGGTTGGCTCGGTCCGAGACCGGGGCGTCATCAGGGAGGTTGTAGACGATGCCGGAGCGCACGTGGATGGCGTAGCCGCGCGGGTCGACGTCGTGAGCTGTGGCGGTGTATCCCGCGCGGCGCAGTACGGCGACAGCAGTGCGCAGGTGAGTAACGGTGCCATAGGGGAAAACCACGATGACGAGTTCGTCGCCGTCGTCCTGGTCGTCGAAGAAGCTGGGTTCATCATAGGTAGCGTAGAAGCCACCCTGACGGGCGTGGCCGCTCCGGCGGGTGAAGTCAGGCTCCTTGTCGAGGAGTTCGGTGATGGTGCAGGGGTCGACACTGGGTGAGACGACGTCGGGCAGGATGGCATCGGCCTGCCAAGCAGGGCCGTCGGGGTCGATGCGCAGCTCAGCCAGCCAACTGCTGACAATCTGGGTGACATCGGCGCCGGGCCAATCGGCGCCGAGCCCATGAAGACTGCGGAACAGCCGGGCGATGGCCTTGCCTGCGGTGCTGGTTCGGTCGTAGTTGAGGTTGCTTGCGGGCACGTCATGTCCTCACGTGGTGGTGGGTCCGGACACCGGGCAGCGGGGGTGCTGCGGTCCGGTGGTCGAGACCGTGGCCGCGGGCGAGGCAAGCTGTGCAAACAGCACGAATACCGTCGGGCTGCGGGCGGGAAGACGCGTGGCGGGCCCGTCCCCGCCGGCGATGGCGAGGGCGGGCCCGAAGGAAACGCAAGTCGTGGGCGGTTGTTGGATACAGCGGTGTGCGGCCGTGCCGGTCGGCGAGGACCTGAGCAGTCGATGTGGGTTGCCGCGTCGGTTTGGGCGGTGTGCTTCAGCCGCTCTGGTTGAGGCGGCGCAGCTCGGGGTAATCGCGGCAGATCCGGGCGCGAGCCGCGGGCGGAACATCCGGGTAGATGTTGGGGTAGGTGCGGCGCAGCCGCTGTTCGGCTCGGGTGGCCACGTCCAGGAGCTTCAGAGCCTCGTACTCGCTGGTGATCGGTTCGCTGTAGTGGTCGCTGCTTGCCCTGGAGACGATCCAGCCGGCCGGGACCTGCCCGTCGCCGCAGGAGGGGTTGAACTGTGCGACCGTCAGGACTGGGCCGTCCGTGTCACGGCGGTCGGCGATGGCCACGCGGGTTTCGTGGCGGTCGCGGTCCACGCGGATGCGGACGCAGGTGCCGTCGAATAGTGCGATGAGCTCTGGGGTATTGGTCATGCTTCCTTCTTCGTGGCGGTTGCAGGCCGTGCGGCGTGGCCGGGGAGCACGATGATGGCGGGCGTGGGGGTTAGCCGGGCAATGAGCCACAGGGTGGTGGGGCGGCGTAGGCCCGGCGTAGCGTGGATGCAGGAAGCGGCGGCTGGCCTGCGGTTCCGGGGTGGCGCGCAGTGGCACACATCGGGTCACTGGTACGGGCAGCGGGGGTGATGTGGGTCAGTCGCCGTACCGGGTGTGACGGTCCTCACTGACCTCAGCGGCAGCCAGCTGGTGTGCGCCTGACAAAGCAGCCGCGGGGCCTGACCGGCGCGGCCAGCACTGCGCAGCGGGCTTGCAGCGGACGGTGTCGCCGCGGCCAGCAAGTACCGGATCGCCCGAGCGGCGCGCCGCGATGCCGGTCTGTCCCGCGACGTCGCCCAATGCCCAGATGACCCCCCATTTGACCGTCGGCTGGAGACGAGCACCCACCACGTCCCGACACCCAGGCCCCGCGGCTGGCTTCCACCGGCCTGGCCCGGCACCGTCTACGGCGATCAGCAGCTCCGGAGCACCTGATGCAGGCGCTCGCAGGCACCCGCGGTGAACAGGCGCCGTGCCGCAGCGAGGTCCCCGGCCTGCAGCCGACCCCGTCCGGTCGGCGATGTCAGCGACAGGCGGCTGCGACACGGCCCCCAACTCATCCCCGCGGGCGCGGGGAACAGGCTTCGTATCCTGCATCGTCGCACGCACAGGATACGGCTGGAACCGCTTCCGCCAACTCCAGCCATCTACAGGCTGCGGTACAGCTCCGTCGGCACCTCCCGGTCGTTGGCCCGAGCAGCGCCCGGCCCTCCCTGGCTTCTGCCGCGGTGGCGGAGCTCGCCGTCTCCCAGCTGAGCCTGGCCGTCATCGAACTCATCAGGATGATCCGGCGCATGCGTGATCAGCGCCGGTTCCCGCGCCTACCATCCCTGTGCGCTCCTGCCCGCCTCCGACGCCCGGCGACAGCCCAGCCAGCGACAGCCAGGCCGAACCTCCGACTCGCGCAACCGCTCGGCAAGGCTCATCCTCACCAGCCGACGTCTCCACCGTCGGGAACATCCTCACCTCTTGGCGGCTCCCGGACCGCAGCCGGGCGCGGACTCTGCCTATCCGCTCCGGCTGCTTGCCCCTACACCTCGCCCCAAGGGAGCCCTTCGCTTTTGCTCACGAGCGCTCGAAGTAGGCGATCAGATCTGCTGGCCTGATGGGGTGCGGCCTGGTGCAGTCGCGTAGTTCCTCCAGCCTGTCGCTGCCCTCAGTGCCCAGGACGTACCCGTACGCCAGGAGTGCCGCTTCGCGACTCGCGTACGTTCCGGGCAGCCATCCGCACCACTGTGTGGCCAACACCCACGAGGGAGCATCCCCAGGGATGGCAGCCTGGTCCACCCTGTATAGGAGTGCCATACCGACCTGCTCCGCGCCGGGGGGCGACGTCGGCCTACTCCGCTCCTCGAACTCGGCCCGGTCCCAAGCCGGGTGTGCCAGTTGCTCGATCCGGCCGGGGGTCAGCGGGCCGCTCGCGCCTGCTGCCTCCACAGCAGCGACGATCTCGGAGGAGCCGCCGAGGCGAATCCCCTTCGCGATGATGCGGGCGTCTTCGAACTGGGAGGAAGTTGTGGGCACACCTCAAAGTCTTCCACACGCCGCCGAACCCGAAGACGAGCCCAGGCCCGCTCCTGGCCCCGTCTCGGGCGGGGGCAGGGCCCCGGCGGTCCGAAGCAGGCCGACTGGTCGCGACCTCGCACCGGCAGCAGACGCGGGACGCGCGAGCAACCACACAGCCTGGCCACGGGCAGCGCTGACTTGGCGAAGGGCAGTGCGCCAGATGGCTACTCTGATGCCAACTGCAGAGGAGGACGCCTTCTATGACTCGCTCGCGCTATACGCCCTACATGTCTCCCGTCGGAGGCGTAAAGCGGTCGGTCCCGGAGCTTGAGGATCACTGCCGCCCGCCAGGTGAGGTTTCGTTCCCCGAGCACGACTACCCACCAATCGGGGATGGCGATCGGTGCCGCCGTTGCGGTCGAGGAGAAGCGGTGCGGGCGGCTGGCGGAAGTGGGCCGTCGTCCGGACCGGGGCGGTGAGGGGCGCGGGCAGCGAGCGCTGCCAGGTCCGGTAGACGGCCGCCGGGGCCGGTGCCCAATTCGACCTGGTGGGCCAGGTCACCGAGTACGTCACTGGCATCAGCCGGCAGGGTGTGGGCGACGTGCCCGTTCGCGCCGGGCGGCTCCTCACGCGCCGGGTCCAGGGGCTGGCCGTGGCCGAGAGCAGCGGGCGGCAGTGGGCCGGGCGCGCCCCAGCGAGCCGGGAAGGTGGTGGTGTCGGAGCCCGCCCCTTCCCGCCGGAAGGCCGCTGCAGGCACCTGCCCGTCGAGTACCTCCTGAGCCGGACGGCGATCTTCTCCTCCAGGTCCCGCACACGATCGACCCATCGGAGTGGGTCGGTACCTGCACGAGCGGAGCCGGTCCGCTCGAAGGCGGTGGCACACGGCGGCGAAGCCGGGCATACAGCAAGGGCTGCGCTGCGGTGGGAGGAAGGGCCAGAGATGCCGGCGGGCCCACCCCGGCCGAGAGACGGCGGGGGTGAGCCCGTGGCGTGATAGCGGCTGGTCCGTTGCTGGGTCAGAGGCGGCGGACGTATCCGGAGGACGCCTTGGCGGCGACGGTGATGCCGGACCGGTGCGAGCCGTGCAGGGTCACTGATCCGGACGAGGTACGGACCTGAACATTGCCCGTGGCCTCGGGGGCGATGGTGAGGGCCACGGACCCGGAGGAAGCACGTACTCGGGCGACGTGGCCGGCGTGGCGACGGACCCTGACGGAGCCTGAAGAGGTGCCGATGTCAGCCCACTCGGTGACCGTGCCGATCTCCACCGATCCGGAGGACGCCGCAACCTCTACACGGCCCACACTCTCCAGGTTTGCCGAGCCGCTCGTCGTGTCGAGCACGGCGGCAGCCAGGTGGCCATGGCCGAAGACGCTGCCGGAGCCGGTGTCGCTGTGCAGGCCGGAGCCGTGCGGCAGCACGAGTTCGATCTCGATACCCCGGTGTCCGTTGACGATGGTGCCGCTGGAGATGGCCGTGGCGCCATCGACCATCACGCCGTTGGAAAACGTCATGCCATAGGAGTATGTGCTCCCGGCCCCGGAGACGTACGTGCTGCCGCTGTAGCGCACGGTCCGCGGCGGCACCGTGACAGCAGGCACGGTGACGATGAGCCGCTGGCCGGTGTGCTGGATGTGGGTGTCGCGGGCGGCCTGCGCGTAGGGGCTGTCCGGGTCGGAGCAGTACACGCGCACCATCGGCACGGTGACGGTCTCGTCGACGGCGACCCACACGGTGGCGGCGGACGCGGTGACGTTGGCCAGGACTGGGCCGGGCTGCTGCTCGTCGCCGGTGAAGGTACGCAGCGGCTCGACTCCGTCCTTGGCCGCCTTGGCGAGCAGGATGCGCTCGGCGGACCCGGCCTGGTTCTTGGGCTGGGCGCCGGGGCGCTTGACGATCTCGAAGTTGCTCATCTCGGTGTCTCCCGTGGGTATTGGGCGACGGCCGCCGGATCCGGTCGTGGTAGCCGGCCGGGGCCGCGGGTCCCTGGTGCGGGACCGGGAGGACCGTCGCGGGACGGGGGGTTAGCAACGCAACCGCAGCTATGGGACTCGAGGCCCCGCTTGGCGCCCTGGCCTGGGAAGTCTGGGCGGGCGCCTGCGGGGAAGGTGGCCGCACGACGGGGCGTCTCGGGGCGCGGGAGCAGATCCCCGGACCGTTGCCGGACAGGGCCGCCCCGCGGGAAACGGTCCGTCGGAGCCTGTAGCTGGCGCGTCCCGCCCAGCCGGCGGACATGGGGTGTTGGGCACGTGGCCGCATCACTCCCCCAGCGACCGGGGAACGTGGGCGGCCGAGCAGCAGAATGGCCCGCCCTGCGCCGGGTACGGCAGAACGGGCCACTGCGGCCAGAGTGCAGCCAAGTCAGGTGCGGGGTGTCATTGGCATGGGGCGGGCCCGCCTGGCCGGTGTGGCCGGGCGGGCCCGGGGAGGTGTGTGACGGGTGCTGTGTTCAGCCGGTCGGCGGCCGCTCGTCCTCGCCCTCTGGGCTTGAGTTTGCCGAGGGATCTCCGGTGGTCGACGGCTCTTCGGGCGCGGAGGTGCATTCGCTGATGGGCCTGCCGAAGGCCCAGGCGCATCCCGACTCGGCCAGCGCGAGTACGCCGAAGGTCACCGTCCATCCTGTTTCCGCTCCCCCGGCCCAGTTGAGGAAGGATGCTGTGGCCAGGAGACCAGCGGCGGCGGTGAGCATGTAGCCGAGGCGCTTGAATCGGGGCTCACGCTGAGTGGGCGTCAGCCCGAGAAAGAGAGCCTTGGATGTGTGCTCTCCGTGCTCTCCGCCCTGCTCGTGGTGGCCAATGACACAGGCGATGGTCATGGCAAGGGCAGGAAGGCAGTGAAGGACCAGGGCAGCTGTTGCGAGTGCTGCGGTCATGCCGGTCAGGTCCGCCATAGGGTCCGCTCCTTTCCTTTCAAGTTGGCGGCACGTGGTGTGCCCGGGGGTGCGAACACTGTCGGAAGTGGGGGCTAGCTCCACAACCTCGTGTAGAAAGCGGTGTTGGAGCCCCTTGCTCCGGGGCATGTGGCTCGCTGACTCGATGCCCCGCCCTCGCGCCCACCAATGAAGCCGGCCCAGAATTGGGGGACAGCAACCACGGGGGACGCTGAGCGCCCGCCCCGGGCAGAGAGGTGGCGGGGGCGGGCACGATCAGGCATAGCTGTCAGCGGCGGGTGCGGGCCTTTGCTTGTTGGCGGGTGCGCCGGGCGGCGGCTTCGGCATCTTGCTGCTCTTGCAACTGGCCAAACGACGCCGTCAAGTGCTTACGCGGTCGGTTGACGGTCATGCCGACACGCGGTGGTCCGTAAATGGCCAGGACGTCGGATGCAGCTTGTGAGGAGTAGCCGGCGGCTTCCAGCTCGGCGAGCGTCGGGAAGACGTCCGCGTGTCGGTCGCGGACCGGGTCGATCAAGTGGTCTTCCTTGCCGCCCTTGGAATAGACGAACTTGAAGTTGGCGGGCTGGTTCGTTTCGACCAAGCGGCGGAATCGGGAGACCTGTTTGGTATAGGCATAGAACGTCAATCCCCTGGGGGCGCCTTTCATGATCTCGAGCCACATACGCGTGTATGAATCGTCGAAGAAATCTCCAGCATCATGAATTCGAATATGTCCCAACCTTCCTTTTGCGTGGTCGGGTTGGTAGCGGGGGTGGCGCAGCTCAGCGGCCATCTGCTCCCGCCACAGGAGCGGAGTGTCCAGCACCATCCGCAGGTTGCGTAGGTGGCGGGCGCGGGCGGCAGGGAAGCGGATGTATCCGGAGTCTGCCCCCAGTGCGTAGCAGGCTTTGGCGCAGACCCCTGCGGAGGGACAGACGTTGACAGTGCGCACGGTGGTGGTGCCGTCTGGGGCTTCGTCCGTGAGGCGGACCACCCAGGCGGGCAGGGTCCATGAAAAAATGCCCTGCTTCTTCATTCGTTCATTCTGCGAGAGCAGCCAGTTGGTTGCCATGGTGGAGCACTCCACGAGTCCAGATTTTGGATGGGTGGCATGCGGTGTAGGAGGCAGTCGGTGAGACAGCCCGGCCGGGAGCCACGAAGCTGTCTCGGTGCCATGCCAGCGCCCGAACCATGGCCGAGGCGGACTGCGGGCTCAGAGCCCGGTGTCGGCGGTGACGGTGGTGGGGCTGCGCAAGGTTCTGGGTCGGCTCCCCGCAGACGTGCATGCGGCGCGGTGGGCCGGTCCAGGCAGGCTCACACTGACCCGCAGGGCGGCAAGCCCCGCAACCGCCGTCGGCGGCGGGGATCGGTGCTTGGTCGCTGGTCGTTCCGGGTATGGCTCAGGGCCCGGTTCCGGCCGGGACAACGGCTCGGGGCGGGCTCCGAGTCATAGGCGGCGTGGCGGCCCTTTCGAGGGCTGAGGGCTGCGCGGACGGAAGCGTGCAAAGTCCTGAGGTGCGCCGTTCACGGTCAGGGGCGGGGCCTCGGGGCGCGCGTGGAACTGGACGCGGTAGAGGAGGGTGAAGCGGCGGGCGGCCCGGTGCGCGGCGGTTTTGGCGGATTCGCCGGGAAACGTGAGGCTTTCGTGTGCCCTGGATGGCTGCCGGATGGCGAGCTGCAAGTGAGGGTGGCGTAGCAGGCTCACTGACGGTTTGCTCATTGCGCTTCCGCATCCTGGCATGCGTCCGTGCTGCGCGCGATCTCCTCGATGACGCTGCTGGCGCCCGGGATCGTCGGCGGTCGGACAGAGGGCGGCGGCGCCTGCGAGTAGCGGCCAGGGTCATAGATGTCGGCGAGCCTGGCGAGCTGTTCGCCGATGCCACGTGCGCCCGCGAGCGGGGCCGTCAGGTCCTCCCACACGGCACGGCTGGCGTCGACGTACGCGCGTGGGCCGAGGACGGTGACGTCTGCACCGAGGATGCCCAGGTCGGCGGCCTGCCGGCGGATCTGGTCGCCGGACACCGAACCCTCGTCGCCCATGCGCATGTCATAGGGAGCGATGAGGTCGTGCAGCTCAAGAAATCCGTAAAGCGACGACAAGATCAGGACGCGGCCGGCCCGGCCGCCGTGCGTGAGTGCGTCAGCGGCGCGGCGCAGGGCCGAGTGATAGCTCCCGGTGTATCTCTCGCCTGCCGGCATGGGCTGTTCGGAGCTGGATTTGCGTCCCCCGCACGACAAGGCGCGCGGGTTCCAGGAATCCTGGACATACTCACGCCAGAACCCGCGCGCCCATAGGGGCTTTGCGTGGGCCTCACGTGCGGGTTCGCAAACTGAATGAGGGCTGCTGCACTCGAAGGTGCGCCCCTGCTCTCGACTTCTCTTATGACCTGAGTTCGGCGCGTCGCCGCTGGATCTCCTCGCGGTCCTCGGGCGTCTGGTACGGGAAGCCGTTGGTGTACCAGTCGGGATCCGCCGCAATGCACGCCTTGCAGATTCCGCCCAGCCCCGGATGGGCATGGTCGACTTCCTGGGCGTCGGCCAGCGTCAGAAACTCCTCCCACCACGCGGGTTCGAGCAGGTGCGAGACCTCGTGGACGAACCGCGAGAGCTCCAGGCCCAGGTACATGCCGTTCCAGTCAACCTTGGTTCGCCCGTGGATTCTGCCGTGTGCCGGGTGCCGGACCCTGCGGGCTGCGGCAGGGTCGCTTTCAGGGACGGGGTGTCCCATGAAGAGCTGTCCAGCGGTCCGGGCGGGACTGCCTGCCGCGATGGCGTCGACGAACGCCTGGACGTTGTCGAAGAGCGCCAGGCGGGCCAGTGCCCAGTAGGTGTCGGGGTAACCCTCGGTCAGGAGCATGCGTCCAAGCTCTTCCTCGCTGCGCGACGGACCGTTGCGCACGCTGGTGACCAGCAACTGGAATGCGTCATCGCAGAAGAACCAGCGGTCCAAGGCCCCTTTGTCAGAGCCGGTGGTGGTTCCGCAGATCAACTCGCCGGGCACCGGCAGCCGCGGGCAGTACGTGTGGTTGGAGCGAGGTTCGAAATCGAGCGTCGCATCATGGATGAAGTCGAGCTCGCGAAATGCGTCGTAGGTGAAGCTGACGCCCTCCTGGGTGGTCGCGGTAAACCGCTTCCACACGATGCGGGCGTCTTCCCGCAGGTGTGCGGGGACGTCGTTCAAGGTGCGGAAATCCGCGCTGCCTGGGACCTCATCACGCCGGTAGGTGCCGTTGTACAGCTTCTCACCGTTGGCGTAGGTGCCAATCGGAGGTTTGCGCAACTCGATGTAGAGGACGTCTTCAGGCTGCCGGGCCATCACCTCGCTGACTGTGAAGAACGAGAGGTGCTTCCACAGCTCGCGGAGGCGTTCGGTGGCACGGGCGCTCATCAGATACTCCCTGAGTTCTCGGCGGGCTGGGTGAGAGGTGTGGTGGTTGGACTCTGCGTCGGTCCTTCAACTGCCGCTGCACCTTCGTGCAGGTCTGTGCGCGCCCCCTGTCTCAGTTCGACAGCCTGAATCTGGTCTGCGGGGTATCCACTGACGCGCTTGATCCCTCTGTTGGCGAGGATGGCTCGCGCTCGCGATTCGGTGACACCCCAGTATGTGGCGGCCTGGGCGACGGTCCACAATTCGTTCTCGCCGGGTCCATCGCTCATTCGGGCCTCCCTGATCCTGAAGCGAAACATACGAGCAGAATGCTCGCATGTCAATCTGTCCCCGGTGCGGAACTCCGGGATGGCCATGTCCGCCGCAGTGTGGCATTCCTCATGGGCCTGTCGGCTCATGCCGCGGTGCTCGCTCATCCCACCCGCGAGGGTCGCCAGGGGGTACGGCGCGGACGGGCGCAGCAGCTCGGCGTACCGTCGGCCGGCCTTCTACATGAACGTCGGGGAAAGCAACATCTCGCTGGACGGGATATTTGCGCGCTGTCGCGATTCCTGACGGCAGGGCTCGCTCACAGCGCGTCTACCGGGGCAGCTTCGCTGTTCGTTCCGGATGGGCCGCGTTGATGTAGCGCATCGCGGTGTGAGAGGAGATGCCGAACAGGCGCATCAGGTGAAGCGGGTCGTCGACCTCGAACGCCTCGTCACGGATCCGGTCCTGCCTCAGCGTCGGCATCGTGAGCCCCGTGGGCCGAAAGATGGCGGTGAATGTGGTGCCGATGGGCGAGTGAGTGGTGTCCACTGCGGTCCATCGGTTGATCAGCAGATGCGGATTGGTCGTCACCGGCCGCCGGCGGTGACGTTCACGGAGCCACGCAGAGGCGCAGCGGTAGGTGAATTCATCCAGGTAGATGATGTGCCGTTTGCCGGGGCGCCGGACGATGAGGCGCTCGCGGGACAGGTCGAGGTCGGTGAGCAGCAGGTGGCGTATGTCGGTGCCGCTGAGCGCGTGGACGCAGACCAGCACCATCACGAAGCGCTGGAAGTCGTTCCGCGCGTGGCTGAGGGCGCCGGCCAGCCGGTCCGAGGGGACGGAGGGCGGGGTCTTGTTGATCCCTGCGAAGACGAGGCCGCGGGTGGGATCGCGGAAGATCACGCCTTCTTGCCGAAGGGCCCGGAAGACGTTCCGCAGGACGATGTGGATCGAGCGGGCCGGTGTCCCCTTGCGGGTGGCGATGGCCTTCTTGATGTCGTCCTGGGTGATCTCGCGTAGGCTCTCGATGCCGTCCGCAAGCCACCCCTTGAGGACCGGGCTCAGGACATGCCAGTAGCGGGCGATGCTTCGGTAGGTGCGGCCGGCGTGCTCCCACTTGCCCTCTCCGCGCACGGCCTTGATCCAGACCGAGAGTTCCTGCGCGATCGTCGCGGGCAGTGCGGCCAGCTCGCCTTCCAAGCGCTTCTGGTGCGCGTCCCGGCGGAACTCGGCATCCGGGACCAGCAGCCCTCGGGTTTCAAGGAACTGCGTGACCCGCCGACCGCTGAACTTCAGGGGACGGTTGTCGACGAGCGCCCTGATGTCGGTCTCCAGCAGCGGGGCATCGGCGCCGAGCCAGGACACCAGGATGGTCAGCGTGTTTCGGGTCTTGGTGGCGGGGACCTTAGACCACATCTCCTGCTTCATCACGCTGTCGAGGTCGGCGAGCAGCCGCTCGGCCGAGTCCGTGAGCATCGGCAGATCCTGCCGCGCCAACTCGGCCACTGAGCGCCAGTCTCGCCGGAGCTCGAACAGCCTCTCCTGCCCAGGGGCCATCAAGTGCTCGGAGACAGGGCAGCGCGGAGTAGGCGAGGCCGCGTCCGAGTGACGCAGGCTTGTTGGTGCCGGGACTGGTGAACCGAGCCACAACTGCGTTCCGAACCGGGCGATGTCCCCTGGGCCGTAGTTGGCTACGTGCCATCGGCATCCGCGGCAGTATCCGTCGGCGAGCGGCAGGTCGACACGGCGGCAGCGGGCGCACGCTCCCGTGGATGCCGGGCTGTTTCCTCAGCCGT
Source organism: Streptomyces lydicus (assembly GCF_004125265.1). GTDB lineage: Bacteria > Actinomycetota > Actinomycetes > Streptomycetales > Streptomycetaceae > Streptomyces > Streptomyces lydicus_C. The sequence goes on from NZ_RDTE01000001.1 coordinate 183,740, forward strand.
GACGATGCCCCTCCGCGAGGGGCTGGTGGCGCGGGTCGGTGGTGTCCTGTGGGTGCGGCTCCAAGGCCGGCGGTCTCGACAGCGTCGAGCGGGCTGGCGTAGGTCTGCGCCCCGAGGTACAGCGGCTTGTCGACTCAGTGCTAGCCGCACGGCTGCCCGTCGCCCAGGCACGAGGTGTGCCCGCAGCAATCCGGGGCGGGAGGCAGACTCGCGTGGCGCTCCTGCATGAAGTTCCGCAGGACCGCGCGCGTCGGCCATCGCCTCGTCGGGGGCGTCGGGGACGTGTCTGGTGCTCATTCCGGCCGCCCGTGCTGGCTGCAGCGCAAGTGCCCGAGCTGGTCGCAGTCATGGGCGCGGGGCGCGCCCTCGCCCTCGACGATGGTGACGGTGGTGACCTTCTGCGCGATACGGGTCTGGGTCACGAACGCCTTCGGATTGCCCCGCGGCCTCTCGGCGCCGGTCATCAGCCGGCGGGAGAAGTCCTGGGCGGCGGCCAGGTCGGTGGTGGAGTTGGCCTGCGCCTCCCACCACACATGCGGGTCCTTGCGGGTCTGGAACTGCACGGTGTACTCGATCTCCACGAGCGGGTACACCGGGTTGCGGTCGTCGGCCGGCGGCGATTGGTTCATAGGTGAGTCTTCCTCGTCTTCGGTAGCCTTGGTGAGGAGGTCGATCATGCCGGTGGCTGGGTGCCAGACCTGGCGGGCGGTCTCGTAGCCGTGCTGGGCATGCAGACGTGACCACAGGTCGGGGAACGGCGCCTCGATGCCTTGGACAGGATCGTCCATGAGGCTCATGACCGTGTCAGTATCGGCGGGCACGAGCGGCAGGTACGTCTCACCGGGCTCGGGTGCGTACGGGCCGACCTCGTACTGCGCGCCGTCGGCGCCGGTGGTGTTGTGCGCCATCAGTTCGAAGCTGCGCACCATCTGCTGGGCGATGTGTTCGAAGGCGATGGGGCCGATCAGGGTGGTTCCGCCGTCGGTGCGGGTCACCTTGATGGCCAGCTCAGCGGGATCTGTGGTGCTCATGGGGCCGGGGCCTAGCTGCTTCATGGGGTAGTCCTCCTTCGGGGCGAGGCGTAGCGTGTGGCGCCAGTTTTGGACGACGATCGGTCCGTCGGTGAGGTTGACGACTTTGCCGGATGTGGGGGTTAGCCGGGCAAGTGCGGTGAAGCGAGGTGGGCCGGGTCGGAGTCAGGGCCCGCAGGGGCCGCGGCGGCGGTCGTCCCGGTGCCGGGGTTGTCGTACATCGGAGCGTGCGTGTGGTGGGTGGTGTGCGACGGTCGGCCCGGCCGGGAGCGGCGGGGCGGGCCTGTGAAGGAAGGCGGAGGGCTGCACCGGGAGGAGTTCTTCTTACAGGGGCGCCCCTGCCAGGCGACGCGGGCGACGGCACGCGCGCCGCAGCAGGCAACTCAGGTGGAGAGGCAGCCGGCGGATGGGGCGGCGAGCAGCAGTGAGCTTCGTCATGGCGTTTCACGCCTCAAGTGGGGCTCCAGGTGAGGATGGTGCCCTGGGTACCAGGAGCGGGCCTCATCCGGGCCCGGCTCGGCCGGCGGCGAGAACGGCAGGTCCCGATGCCGAGTGCCTCAACCGCTCGGCCCAGGTGGCAGGGAGCAGGGGCTCGGCCCACCCGCGCACGGGCGAACCCGTATGATGGGTGGGCCGCGTCGAGGTGGAGGCGCCGCCCGGGGTGGCCAGTCGGTCACCCCGGCGGTCAGCGCGAAGCGGTGCGGAACTCGGTGCACTCGTCCGAGGGAGCGTGGGCGGTGTGGTGCCGGCCGCACCGGCAGTAGGCGGTCGGCTGCTCGCCCATGCTGTCGCAGTCGGTCAACTGGCACACCGGGCAGCGGCCAGCTGACAGGTGCGCGAGGGCTCGCAGTATGGGCATTGGGTCCTTCTCGTAGGTGCAGATGGCGTCGCCGAGGGACGAGGGGTCCTGGGGCTGCTCGTTGGCCTGCAGGCATTGGTCGTTCATGAGGTGGGTGCGTTCGTTTTCCCAGGAGGTGATGGACGCGGCTGCCGCGGCTGCCAGGCGATGCAGGGCGCGGTCGGTTCGGGCCAGGCGTTCAGCGGTCTCGCCGATGGCGACCAGGCTCCAGGCGATCGCGTCTCCCCAGCTGGGCTGCTCCGTGGGAGGGCGGAAGAACTCGAAGTCCTCGGACAGAGAGGCACGGCGTGAGCCGTCAGGGAGGTCCTGGGTGATCAGCGCGTAGCGGGCGTCCTCGGCGTCGGGCCAGAGCAGAATCGGCTCGGCCCAGGTGACCTGCGCGCTCTTCGCGGCTGTCAGGATCTTCTCCAGGTCGTCCCAGGTGAGCGTGGGCGCGCTCTCGAAGAGCTCGTCCCATTGCTCAGGGGATGGGGCGGGGTGCAGGTGGGGCGAGTTGTAGGCGGCGAGGGTGTCCAGCACCCAAGGGGCGTACGGCATGGCGTCTCCGCTCGGTCCGGTAGCCGCGCTCTTTTCGCGGCGGGTACGGGCGAGCCTGGAGTCGTGAGCTGCTAGTCGGGCAACTGTATGGAGAGCGCGTGGCCCCCGGGGCCGGCCCGCAAGCGGGACCGGGCCCCGGGGGCCAAGGGAGCGCTTAGCGAAGAGGAGCCTCTGATATCTCCTCCGGGTCTATGGCTATTTGTGGTTGTTGCGCGGGCCTTCGTCCATCACAACCTCGGTGGTCTCAGCTCCCTTGCGCAGGAGGCTGCTGCGCCGCAGCTTCACGGTGGGCCGGTTCTCGGAGCCGCGCCCTGAGTACTGCTCCAGAGCGTGGATGACCACGGAGTCCTGGGCGTTCTCGATCATTCCCGGGACGCACGAGTAGACCTTGTCGTCCGGGTTGGCGTTCTCTGCCGCGATCATGACCCTGTCGCCTGCCGCGCCATTGTCGATCTCGAGGGTGACGCCGTAGCGGTAGAAGGAGCCGGGCCCATTGGACTGTGCCGAGTAGGCGACCGGCACTACAGCGCGGATCGAGTCGTTGAGCTTGATCTCGATGGTTTCCTCTGCGATGCCCTGTGCTCCTCGGCCAACGTCGCCCAGGTGCTTGACCGCACCATCAGCGGTGCTCATCCGTGCTGGGACGCCGCGGGCGCCGAAGGTGGCAACGTATTCCACATCGCCATTGGTCCGGACCACGATGGCGTAGAGGTCGTAGTCGGTGTGGCTGCTCCACGTCATGCGGGCGGTCACGCCGGCGGTCTTGGTCAGGGAGACGGGGGCGTCGCCCTTGTTCATGTTGATCATGGGGGTCCTGTTCTGGTGGACGTGTGCCGCACTCGCACCGATGGGTGCCTGGTTGCGGCCTGGCCCCGGAACCGTGAGAGATGGGCGGGTTAGCCGCGCAACTCGCTGTGCAAAGCCGAGTTGGTCGCTGTCGCGCCTTGTTGTCTCCGACCGTAGAAACGGGAAAGCCCAGGTGGAGGGGAAAGGCCGGATCGTCCCGTGGGGTGGCACTTCATTCCGCTCATGCGGTCCGCCGGAGGGGACGCAGGGTCGGCATCACGTGGGGTTGCTCGATCGGCCGGTGGTCGGGCGGTGCATGGAGGCATGTGAATGGCCCGCCTGCTGGTGCAGGCGGGCCGAAGGCTCACTCGGGTTTGGGTGGACAGTCTGCTGATCCAGCACTGCCCGTGCCGTCCGTCCAGTTCAACTCATACTGGTGGAGGAAGTCGGGTACGGAGGGGCTGCGTGCGCAGCGGGGCATCCGTCGGCGAACAACTGGTCCTGGGCGATCAGGTGGGTGCTGCCCAGTGGCCCGTCCACCTCGTCCCCACCCGTCTTGTTCTAGGGAGTACCACTGTCGTACTGGTTGTCCCAGCGATTCATCCGTACGCATGCGCAGGTGCCTGCCGCGACGACCAATGCAGCCAGGCCGCCGATCACCCCTCCGTACGAGCTGGTCCGCATCTCGTCCACCGGACCGGCCGCACCCTCGGGGTCGTACAACACCTGCATCTCATCACCGGGCGAAACCCGATCCGCATCACAGCCGCCGCTCTCCCCCAGCCGAGGCGAGATCTCTTGTCCGTCGCGAGTGCGGAGCGTGCACTTATCGCTCTTGCGGTCCTCGACCTTGACCACGACGGCCTTGGTCCACTGGCCACGGTCCTGCATGGCCCGATCGTCGCCGGCCCCATGGGAGACGACCGCAAGTCCGGCTGCGGCGATGACGGCGATGATGAGTTCCCAGGCTACCTTCCGCTTCTTCTCGGTGACACGGCGGAACCAGAAGACCGGCACCAGGATGAGTGTCAGGGGAATCACCAGCACGGAGATGAGGAAGCCCGCGCCGCGCAGCAGGGCCGGCAGGGGCACCACCGGCGAGTACCACATCAGGGCCGTCGAGACGGCAGCGCACGCGCTGTTGAACGAGAGCCAGTGAACGGGGCCCGTACGAGGAGGAGGGTGCTCGACTGGCCGAGCCGCTCGGCGGGTTCGTGTCGCGAGCTCGCGTATGTACTTGTATCCCTTCATGCGCTTCCTCTCCGTCTGTGCCATGGCGTGTTGACGGAGAACCCTACGGGTGCGGAATCCAGACGGACCGGTGAGGTCCCGTCAGCTGGCTGCCGCCGGAGGCTGCTTGGCACGGCCAGCGGTGTTGTGGTCGAGACAGGTGCACCGCCTCCGGGACTCGCCGTCGGACGCGGTGTGCGCCGTCGGCGTCGAGGGGACCGGGTCGCCAGAGCGGCCGCCGCAGTACTGGGATGGCCTCGGGATCCGGGCGCGGGTGTTCCTTGCCCACACGCAAGCGCCCCTGGTTGTGCATCCGTGTCGGATGCACAACCAGGGGCGGCGCCGAGGGCCGGCTGGTCTCTATGCGAGGGGGGATTCGCGGCGAATCTCCTCCAAGTGCCCGTGGAAGAGATTTAGTTGGACGGTCTTGGTGTCAGTCTTGAGTTCGAGGAGGCCTCCGCAGGTGCAGGCCAGAGCGCTCGGCCCCTCGGGCGGTTCGAGGATGGGGCTGTGCCCGGGGTGGGAGTCGATTTCCTGCATGTCGGTCGAAGTTACGGTCAAAGAACTGGGCATCAGCTGGCTCGTTTCGTGAGTAGGCGGTGAGTCGGAGCAGGGTTGAGGGGTCTAGTGGGTGAGAGCTGCAAGGTACTGTTCGGCGGCGGCTGGCCCGAGGTGCCGGCGCAGGGCGTCGCCGCGGCGCCAGGTGACGGTCCCATCGAGAGCGTCCAGCATGCGGGCTGCAGCGATGATGGCGTTCAGGGAGACGTCTTGCTTGAAGCTGTGGCCGATCCTTCGCTCCAGGGCGGCGTAGATCTCCGGGAGCGGCAGCTCGAGGGCGAAGCACACCCGGGTGGCCAGGATGAGCCAGTCCGTTCCGGCGAGGACGCAGTAGACGCAGGAGAGGCGTGGCAGCCCGGTGTCGTAGATGGGGTGGTACTCCAGGCCGTTGCTGGCGATCTCCCTCCAGACCTCCTGCTCGGACAGCTCGTGAATGCAATTCCAGGTCAGTACGAGCCGGTTGGCGCTCGTCTTCCGAGTATCGAGCGCCAGGCGTGTCTTCAGGGCACGCGAGGGGGACTCGGCTCCGCGTACGCCCATGACGTTGAGAACGACGGCCTGACGGGCGAGACCGAGCTCAGCCACCCACTTGGTGATGGCGGGGCCGGTGGGATCCCGCTTCAGCTTGGAGGTGCATAGCCGCCGCTGGGCATCAGGCCACAGCCGGCGATTCTCGACCATTCCGAGGAGGCCGCCTTCGTCGGCCACCACGAGGAAGGGAATTCCGTAGCGCTCGGCTTGCCGGCGGGCGAGTTCCCGAACGCCGGGCCACTCTGCTCCCGTGTCACAGTGCACGACTCGCACCTTGTGCAGGCACCCTGCGGCCTCGGCCGCGGCGACCGTACGGTGCATCGCCACGATTGAGTCTTTGCCCGCAGATGTCAGGATAGTCACCAAATCGGCTGCTCGGATTAGGTCGACAGGGTGGTCGGCCAAGCGGTCGAGGAGCAGGGTCGTGGCGCGGCGACGGCGGCGTTCGTTCGAGTATCGATTGAGCACCGGCCGATGAGGTCGGAGCATCGCGGAGGTGCGCTGCAGCCTGGCTTCGGCTTTGCGGACCTTGTGCTCTGCCTCCTGGTGCTCGTGTTCGGCGGCGAGGAGGGCAGAGTGCGTCGGGGGGGCACGGTCGTTTCCGCCGGTGGCGTTGATGTGGTCGCGCCAGTGGGTGAGTTGGGTCTGAGTGGTGCTGTGCTCGTCATGTGCCTGCCGGAAGGCTTGCTGGGCCGCTCGATGAGCGCCGGCGGCCTTGCTGGCGCAGCGGATCAGTTCGATGGTGCGGAGTGCGTTGTAGGTCTTCATGTCGGTCTCCTTGGTGATGACCGCGGTTGCTGGGAGTGAGGAGGGCGCCCCGGCGGCCGGGCCGGCTTGGCGGCTGTGTGGAGTGCCTGGTTTTCAGGGCATGACATCTCCGGAAGGCGTGGCCTGGAGAACCGGCCACCAGGGGCGTGCCCGCGCTGCGGCGGTCTGCGGCGGGGCAACGGTGGGGAAGATAGGAGGCGCTGGGGCTAGCCAGGCAAATGCGGCGGGGAAGCACCTGGCGGAGCGGGGTGCGCTGCTGGAGGGGGCCTACTGGGAGGTTGACGCGCGGGTGCCGGTGAGCGCGCAGCTCGTGTTCGACGACGAGGGCCGCGGGCCGCCTGCACTTCGCTGCTCTGGAGGCGGAGCCCGTACCGACTTCTCTGCGCAACCTGCGGGGTGCTGGTCGGCTTGGGCACGGAGCCCTCTTCCGATCGGCGCTTCGAGCGGGAGGCGATGGGGGCGGGGCTGGCCCCGGCTGGAGGTGTTTTCGTAGACCGGCGTCGACCGGACGTTCACCTCGGTGACCGGCGGCGCGGTGAGGCTGAAGGACCACGTGACGATCGCCGCGCTGCTGTGTTGGTTACGCACAGCTGCCGGGCAGCGATCCCGCGTGCGCAGGCGCGGGGGCGGGCTGGATTCCTCGGAGACGGTATGCGGGTCGTCGTCTCTGTGCCGTTGGCGTATGCCGGCCGAACCCGAAGTGCTTCGAGCGCCGGGGCGATGCCACCTGCAACATGTCCAACGAGGATGCGGCAGAGTTGAGCGTGGAGGTCGTGGTCGGCAACACGCGCGACTCGCTCTTCGTGCTGGACGTCCTCTATGAGGCGATGGCGGGCCAGCGCCCCGAGGTGACTGTCGCCGACACCGCGAGCTACAGCGATGTTGTCGTTGGGGCGCTCACCTTGGCGGGATTCGCGTACTCGCCACAGCTCGCTGACCTGCCGCTCAGAAGATGTGGCGCAATCGAGCGCACCGCCGACTACGAAGCCTTCCGGGACGCAGCCCGCGGATCGACCGGGGCAGGGCCGAACGGCACTGGGAAGCCATCCCGCGGATCACCAGCTCCGTCCACCCCGGCGCACTCCATGCGGCCCGTGCCCGGTCCGCACTCGGCGGTGTCGCGTCCAGAAGGGCGTGGGCCTGCCCGCCGCTGTCGCCCGTGCCTTGTCACTGGTCCGTGCGGGGCCAGCCGCGCAGGTCGCTGCGCCTACCGTCGCGGAGGCAGAGACCTCGGGCATGTGATGCGCTTGCGGGCCCTCTCCGGGGTGGGAGCAGGGCAGCCGCCGGGAGACGCTCGTCTCGTGCGTGCTCGCCGGCGGTTCTCAGGCTGAGCTCCTGGGCCGGATCGTTCGGGAATGTGAACCGGAGAGCACGCACGGCTCTGGCTCAGTGGCTCAGGCGCCGCTGCCAACGTCAGTACCGAACTCGTCGTACGGGTCCGCAGGGTCTGGCTCGCTGAGCTCGTGCAGGCCGGTGAGGTGTGCCAGAAGGTCTGCAGGCGTGGCGACTTCGATGCGCGTGCCGTTGTTGTCCAGGATGAAGTCTGGTCGGCACCAGTCCCCGGCCTCGGTGATGACGGGTTCGAAGTGCAATGTGCGGCCGACCATCAGGGCCAGGCTGGCGGTGCCGTCAGGGTGTCCCTTCCAACGACCTCGGGAGGTGAGGAAACTGTCCTCGGAGTCGTCTCGCACGTCTCGGTGGGTGTGACACCACGCTGCGGTCGCGGCCCGGTAGGCCGCGTCGATCGCGACGTCGCGCTCCAGACGTCTGAGGACCTCCGCGTCGGAGAGCACCGCGTCCTCCTCGGCGGAGCTGGAGCGTGCATTGTCTGCGGGCTGGCTTTTGGCAGGGTTGCGGTCGATGCCGTTCAGCCAGCGACGCGTGCCCTCAGTGGCCAAATCGAGAAGACCGGAGGTGAGTATTCCGCTCGTGAGCGCGGCCGCCACGGAAGCGGCGCGGCTGATATGCCCTCCGTGACGTGACGAGGTGCGACGGTGGACGGCGGTGCCGCTCGCGGTCGCCGCGGCGATAGTCGAGGCAAGGCACGCCGATTCCAGCAGTGCTAGGGCGGCCTCGTGGGCCAGGCGCCGGGCGGGGGAGCCTCGGTCGTCGAAGCGCATGGGGAGGATCTCCTGTAAAGGGTTGGCGGCGTATCCCGTGCAGGACTGTGGACAGTTCAGCTGGGGCAATCGAGTCGTTCGTTCATGGCCGGCACGGCCAGGTGTCGGGGTGCCCGGAGGGGAGTACGCCTGAAGGCGGCTGTCGAGGAGCGGGGAGGGCGAGTGTGGCCTGTTCGTGGTCAACTGCGCCGTCCGGCAGCTGCCTGCCGGATATCAGGCGGCGGCTGGACGCGGATTCGAGCGGCTACCGTGGGCGGCGGCCTCGCACGGGTCTCACCGTCGGTGGGCTTGGGTGTATTCACCGACGACCTTGAGACCTTTAGGGGTTCTGCATCGTCTGTCTTGTCTGGGTAGCCTCAGGAGCGCGGCATAGGCTTGTAGTGCCTGCACCTCTCACTCCCCCCACGCCTCGGCAATGGAGGTTGCGAACTGCTGCACGAGCTCAGCTGCTCCGCTCAAGCCGCCGTCGGTGAAGGCGTGGATGAGCCGAGAGCCGACCACTACCCCGTCAACTGCTCCGTGGCGGACGGCAGCCGCTGCCAGCTCGGGGGTCGAGACTCCGATGCCGGTCAGGATCGGGGTCGAGGGAGCCAGGTTCCGGAGCGATCGAGTGAAGGCAGCCAGGCTGTCCAGGTCAATCCCGGACGCGTACCCCGTACGTTGTCCTGCGGCCGCGGGGGCATAGACGAACCCCGTCGCCGCCCGGCATGTCATTCGCAACTCGCCGGACGGGGCCGAGCGGTTGGCCAGCAGAGGGGCGCTGATCCCGGCCTCTGTCGCTGCCGCCGCCCATTCCTCGACGTGCTCCGGTGGAACGTCCGGTACGAGGCACCCTGCAGCGCCACTGGCAGCCAGCTCGTCGGCCATTCCCTGCGGGCCGAGGGCCTGGACCGTCGGCCAATAGCTCATGACGACCACGGGCGTGTCACTTCGAGCAGAGACTCGCCTCACCGTTTCCAGCGTGGTGCTTACGCCATCACCCGCTCCAAGGGCGCAGCGATGTGCTTCGGCGATAGCCGGACCGTCGAGCCAGGGATCCGCTGCTGGGGCGCCCACTTCTAGCATCGCCGCGCCGCTTTCCGCATAGGTGACGAAGGCGTCCACGCTGCTGCGGAGGTCCGGAAAGCCCGCTACGGAGAAGGCCCCGAGTACGGGCCGGAGCCTCTCCGGCTCCGACTCCCTGCCGAGGTCGACGGCAGCCTGGAACATGGGGTCGCGAACATGTATGCCGCGCGTCATGCCAGGTCACCCATGATCCGGGCACTCTGGCGTTCGGAATGGGTGTAGGGCCCGTCGAGCTCCATCACCTCGGTCGCCTCCGCGAGGCGGTGCAGGGTCATCAGACTCGGGGCCTGATGAGGGTGATCAGCGGGCAGATTGGTGGCCGGGCCCGCCAGGTTGCCGGCGCGGGCGGGCACGAGGACCTGGGCGAGTGGGGCGGGCGCTGTTGGCGCGAGCCCTGCCGGCGGGGTGCCCGTGGCATGCCATGTCGTGTTCATGGGGTGAGGCAACCAGTTCTCACGGCATCGCCGAGGTGCTGGCGGTCTAGCGTTTCACCGCTCGACTCCGGGTTCGGGGGCCCCGTTCCGCGCGGTGGAACGGCACCCCGGGAGGGCTGCTGCCGGGCCGCAGCGGTGAGGGGGAGCAGGCGGCGGTGTCCGGTCCGGTGCGTTTACGGGCCGCGGTCCTCCGTGCCTGGGCAGCCCCGGGTGTTCGGGCCGCATCGGTGCCACGTCCCCGCCGACCGTGGTGTCCCGTGGGGCCGAACGATAGAGCCGAACGTGGAGCCAGGACGTGGGACGTTCGCGGCCGGTGACGCTGTGCGGCGCGGAGCGCGGCGACAGTGGTGCTGGTACTCGGCCGCCGAGCGAGAGATCGGACTCACCTGATGGACCTGCTGGAGAAGTGCCGTGCCTATGCGTGGGCTGACGAGGTACGCGATGCGGGGCTCTACCCGTACTACCCCGCCTTCCAGGGGGCCGTCGAGGGAGGGCAGGCGGTACTGGACGGCGCCGAGGTCTGCATGCTCGGCAGCAGCAACTACCGGGCGCTGAGCTCGAATCTCCAGGTAGTCGGTGCCGCGCAGGACGCGATCGCCCTGTACGGGACGTCCACGACCGGGTCCCGTTTGCTGAACGGGAACCTGGATCTCCATGAGGAGCTTGAGGCGGACCTCGCGAACTACCTGGGCTTCGAGGCTGCCTTGCTCTTCTCGACCGGCTACACGACCAACCTCGGTGTTGTGTCCTGCCTGGCCGGACGTGGCGATCAGGTGTACCTGGACGAGAAGGCACACGCCTCGCTCATCGACGGTGCTCGACTTTCCGCGGCCGCCGGCGCGGCGGTGCTGCAGTTCCGCCACAACGATCCCGACGATCTGGCGCGGCAGCTGGCGACCGCTCCGACGCGGTCAGCCCTGGTCGCGACCGAAGGGGTCTTCTCCGTGGAAGGCGATCTGGCGCCCGTCCCCGAGCTGGTCGCCGTCTGCGAGGAGTACGGCGCGACGCTGTTGGTCGACGATGCCCATGGTGTGGGCGCCATCGGTCGGGGCCGCGGCGTGATTCACCACTTCGGGATGGGGGGAAGGGTACCGCTGATGACCCTGTCGTTCAGCACGTCTCTGGCCTCGCAGGGCGGTGCTGTCCTCGCCGATGCAAGGACCATCGACTACTTGCGGCACACCTCACGTCCTCAGATCTTCTCCTCCGGGCTGAGTCCGGCCGACACCGCGGCCGCGCATGCCTCGCTGCGGGAGATCCGCCGGCGCGCCGACCGCGCTTCCGACGCAGTTGCTGCGGCGGAGCACCTGCGGGCGGCACTGGATGCGATCGGTTTCGACGTTGCCGGGAGCGACAGCCCTGTGGTCCCCGTGCGGTTCTCCGACCAAGTTGCGGTGCTGACGGCGCAGCGCGTCCTGGTCGACCACGGAATTCACACCAGCGCGTTGCTCCCGCCTGCATGCCAGGGCTATCAGCTCAGGATCGCCTGCACGGCGGCGCACACACCGGAGGTCCTGGACGCCGTGATCGGTGTCTTCGCCGCGCTGCGCGAGGACCTTCTCTCGAATCCCCGTCGGGTTGCCTGATGCCTGTTGCCGTAGCGGCAGCGGAACCAGCCTCGGGGCCTGGTTTCGCGTTGGAACATGATCTCGCCGAAGGGGGCAGCGATGTCGGATGGCGTCGAGGGCGCGCTTTGCGAAGCCCGGCAGCTACTTGCGCTGGAGGCTGAGCGGCGTGGGGTCAGCGGCAAGGACCTGGTCGACCAGCTCGCGCGCGAGGGCCGCCATACCGGCCGGGCACGCCGGGCACAGGTCGCCGCCTGGGAGACCTGTCACTTGCCGCAGTGGCTCGCGATGCCCCAGTGGGTCGCGGTCGCGATCATGGTCGATCGGCGCGGTGTGGCCAAGAGCATGGCCGCCGGGGCCCTGCCCCTGGCCACCGCGGCGTTCGGCGACACGCCGTAGCTCGGAGCAAGCAGGCACCCGCTGATCCCGGACCGCGCCGGCCTGCGTCACACCGCTGGCGGCTCTGCGGCGCCGTCGTTCGCTTTGCACTGCGGTCACAGAGAGGACATCGGGGTCTCGGGAGATACGTCGGCTTTTAGTGGCTGGCAGGAAGCTTGCCGACGGCGGTCTTGATGTGCTTGTCCACCAGGGCAGGGGCTCCCACCATCATCACTGCCACGTTGCCCTTTCGTACGGCCAGCGACTTCAGCACCTGGGCGCCTGAGGGAAGATTCATTGTCGAGGTGTACGCAAACTGCTCGTCCCCCAGATTCGGAGTGTCCGACTTGGCGACCTTCACCTTGATCGGGGTGGTGCCGGCCGTCATGGTGTACGAGGGGCAAGACGTGTAGGCGCCGAAGAGCGTGCGTAGTTTGCTGGACAGCAGCGAGGGCCGGTCGCTGTGCAGCTCTTCTGCCAACGTGGCGTCTGTGTCGTAGGTGAAGCTGGTCTCGGCCTTCGAGCCGAGCTTGAGGTCTTCGCCTCTCTTGCCCAGCTTCTCCAGTGAGGAGCACCCCTGGACCGAGATGTCGTCGAACTTCCCGTTGTCGGTCTTCTCGTGAACCTGAACGTATCCGGTGCCGAGATCTGCCTGGGAGAGCAGCAGGGGGCGGAGTGCCCTCTCCGCGAGCGGTTTCGGTTCCTTGGCGGGCTTGGTCTCCAACTGGCCGGATGCTCCTTGGGTGCCGCTGCCGCAGCCTGTGATCAGCGTGCCGGACAGCACGGTGGCGAGCATCCACCGCCGCGTCCCGAATGTTGAGATGTGCATCGGGTAGCTCAACTCCCTTCCTATTTCCCGGATATGACCCTACTGCCTCGCGCCGGCCTGTGGTTCCTGGCCCAGGTTGCCGGTATCCAGGTCGCCTCTGCTCCATCCTCCACCTCTGCTCTTCAGGCGTTCGGGAAGTGCTCGCGTCGCAGGCTGTCGACGGCGAGCTGCTCGGCACGCCTGCTCCGTGCGGCCTTCCTCCCCCGCCCCGGACCGGGAGGCGTTGCAGCCCCTGGGCTTGTCGACCTCAAGCACATCCGTTAAGTCCGGATTGTTGAAGCAGGGATATATCCTATGGATCACGCTGAAATCGCCTGCACTTGACTATATGGGGCCATACTCTCGCGTCTTTTGATTCACCAGCCGAACTCTTCGCCTCCATTTCAATAGCCGAAAAGCCTCGGGAGCGATATTTTCAGCTGTCGAAAAGTTGACCCATTTCGCGGAGTAATTGTTGAAGTCCGGGCAAGGGGATGCTGAACTCTCCCCTGTCACCATCAGGCGGCAACCACCAAAACGACAATCCTTCTCACGCAGCTGAAGCGTGAATTCGTGCCGTGCATTTCGCTACACGACTCAGATGGCTCTCCAGCGAGGGGGTCTGGGCCGTGCCCCACCCTTCACGGAGAAAACCAGCATGGTCGCTCGCAACGTATTCGAATGGCCAGTCGCATCTCGGCGATCGAGGCAGAGTGCGAGTTGGGACCTCCAGAAGAGCTTCGCCGGATCCAGTTCCGGGTGCATCGCCTCCTGTATGGCAAGTACGGCCGCTGGGCGGGGCGGCACAAGGGGCACAGCCCGTGACGGGAAAGCTCGACGGGCTCGAATTCGCTGCAGTGCGGTGCGAAATGGGATGCGCACTCCGGACTGGGCATTTCCGGCCTGCCGTTCAGCTCTGCGGTAGCTGGTTCCGTGCATTCACTCAGAAACCATTCATTTGATCACTGGGAGATTCTTGTGTCTAAGATCAAGCGTTCCGCAGCGACTGGTCTGATTCTCGCTGCCATGGCGGGCGGCACGCTGGCGACGACCGTCTCTCCGGCCTCCGCCGCGACGCTCCACTACCACTGCAAGTCGAGCTACAAGTCCATCGACAATCCTGGCGACTGGGGTCCTGCGCCTGACAACTGGGACTTCACGGTGAAGAACTGCGTCGCCCGGTCGGGTTCGTACGTGTACGCCAAGGCCAAGATCAGCTGGGACGGCCCCATCGGCGGCGCCAAGTTCGACTCGGATCCCTACTTCCGGCTCTACGCGCAGAAGTCGGTAAGGGGGAATGATCACACCCAGGCGTACTGGGACTTCAACATGGCCGACGCGCTGGCTCGGCACGACAAGTGGTCCAACCACAACGGATCCATGACGACAGGCACTATCCGGGCGAAGGTGAGCAAGGGAAAGGGCTACGCCGATGGTGCCCTCAAGATCAATTGGTCCGATGACGATCACCGCACCCGCCACTACGGATTTTCTGGCTCCCCGCGAGTCTGATCAGTGGTCGTGATCCTGGCGCGGCTCGGAGGGTGATCCGTCCATACCAGCCGAGGCTTGTCCTCCCCCGACAGGCCTCGGCTCCCCCTGGGGTGTCGTCGCCGCTGCGTGGGGGCAGCGGCGACGACACCCCATCCCTTACCCATACGGCCCTGGCATTGCCCATTCGCCGCCCCAGAAAGGCCTGCCGAGCGCTGATGGAAATCCGCATTCACAGCCTCCGAAACACCCCTCTTTCTCTCACCGCAACCTCAAAACGTCGAGCTGGCATGCCCACAACTACACAGCGGCGCCCGCCGCTCATCGTTTTGGGTGCGGGCGATACAGCTCGGCAGGCGTTCTTGCTGCGACGCATTGCCGGGCTGCATCCCGTTCTTGTGCTCGATCCCGAACCGCCGGCGTGGGTCTTCCCCCATGCGGCAGGCTCATGGGCGATAGATCTCACGAACGAGGTGCTTGTCGTTGCAGCCGTCGCAGAGAAGATGCGGAGCCGTGGCGTGGCCGGGGTGACGACGTACGTGGAGCAGCACGTTTCCCTTGCCACCCAACTTGCAGAGCGGTTCGGCCTCCCCCTCGCCGGCTTCGGAGGCCGGGGTGATGTGCCGGGACGTGAAGCGTCGGCTGCTGAACGAGCACCGGGCGCCTCCAGCCTGGCCGTCCCTGCTGGCTGAACAATCCGTTGTGGAGTCCCGCGGAGTTCTCGGCCACCCCGGCTGCATGACGAAGTGGTGATCACCAGCCGCCCCGCGCTGGCGTCTTCGTCGTCCGGCGGGCGCTCTCATCTTCCTCGGCGTCGAGTCACATCCCCCTCCCCTATCGCCAGCAACAGGAGCAGCGTCATGGTCCTCGCCTCCAGCTCCGTCGTGTCCAGGACCCTCGTGGGGTCTGATTCGCTGCCCTGCTCCAACGACGCGGCCGCTGTCGGCGACAACGGCGGAGTGGGCGAGTTGGGCCGCCGCCCGGGCCGGAAGGGCATAGGTGCAACCCTGGCCCTCGCCCGCGCTGATAGTGCTCCGACAACGTCGAAGCTGCACGGCTACCGGATCTCCGAGATCTGGTCTGAGACCCGCACCGCGGACGGCTCCCTCGACCGCCGGAACCTGGCGCCTGACACCGGGGGGCTCTGCCGCGCACTGCGCTTCTACACCCTCCAGACTCGGGACACCCTGAGCACTGGCCACGGTCGTATTCGCAGCCGGATCGTCTACTCCCCTGGCGGCGGCCCCGCATTCCTGGCCGCACGCTTGGCCACCGGACCCTCGTGGCCCCGGCCCCCGGGGCGACAGGCCAGCCACCGTGCCCTCCGCGGTCTGGGTGCCCACGGCCTGTACCCGGGACAAGCGCGGTGAGCGGGGACATGAGCATGGGCATGCCGATTCTGCCGTGGCGTGACACCCTCACGGTGCACGCTTTGGAAGGTGGCGAGGCCCTCGACTACCTGGCCGTCCAATGGCCGATGCTCTACGCCCGGGACCAGGAGGCGACGCCCTACCAGAGCTCGGCATGGCTCCGCGGCTGGGCAGCGCAGCGTCCCGCCACCACACCGATCGTCCTCGCCGCTTCCTACGGGCCGGGCCGGCCCGCGGCCGCGCTCGCCTTGGCACGCGAACACAATGCCCAGGGCAGGGCACGGGTCTCACCGCTCGGCTCGCCGTTCGCAGAGTACGTCCGTGCCGTGGGGCCGGACGCCTCGCAGCCCCACGTCGCAGCCGCGCTGGTTCGTCGGCTGGTGGAGTGGGCCGAAGAGGGGGTATCCGTGGTGTTGCCCGATGTGCCTTCGGCCAGTTGCCTGGGACGAATCGTCGCCGCTGAGCCGGGCTGGCAGCACACCACCGTCCTGTGCGCCCGGATCCAACTGCCGGTCAGCTACGACGCGATGAGTCGGTCTACTCGGCGCGAGCACACCCGTCGCGAGCGGATCTGGACCGACCTGGCTGCCGCGGGCCGCATCGAATATCACCGCACCCGTACCCGGGAGGAACTGGCCTCTGGCTACTCCGACGCACAGCACCTGCACCGGCGCCGCTGGGCTGGTCACCCCGCGAGCCCAGACGTCGACCTCGACGGTCTGTTGGAGGTGCTGCGCAGGTGCGGGCCCGGCGAAGTGTTTGTCGCGACACTGCGGCTGGACGGAGTTGCGGTCGCGGCGATGGTGTGTCTCTACCGGGAGCGGACTTGCTACTCGCTCCTGCCAGCCATGGACCCCGCGGTCGCCGGCCTGGCGCCCGGGCACGCCTTGCAGCGTCGGCTTCTCTCAGATCTGGCGCGGCTCGAATTCGACTCGCTGGACCTCGGGCGCACACGTAGCGACCCGGGGCAGGTCGAGTACAAGCGCCAGTACGGGCCGCGATGGACGACCACCACGACCGCTGCCAGCGCCGGCAGCTGGTGAAGCCCCGGGCGAATGGCGGCCTGCAGCCAGCCGTCGATCCCTCTCCACCTCTACCACGAATCGAGGATTCTGTATGACTAGTGACCACACCGCGGCGCCTTCGGCCACGGACTCCGCAGCGGTAGATGCCCTCTCCCGTCTTCTGTTCGGGCCGGAAGGCACGCGCGTTCACCGTCCCTGGGCTGATTTGATCAGCAGCCCCGAGTTCCAGCCGCACAACGGGTTGTCCTCCGCCGAGCAGACTGAGCTGGCCTACAAGCGCCTGCGACGTGTCAACGCTGCCATCGACTCACCTCTGTCATTTGTCAGGGACCCTGTCCGCCTGGCTGCACTGCATGAGTGGGCGGCGATCGCGGACGGGTCGACGGCAGCCCTGGTCAGCATCCACTACAACCTGTATCTGGGCAGCCTTGCTGAGGCCCGTCATGAGTCGGGCCGCGCGCTGGATGATGTTCTGGCGATGCGTGCGACCGGTGCCTTCCTGGTCACCGAAGTAGGGCATGGCGCGGATGCAGCTGCTCTGGAGACCACCGCTACGCACGACCCGGCCACCGGCGCGTTCGTGCTCCATACTCCGTCTAACGCTGCTCAGAAGTTCATGCCGAATACGTCGATGGTCGGCGGGCCGAAGTACGCGGTGGTGGCGGCGAGGCTGCTCAGCGGCGGCACGGATCACGGCGTCTTCTTGTTCCACGTCCAGCTCTCAGGCCCGGCCGGCCCTCTGCCTGGTGTCCGCATCCGGGAGTTGCCAGCAGGCACTGGTCTGATCGACCACTGCCTCACCGCGTTCGACAGTGTTCGCCTCCCGGCCCACGCCCTCCTGGAGGGAGAACACGGCTCGATCACAGGCAACGGCGAGTTCAGCAGCAACCTCTCCAGCAAGCGCCGGCGATTCCTGCACGCGATCGGCCGCGTCACCTCGGGCAAGATCTGCATGAGCGCCGCCGCCTGCAGCATGTCGCGCGCCGCAGTCGCGATCGCCGTCCGCTACGCCCACCACCGTCGCATTTCCGGCGCCGGCGGCACCACGGTTCCTCTCGCCGCTCACCGCAGCCACCACGCCCCCCTCATCGGCGACCTGGCCCGGACCTACGCCATGACCCTGCTGCACCGCACGACCTTGAGCAACTGGGCGAACGCCGACGAGGACCGGCGCCAGGCGCTCGAACGCGACATCGCCCTCCTCAAAGCCCACACCACCTGGTCGGCCCAGGACATCATCCTGGAAGCGCGGGAGCGCTGCGGGGCACACGGGCTTCTCCCCGACAACGGCTTCTCCCGCTGGACCAAGGTGCTGCAAGGGGCGATCACCGCCGAGGGCGACAATCGCGCCATCATGGCCAAGGCTGCCGGCGAGATGTTGCTGGAAGAACGACCGCCTGCGCCTGCGGCAGTTGCGGTGACCACCCTTGACCGGGGCGTGACTACCATCCGCGACCTGCGGTGCTTGCTCACCGCGGTTGAGGACCTTGCCGCCGCACGCGCGCGCTCGCGCCTCAGCATCAACCCCGACCTCGATCGGCTCGACCGCTGGAACACCAGCTGCCTGCCGGCCCTGGACGCAGCGGCCGCTCACACGTCCGGTGCGGCCGCCGATGCCTTCATTGCCGCAGTCGACGAGTGCACGGACCCGGGCGCGCGACACCTGCTGGAAGAGCTGTGCTGGCTCTACCTGCTGCAGGAGCTGCGGCAGTACACCGACGTCCTCCTGGCCGAAGGACACGTGACTGCCGCCTTCATCAGCCAGCTGCCCGACTCCCTCGAGTCGACCACGTCCGTTCTCCAGAGCCACATGCTCACCCTCACCGACGCGTTCGGGCTCGACGGGCTCCTGGCTTCCGTCCCCCTTGCCCATCCCACTTTCGAACAGCGCTACGACGATCCCGACGCGCACTGGCACACCGGCGAGGGCGAATTGGACACTCTCGGAAGCGAAGCAGCATGACCGACCGACCGGCCGCCGCGCCCTCGGCCCATGGAAGGGGCCTGATCCCCGATCTGCGCGCACCGGTCTGCGGCGGGACCGTGGTGGCCAGCGGGCGTCTGTGACGTGTCGGCGGGCCTATCCGAACTGTTCCGCCCTACATGTGGATGACTCCCCCGGCTGCGGCTGCGGCTGCGGGCACACCGAGCTGTGCCCGCAGCCGCTCGAACGCCGCGGCGGCCTGGAGGTGATGTGTCAGTTCCTCCTCGTCGAGCGCCCGTTCGGTGGGCGGTTCTGTCGGCCGATAGGCCGCGGCCCGGCCGGCAGCACGGGCTCCGTAGACCTCCAACGGTGTCCCGTGCGACGGCAGCGAGGCGTAGAACTCCTGCTCCGGCTCGCGCAGCACAGGCCTCCAACGGGACAGGCTCTGTGCCGGGCAGACGTCTCGGAGCTTGCGCAGGGCAGTCCGCAGAGGACCGGCCAGGTGCTCGCGGTAGCGGGCATAGACCTGGGCCCTTTGTGCGTCGCCTCGGGCGAGCATGGCGGCGTACCGGTGGCTCTCTTCATCGGCGGGTGCCTGGATGCGGGCGCCGACAGACGCTTCGGGCAGAAGGAGCAGCCCGGCATGGACCCGGCGGCGCAATTCGGCGCGGATGTAGCCAGCGGCGTTCTCGGGCCGGTGGGTGACGCCCCAGGAGCACAGCTCACGAGCGGCCTGGTCGGCGGTGTATCCGGCCTCGATCAGGGGGCGCAGGGCGTAGGCGAGGCGTCGTTCACACGAGGCTTGGGCCCACCAGACCTCCAGTCGGAGGCGCTGTGCGTAGGCGATGGAGGCTTTGGTCTCCTGCGGGCTGTATCGCGTCGCCTTCTGGCGGGGCTGTCGGGATTGTGAGGCGGGGGTGCGCGGCTTTGCGGGGCACGTCCTGCGTGTATTTGTCTCTCCCCGTATAGGTGCGGGTGGAGATGGGGGGAGCGAGGTGAAAGAAGGGGTCCGGCGGGCCTCGTGTGCGGTGCGGCGGTGGCGGGCGTCGGCTATGGCCTGTTCGCGTCCGTGGGGTGTGTAGGCGCGGACGCGGGAGAGGTAGCCGTGTCCGTCACGGATCCGTCCTTTGATCCGGTCCCAGGCTGGTGGCGCGCAGGGGGCGTAGATGGTGGCTGTGCCGCGGTAGCCGGTGCCGGCGGTGAAGGAGTCGCCGAGCCTGGTGCGCAGGACGTTGTGGGATGAACCGTGGGAGACCCAGGCCAGCAGGCCCAGTTCACGCAAGACGCGGATGTGCGTGGTGACGGTGCTGCGGGCCAGGCGGAGGCGTTTCATCATGCCGAGCAGGCCGTAGGCGACATGCCCGTCTTTGCTGTTGGGCATGCGGGTGGCGATGTCGCGGGCGACACGCAGGGTCGTGCCGGTGCTGTGAGGGTGGGTCTCGGCGAGGTCTTCGACGGCCGCGATGAATTCCCTCGGGTCGCGCAACTTGCGTGAACACGTGGAGGAGACATGCTGGTCAGCAGCGTCATTAATCAGACTATTAGGCGCGTTTTCGGGCGAACGTGACGGCGTTGTTGCCTGGGGCATCTGGCAACGACGGCAGACATGCTGCATCATGGGCAGCGCACGACTCCTATTTCAGGATGCACAAACCCCCGTTGTGGCGGGGGCTGGTTCTTTCCAGGACCTGTTCGACCGGGCTTTCCCCGGCCCGCGTCTCGGGTGGCGACCCGAGACGCGGGGTGTAACTGGACCGTCGCTCCACTCGGTGTGGCAGCACCGATGCGGATGTGCGGTCGCGCAGCGCGTTAGCTGCGACTGTGGGCTAGTTCATCGCCGCCTCCTAGATGCACCACCTGGAGGCGGTGCCCGCGTTTCGGATTCTCCTGCCGCCGTGCGGCGTGCAGTGTCGAGCTGGGGTGGTGGTCAGGCGGCCTGCAGGACGGTCGGTACCCAGGGCTCTGTGGTTTGCGCGGTGTGGCTGAGGCTGCGGGCGCTGTGCTGCAGTGCGGCCAGCCACTGGGCGAAGTGCGCGTCCAGGTCCTGCGTGGGCACGACCAGGCTCAGCGCGCCAGCGATCTGGTGCCGGCCATAGTCCGGCAACCCGACCTGCTCGGGGGCATGGTGGACGGGCACAGACAGCAGGCTCCAGCCCGGCAGCGGCGCCGCGGTCACCGCGTAGCCCTTCGCGCGGACACTCTGCAGTTCGTCGGACGTGGGCTGGAACGGATCAAGGTGGGCACGAATCACCAGTCCGGGAGCATCTATGTCGAGGGGCGCCTGGCGCAAGCGGCCGGCCGCGTCCGGATGCGCCGTGAGCTGTTTGAGGAAGCCGGATGCCTCGGCGCCCCAGACGTCCACCCAGATCCGCAGTGGGACAGGCAGCAGTACATGCCCGTGCATCAGCGCGACCTGACCGGTGGCTTCATGCAGTTCTCGGACGTGGTTTCGTTCCTCGGCCGGGGCGGCGGGCAGCGAGTGAACCAGCCAGCTTGTGTCGTCAGCGGTGACGCGGGCGGCGAGTTCGTAGTGACCGGGCATGCCGCGGACGGCGGCGCACAGTCCGGTCTGTGTCATCGCCGTGAGATAGCGCCGGAGTTCGGGGCGGGGCAGTCCGGTGCGCTCGACGAGGTCGGGCAGGCTGTGCGGCCCCGGCCCCCGGGTCAGCATCGCGGCCAGCGGTCTGTACGGGTTGAGATCCGCGGGAGAGGCTTCGCGAAAGAGCGGTACGACGGGCACGGTTCCTCCGTTGTGCAGGCAGGATGTCCGGGAAGGCTGCGGGAGCGCGGTGGCAGGGTCGGCAATGGCCCGATGGGTCTGCAGACTGACGGCGCCTCATCACGAGGCAGCGCCAGCGCCTTCGTCATGCACTTCTTCGGTGCGGAACGCGCGTGCCCCCGGTGGGGGTGCATGTCTGCTCCCGGTGAGTGGAGGGCAGACGCTCTGAGTACGGACGCGTGGGCGCCTGGCTACCGAGGTGGCCGCTCATTGCGCCCGCGGCGTCGAGCACGGCGTGGACATAGTCGGTGCGCCGGCGAGGTGACTCCATCAGGTGGCGCAGCGGCATGATGGCCACTGCGCCCGCCAGGATCGGACCCCTCATCAGTGGAGCGGCAATGAGGTCGTGGTGGCCTCCTGGCGCCGGGCTGATCGCGAAACCGGCATCGCGGATCTGGAGGAGGTATGCCGATTCCTCCCGGGCGCGCGACCAGTCGTGCATGGCCGCCTGCATCACGAGCCCTGGGGCGTCGGCGTCGAGGGGGGCGGTCTCCAGGCCGTCGTCCCACATCGGCTTGTGCGTACCCCAGACGATTTCCGTGCACTGGCGCCGGTGGTTGAGGAGGTAGGGGGTGAACAGCATCGCGACCTGGCCGGTCTGCCCCTGAAGTTGGGTGAGCCGGGCAAGGATGCGCTTCGAAGGGTGCGCCTGCGCCCGTGCCGTCGGCGCTCGCCAGGTCAGGGTGTAGGTACCGAACTTGGGCTGGCGCACCACGTCGACGTCTGGGTGCGCCATCGTCTCGAGGTAGCGCCGCGTTGTCCCCAAGGGCAGGCCTGCCGCGGACGCTATCTCCCGCAGGTACACCTCGCGGCCGTTGTTCGCGTTCTGCAGATTCTCCAGCACCCGCAGAAGGTCTATGGTTCGCTTGATGCCGTTGCCAGTGAACGCCCCCGAAGCGCGGCGTGTGCTGGGCGGCCCTGGGCGATCCGGTACGGCGTTGAGCACGTGACATCCCCCTTGGACGTGGAAAGCGATCTCGCGCTAGCTGTCGGCCTCGTCACCTCGTCGACCGGACAGGCCGGCACCGTGCGGGGTGGGCGCAAGGCGTTCTTGCGTGAGAAACTGCAGGGCAGAGCGACCGCGAGGGTGCGGCCGAAGAAGCCCTCGATCACGAAAGTAGCGCATGTCTTTTGCGTGATCAATCGAGTGGCTAGGATTTCCGCTGCCGCTTCCCCTCCAGCGATGCAGGAGCCCCGTTGCAACGCAGATTCGACCACCGACTTGTCGAGAGCATCCGCCGTCGACAGCACCTCCCCGTAACGACGCTGGCCGCACGCCTCGGGTACTCGAACCACCGCGCGGTCGGGGCTGTCCTGGCCGGCGACAGCACTCCGACACCCGAGAAGATCCCTGCCTGGGCGCGTGCACTGGGCGTGGACATCAACAAGGCCTTCCCCCTCCTTGATGATGACGACAACCTCGTCCCCCTTGATGAGCGGGGCAACCCCGTCGAGCCAGACCTCAAGTACCTGCGGGAGAACGCGGAAATCTCGATGTCCGCGATTCCCGAGATCATCAAAACGGCCAGCCCGTTGCCCGTACGGAGGGCCGAAAAGGGCAAGAACGCGAATCCGCTCCGCGACCAGTACGCCGAGCTCTTGGCCAAGAAGTACGGAGTCTCCGTACCCGCGCTGCGCGCCGCGGAAGCCAAGTCCGGGGCAGATGCCGACAAGCGCGCTGCGAAAGCCAAGTCCGGGGCAGACGCCAACGAACCGGTTGCTAGTGACGCTCTGACAAATTCTGCGAGTGCGCAGCAGGAAGGGCCGGCCGGCCTCGCCGAAACCATCACGCACCATCTGGAGCGGATGCCTACTCACGCGCGCCCCTCGGACGCGGACATCGCCTCAGCCATCAACGCGAGGGCAGGTAAGGCGCTGGTCGTCCCGGCCCAGGTGTTCGCGCTGCGCACTGGAGCTCTGTCTCAAGACGAGATCCGCGCCCTGGCCCCTGAAGCAACTCTCTACGACGGGCTGGCTGACATTCTCGACGTGCCAGCGGTCACCTTTCAGTCCAGCGCTGAGCTGACGGAGAGCATCCTTCTGTACGCTCGTGCTCTCGCTGGACAGCAGGGCTTTGAGCTCCAGGCTCGCGGCAGTCGTGAGATCTCTCCGCAGATGGCCGCCAAGATCGGCGAGCTGGTAGCCGAAGTCAAGGCCGAAGCCCATGGCTGGTGAGGCGGGCGGCGGAACAGGACGTCCACGCAAGGCCGGCCGGCTCAACCGGGGCTGCCAACGAGGCCGGGACGCGACAGCCTTCGCTGCCTCTTGCGGCAGATGAGGGAGGTTCGTCATGCCTCTACTGCTGCCGTCAGGAGTACCTCAAATGCCTCTTTGGAGGTGATCGCGACGTACTGGCTCTGAACCTGCCGCCACCATCGGGCCTCGGCTTCAGCGCTGACGTGCGGCTTACGTGGCAGCGGAGCCGACGGGGTCACCCTGTACTTGCCGAGCGCGAAAGCGGCGAGTGCAGCCCGGATGTAGACGGCCTCGGCTACCGCCTGGGGATTGGGCCGCTCCTCCTCCGGCAGTTCCTCTCCCACGGCTGCGACGTGGTCCTCGGCGAATTCCTCGGCACAGTCGAAGAGTTCCGGCGGGGCGAAGTGACGCAGTTGCTCGACCGCGTCGGCCAGGGCGTGCACCCTGATGGCGAGACGTACGTCGATCGGCATGGACCAGTCGATGAGCTTGCTGCCGCCGGGGAGAGAGGCCAGGGCGCTGCGGCTGTGAAGGCTGCGCTCGAAGGCAACGTCGGGAAACGCCTCGGTGAGGTCGCGGTGGAGTGGCTTGAGCTCCTTGAGCAGGCGAGAGTTAGCCCACCGGCGGGTAGCTGCGTTGCTGGTCGGGATGCTGGATCCGGCCGCGAAGGTTACGAACATGAGCAATTGGATTCCGGCTGTGATGTGCCCGATGGCATCTCCGTAGGGGCGCAAGGCGGGGAAGAGTACTGCGCCCCATACATAGATCGTGCGGATGATGATGTACGTCGAGCCCAGCGCCATCGAGATGGCCAGCGCGGTAAGGCCGATTCGAAGCGGCCGGGATGACGACAGGCGCGCGGCTCTGCGCCACTGGTAGCCGCAGACGAGGTTACTCGTCCAGAGAAGGATGTAGAAGATCGTCATGTACAGCGCTACGCCTGTTTGGCCACCGCGCTCGGCCACGAAGTCGGTGCTCGGCTGACTGCGATCGACAACCACGAAGAACACGACGGTCAGGGTGAGGGCGAAGATGACTCCGATGGCCGGGGCGAACCGCGCCAGCCGACGCGTGATCACCACCGGTCGCGGCTCGGGCCCGTCAGGTGGTCCGTAGCCGGCCGCGACGTAGGTGATGATGAAGACGACGGCGCTCGTGCCCGCGTAATGCCCCAACAGAATGACCAGGTCTGTGATCGGGATGCGCGACAGCCAGTCCTGCACGACGGGCGTCTTGGGCCACAGTGCGGCGGCATAGCTGGCGTAGCAGCCGCACAATGCCCACCGCTCCTTGTCGCCCCAGCGCAGTGCTGGGGCGCGCCAAAGCGCCACGCCGGTAATGAGCATCGCGGCGAAGTAGTCGAAGAAGCCGGTCGGCAAGGTAATTCCTCTAGCAGGTACGCCGCGGTGGAGCGACAGGGTGGCACAGGCTTCGCTGCAGCTGGCTGACCAGGTCATCCCCCGCGCCCGAGCAGCGCTCACCGCGCATGCGCCCGAGGATGAGGGCTCCCAGCTCCGCTTCCCTTTCCTGGAGCGTCTCGTAGCGAGACGCCCGGGCCTGGATGATGGTCTCGCTGGTGAGTTCTTGAAGGACCTGACGGACCCCGGGAGGGACGACCTGGCCCATCTCATCGGGCGAGAGGTCGGTGGTGTGGTCGAACACTTCGTGCGTCAGTTCATGAAAGGCAATGTGTTCATCTTGGATCGCACTCGACCGCCGCCGGTAGAGGATGTAGGTACAGCTGGGCGTCTTGACCCTGAGGCCACAGGCGGTCCGCATATCACCACTTTCGTCGATGGGTACCAGGTGGATCGTGCGGCCCAGGTGCTCACCGATGGCGGCGACGAATCCGTCCAGAGTGAAGGGGGCCGGCCACGGGATGTTGCTCAGGCGCCTTTCGCAGGACCGGCGCAGGCTCCTCACAGCGAACACGTCGCTCCCCCCGCCTGTTGAACTGTGCGCGATTTGAGTGTGTTTGCCGATGTAGTGAGCGATGCGTTGCTCGGTGCGATGGACGTCACATCGACTCGGCAGCACATCCTCGATGCCCCGCGCGCGCCCGCGAGACCACGCTCGCGCACCGATCGGTATTTCATCGCGCAAATACCAGGGGGAATGTGACGGCGAGTCAGCCCATGTCGGGTTTCACCCCTACCTCCAACCTCGCCACCCTTGCCCCAGAGCCGCCCGCTATGAGCTACCGCCGAGGCCAGGACGCAGCGACGATACAGTTGATCACCGGGCGAGAAACGCGAGGTCAGAGCAGTGCTGCGTACGGAATTGGGCGTCGAGCGACAGCACTTGAGGTGTGCTGACGTCGGTCCGCACCTGCCCCGGCCGGCCGCAAAGCAGGCCGCGCGCGCCCTCGGCAGCGTATACATCCTGTCACACACAGTACTCTTCCATCCCCCGTCTGATTGTCCGTCAGCGCCAGCGATCGCACCTCGCGTACGGACTCGATTGTCATATGCCTCCTTCGGCCTTTTATAGAGCTGTCGATCTCACATGATTTAAAAGCTAACAAACCGTATGTGCGGTATGTTTTATGAGGGAGACAGCGCGAAGTGCCGGACCTGTCCCGTGCAACACAGATACTCGTCGCAGCCCGCAATCGGACCGAAGCCGACGCCTATCCGCAGCTCGGTGAACTGCGGCTGCGGGCTGGCCTGCGCGAGCACCGAAGGAGAGGGCAGGGGCGCACCTGCGAGCACCTCACCCAGCGAGAGGTCAGCCTCCTGCTGGGGTACGTGGACAGGCGCACCGAGTGGTACAAACACCTAGAACTGGGGAAAATCAGTCAGCCCAGCAGGGATGACTTGAGCCGGGTCAGCAAACTGCTGAAGCTCAGTCACGACGAGGACGAGCAACTGCAGATCGCCTTCTTCGGCTCCCGGACCGTCAAGACCAGTCAGCCCGATGCCGGCCTGGACGTTGCTCCCGTCTGGGCCCGCATCATCCACAGCAGCTCCGTACCGACGTACATCAGCAACCGCTCCTGGGACGTCATAGCCTTCAATGCGGCGGCCGACCAGCTCTTCGGCGGCATGCCGGATAACGTCCTGCGTGAGCTGCTGGGTCTGCGCCACGGCCGCCACGAGAATTCCACGCAGCCCTATCCGAAGCCACCGATGAGCCGTAGAGCGCTGGAGCAGATCGAGATGCTGGGCCTGCCCCTGCAGCCCGAGCACCGCCGCCACATGCCCGACTGGCCCAAGACCTGGGCCCGAGCTGCGGCGACAGGCCTGCGCAATGCGCTCGCGGACCATCCACAGGACATGATCCTGCAGCAGATCCGTGCAGAGGTACTGCAAGACCCCGAGCTTCGGGCCATCTACGAGGGCCCGGTCGGGGAAGAGGTCGGCGACGAGGACCAGCATACGCACCCTGACGGCACGAGGCGCCTGATGTACAACGCGGCTGTCGGCGAAATCGGTGTCATGGAAGGCGGGGTCGCCGAGCCGCTCCGTGCGATAGGCGCGCGGG
The DNA here is from genome assembly GCF_004125265.1 of Streptomyces lydicus. GTDB lineage: Bacteria > Actinomycetota > Actinomycetes > Streptomycetales > Streptomycetaceae > Streptomyces > Streptomyces lydicus_C. Next base: position 210,678 of record NZ_RDTE01000001.1, read on the forward strand.
TGGTGTGGATGGAGTGGTGGCCCCTCGGCCAGGCCACGAACACCTGCCAACCCAAATGTGGCCTGTACCACATCCACAGGCGGCGGTGAGGGCGGACAATGCCTGCATGATCTCTGCACCACACCCGGCTTCCAGAACCGCCAACACCTGCGGTACATCCCCGCAACGCCCAGGCACCGCGCACTCCATGGGTCGGCGTTCCGCATTGCCGCCGCTCTAACGAGAGTCCTTGAGCGGTAGGAGCTGGAGCACCACGACTTGCTGCGCACGGGCGATCCGGAGACCGCCAGACCAAGGCGGCCCCCGCAACTGGCTCTTCTCCCGATTCCTGAGGAGCGCCAGGCACGCCACGTAGCCGGAAGTGAGTGTCGGTCAGTCTGCGCTTGCCCCTGCCGCCTCCTGTCCACCTTTCATGATCACGCCGGGCCCCTGACATCCTCACTCCACTGTGGCGTCTCCGCGAACGACCACGTGGCCGGCACGATCACCCTCGCGAGGCGCCCTACGTACCAGGGGCACTTAGTCTCCGCCTCGCAGCGCCAAGGAGCCACCGTGGCCTTCGTAGTCCAGCCCGCCCGGGTATTCCCCGAGAAGAACCTCATCAAGACCTCCGATATCCATGCGGAGATGGAGGTGAGCGCCAAGAACAGCCCCTACCTCGAACGTGTCAAGGCGATGGATGTCGGCGTGGAGTCGCGGTACTTCGTCGAACCTCTTGAGGTCGTTGCCCGCCCCGGCCGCATGGAGGAGCGCAATGAATGGGCGCTGCGCGGCATGGAGGCCCTTGCCGAACAAGCCTCCCTCAAAGCGCTGGATCTCGCCGGCCTCCTACCGAAGGACATCCACTACATCATCACCAGCAACTCCGTCAGTCCGCGTACGCCCGGTGCCGACGTCACCGCGGTCAATCAACTCGTGAAGTTGGGGATGTCCCCTAGCATCATGCGCATCCCCTGCACAACGCTCGGCTGTGTGGGCGGTGCACACGCACTGTCCCTGGCAGCCCAGTGGGCTGACGCCAACCCGGGCAAGAACGTCCTCGTCCTCATACCGGAGCCGCTGTCCGTCGTCTATCAAGCGGAGCGTATGGACCTCAACGGTCTGCTGTGGCGCCTCTTCTTCGGAGACTCGGCCGCAGCCTGCGTCGTCACCAGCCCCAGCAACCCGCGTGATGATCGACCGCCCCGCGGCGCCTGCATGAGGATTGACGACAGCTGGCAGTATGTCGCTCCCAACACCATGACCACCTATCGGCTCGACCACCGGGACAACGGCCTGCACTTCCTGTCGGAACGTGGTGCGGAACGGGCTGTCCGCAAGCTGAAGGGGCCGTTGACGGAGTGGCTGCCCGAAGGCTGGCGACCGGAGACATTGATCGGCCATCCAGGCGGACCGGCCGTGCTGCGCCACATGGCGGACATGCTCGGATTTCCGGCTGAACCTGACGAACCAGGCAACCCTCTCAGGGTTTCTTGGGATCGCCTGCGCGCGCGCGGCAATCTCGGAGGCGCGGCCGTTCTGGACGTGCTGGCCGAGACCGCCACGCACGCACTGATTCCGGGGAGCGAGACCCTGCTCTTGGGAATCGGCCCGGGCATCACTGGCGCTGTCACAAAGGGACAGATGTATGACCCGAACGACACGCCAGCGGTCGCATAGACCTTGGGGTCGAGTCTCGGATCGGTGCGGGGCCGCCGCGGGGAATCCGTTGGCGGTCCCGCACCGAGACGGAGCACCACAGGGTGCTCCTTGGAAGGTCAATGACCTGACCGAGCCTCACGTCCGACAGCAAGGGTCGGTCCATCTATTGAGAGGAGCATGATGAACGACGAGCATGCCGGCCGGCGCATCGCCGAGATCCGCGCAGCCGGTGGTGAGGTGTCCTTCACCGAACTGGATGAGCTGTGGATGGCACTGCCGACCGTACAGCCGCAAGACATCCTCGGGGCGTGGAAGGGAAGCGCGTTCTCCACCGGCCACCCGGTAGAGGCCAGGCTCATCACGGCGAACTGGCACGGCAAACGCTTCGAGTCCCTGTCCCGCGTACAGCCCCTGATCTGCCGCAACGAGCAGGGTGAGCTGTTCTCCGACATCGAGCGGGGCAGCGGCGAAGCCAGCCTGTGGATGGTGGAATTTCGCGGTGAGGTGACAGCCACCATGGTCTACGACGGCCTCCCAATTCTCGACCACTTCAAGCGTATTGACGCCGAGACACTCCTCGGCGTCATGAACGGCAAAGACGTCCTGGACGACCGCGGCCACCACTTCTACTTCGTCCTTGAGCGGGATCGCGACTGACTCGCGACCAGCTCACACCCGGCAGTCCATTCATCCCGGCCGCGGTCCGCGGCCGGAATCAGGGGGAACCCGTGCGCATACAAGCAGCCGTCGTCGAGTCCCAAGGCGGCCCCTTCATCATCCGCGACCTCGACCTCGAGGAGCCGCGGGCCGACGAAATCCTCGTCAAAATCACCGCGGCAGGTATCTGCCACACGGACCTGAGCACACGAGCGCGTTGGCCGCGGCCGCCGATGGTCTTCGGCCACGAAGGCGCCGGCATCGTCGAAGCCGTGGGCGACCAGGTGACCACCGTCGCCCCAGGCGACGCCGTGTGCCTGAGCTACCGCAGCTGCGGCACCTGCGAGCAGTGCGGCTCCGGACACACCGCGTACTGCGACGCGGGCATCAACTCCTTGAACGCCAGCGGCTCGCGTACCGACGGAAGCACGGCCCTCTCCCGTGAGGGAGAACCGGTCTACGGCAACTTCTTCGGGCAGAGCAGCTTCGCCAGCCATGCCCTCGCCTATGAGAGCAACTGCGTCAGGATCCCCACCGACTACTCCCCCATCCTGGCCGCCCCGCTCGGATGCAGCGTGCAGACGGGCGCAGGGGCGGTCCTCAACGTTCTGCAGCCGGACCCCGGTTCGTCGCTGGTGGTTTTCGGATCCGGTGGTGTTGGCCTGACCTCCGTCATGGCCGCGGTTGCTGAGGGCTGCTCCGTGGTCGCCGTTGACCCGGTGCCATCCCGGCGCGCTCTGGCCCGAGACCTCGGCGCCGTCGCCGCGCTCGACCCGGCGCAGGCTGCGGACATTGCGGCAGTTGTCCGGGACATCACCTCCGGCGGATCGCACTACGCCATCGACACCACCGGCCAGCCGGCTGTGATCTCTCAGGCCATCGGAGCTCTTCGTCAGCGAGGCACGCTGGCGCTGGTAGGGATCGGCAAGACAGCCGAATTCGACATCATGAGCGTGATGACCAAGGGGGTCCGGCTGCGCGGAGTGATCGAAGGGGACGCGGTACCCCAGAGTTTCATTCCACACCTGATCAAGCTCCATGGCCTCGGGCGCCTCCCCGTCGAGAAGCTGATCACGCCGTTTCGGTTCAGCGACATCGAGGCGGCCGCCCGTGCCGCCATAGCCGGTGAGGTCATCAAGCCCGTGCTTACCTTCGACTGATCTTCCATTGGGCGCGCCGGGCTGATTGGCTCGCCAGCCATCTTCTCCTGCGGGGAGGGAAAGGCTCGCCAGGAGCTCGGCGCGCAGGCTCCCACGAGTTGCCTGCTCCGATGGTCGAGCTCTGGCGGGCTGAGGAATGGAGCGGCTTGTTGGGCGCAAGGTCGGGGGCCGTGTGCAGCTTCCAGCCTGGCGCCGACAGATCTGCGTTCCGCCGGCGGCTCCACAAGACGGGTTCCGTGATCGAGCTGACACGTGCTGTCCACGTAGCTGCCTCTGGCGGACATTGAATACCTTCCTTGCCACGCCTTACCGCCCGCACGCGAGTCATCCTGTGGACAGACTCTCCCCTTTCTCGCCTTCCTGGAAAGGCCCTGGGTAATTCGGGGTGCTTTTTGTAATTTCGACATGCTGATCGGCGGCAGTCGAAGATGAGAACTGTGGATAAAATCCACAGGAAAGGCAACCGGAACAGGCCTTAGACCCCCTGATGACGCATGGCGTTTTCTTGCAGTGCGGAATGTTAGTATCCACATCAGACGCAACTCGTCATCGCGCCTCCGAAATGCACTGCACTTTCGTGCGCAATCCGTGGCAGTGCGACTGCATCACGTAAAGAGCTTGATGGACAGGAGACATGCTGTGACACAGCGGGACCGAAGGGAACGGCCTCTTCAGCAGGATCGAGCAGTTCGGACCCGCAAGAAGATCCTGGAGGCCGCCGCCACCCTCTTCGACGAGAACGGTTTCGGTGGTACCACGATCGCCGACATCGTCGAGCGATCGGAGATGACGAAAGGTGCGCTTTACTTCCATTTCAAAAGCAAGGATGCCGTCGCGGTAGCCATCATGGAGGACCAGTTCGCAGGGCTCCCTGAACTCCCTCCGCAGAGCCTGGCATCCCAGATGCTCGTCGATACCGGATTCCTTCTCTCCTATCTGTTGAGAACAGATCCAATGCAGCGCGGCGCGGCCCGTTTGGCCATGGAACAGGGATCGAAGACGCTCGATACAAAACGATCGAACGACGTGTGGATCGAAGTGGTGAGTTCGATCCTGACAGAAGCCTGGAACCGGGGCGAACTGCTGCCATCCGTCGACATATATAAGGTTTCCTGGCACATCGTCGCAGCATTTTCAGGAATTCAGAATATGTCCCAAACCTACGACGGTCGGATGGAACTGACGAATCACCTGAAGGACATGTGGGAGTTCATCCTGCCGTCCGTGGTCGTCCCCGCTGTTCTGGCCAAGCTTGACCTCGATCCCGACAAGGGCGAGAAACTCTCGAATGGGCTCTCTTCTTCAAGCGGGTAGCAGTATGTCGATGCGCACAAAGAATGTGATGTTGCGCCATCAGCACTTCGATCCGCCTGTGACCTCACGGCCGAGGCGGGCGCAGGAGAAGCACCGCTGCCGGCGGTCGGCATCGTGCTCTGTCCAGGTGCGGAGCCCAGGACCGCAGGGCCCGCGGTCGATGTGCCGGTTCGCGACCACGCAACCGATGCCCGCATTCTGCAGCTGTAGCTCTGTACGCCGATCCGACAGCGCCCCGCCTCGTGGATCATCACGAGGCGGGGCGCTGGAGTGATTAGCGGGGGAAGCGGTCAGGAGGCCAAGACAGTGACAGTCTGGGCGAAGATGCGGGCCGGCGCCGCGGTGGAGATCCGTATCACAGCTGCGCCGCATTTCCGTCCGTTCACCGGGGACCGACGGCCGACCGAGCGATGACACAAAGGCCGTTCCGTCCAGTGCAGTTGACGCCGCGTCGGCCGGGTTGGGTCGCTCCACAGCAACCGGGGGAACGGTGTGTCAGGCCCCGCTCGTCCACGCGGCGCGCAGCGCCTTCTTGTCCACCTTGCCGACCTTGGTAGTCGGCAGCCGGTCCAGCAGCACCGTCTTCCGGGGCGAGTACAGCTCTCCCAGCTCGGCGGTCACCGCTGCACCGACCGCCTCTGGGTCGACGTCAGCGCCCTCGGTCGTGGCCAGGAAGATCTGTACGGCTTCTCCGTACTCCTGGTCGGGCACGCCCACCGCCGCCGCGTTACGCACACCGGGCAGCGTGAGCAGGAAGTCCTCCAGCACCCTGGAGTAGACGTTGTCGCTCGTGCCTCCGGTGACGATGATGTCCTTGGCCCGGTCGACGAGATAGAGGTATCCCTCCTCGTCGAGATAGCCCATGTCCCCAGTGCGCAGCCAGCCGTCATGCAGCGCCGCCGCGGTGCGCTCCGGGTCCTCGTAGTAGCCGAGCATCACCGTCTGGCCATGGACGCACACCTCGCCGACCTGTCTGACGGGCAGCGCCTCCGTGCTGTTTTCCCCGCGGATCTCGATCTCGACGTCGGAGATCGCCCGGCCGCAGCTACGCCAGAGCTCGGAGCGTTGGGCCCCTTCCGAAACGAGATCTTCGGCATCGAACGCAGTGACACCGAGCGCCTCCGACTGCCCGTAGCCCTGGCTGAGCACGGGGCCGAGCACCTCGACCGCCTGCTGCAGCCGGCTCGGCGACGTGGCCGAGCCGCTGACGACGATCCGCCGCAGCGCGGGCAGGGCGCCCGGCTCGCACTCCGAGTGGTCAAGCAGCGCGTACAGCATGGGCGGTACGAGCATGGTGGTGGTGATCCGCTCGTCGCGCAGGACCGTCAGCGCAGCGCCGGCTTCGAATTCGGGCAGGACGACGAGGGCGGCTCCCGTCATCAGAGCCCGGATTGAGGTGAGGTGGCCGCTGCCGTGCGTGAGCAGTGTGGAGGCGAGCACTCTGTCCGTGCCCGGTTTCATGGTCGGGAAGGCCGCAGGGCGGGAGTTCAGCGTGGGGTCTTCCAGCTTTTCGACCATCGCGTCGTAGAGCTTGCGGCTGTGCGCGGCGAGCTTGGGGCGGCCCAGGGTTCCGCCGGTGTAGAAGACGGTGACGGCGTCGTCCGCGCCCGGGGCCGGCACGCCGTCAGGGCGCACCTCCGGACACTCGTCCGCCAGGGCCAGCAGGTCTGTGCACCGCTGCTCGCAGGGCCCGAGGCTGAGCAGTATGGGGGCGTGGACGCTGCGGCCTGCCGCGTCGGCGGCCCGTTGCGCGAAGAGCGGGTCGGTGACCACGGCGCGCGCCCGGGACTGCTCGACCAGCGCGGCGAGTTCGCCGGGTCCTGGCTCGGGCGGCAGGAACACGACGCGGCAGCCGATGAGGTGGACGGCGAGCTGCACCAGGACGGAGTCCACGCGGTTGGCCAGGAACAGCCCCACTCCATCGCCGGGCACGAGCCCTTGCCCGCGTAGCGCATGCCCCAACCTGAACAGACGCCGCCGGGCCTCCCCCCTGGTCAGCCGCTGCGCCCCCTGGACGAGCGCCTCGGCCTCCTCGTCCTCGTGCCATTGCTGCAGAATGCGGTCCACGTATGTCCGTGGCTTGGGTGTTTCCTGTGCGTTAACGATCACGAGCACATGCAAACATGTCTCTTGGAAGTCGTCGCCCCACGGGGGCCGCCTTCGGCCACCAACTGGCGGATTACCATGCGGCTGACATGACACCCCTCTCCGCGCGGCACCGGGGCACATGCCCCAGAGGGCGCGAACCTAGGCAGTCTGCGCGGTCATCAGCCAAAAAGGGGGAGCAAATAGTCGATGGCGAGCAGGACTAGGGCAATTCCGGCCCATATGGCAATGAACCTCGGGATGCCGCCCCATTTCGGTACGGGGACGATCCGCTCGTGTCGGGTCGGCAGCCCGCCATGGGCCAGGATGCGGTGTGTCCGGCGGAGGCGTTGTGCTGCCTGCTTGCTGGTGCAGGTCTCGTCCTGGCCGCAGGTATCGCAGATGTAGATGTGCTTTGGCATGCGAACTCCCGCCTAGGTTCCGGGTTTTAGCCCATGTTGCCGCGCGCGGGAGCTTCGAATGGCACTGAATGCACAATGTGACCTTTTGTGCATTCTTGAAGGTAGGTAGAAGGTAGGTAGCTGGAGGCAGGTAGGCGTGCCGGGGCTGAACAGGGCCAGGGGAGGGGCACGCCGCGTCCCGCCCCCGGCACAACGTCACGCGGCCCCGTCTACGGCTTCCTCATGCTCCTTTTCAGCAGGCCCCTGCGTGAAGGCAGGGGTGAGGGCTCTGGAGGGGCCGGTGTGTGTGGTGTCGGGCACCTGATCGGGGGGTGCCTGGCGGGGGTTGAGGCCCAGGTCTTCTCGAAGTTGCAGCAGGTTGATTCCGTAGACGTTCGCTGGCTTGCCGCCGACCTGGAATTTCATCTGCTCCTTGTACCGGATGCCACAATCGGCGAGACGTTCCTTCAGGTCATCAAGCGTGTATCGAGGGTCGACGGAGCGCAGGCCACGGAGGATGTCCTCGAGGCGAGCGCCCCTCCCAGTAACCGAAACGATCTTCCCTTCCTTGTCCGGTCCGGATAGTTTGCGCGCCGCTCCCGCTTCAACGACCCGCCGTATGTATTCCTTGAACTTGGAGTCGTGGACGGAGGCTTCGTGGCGGGCAGCCTCCTGTTCTACGTCCCGCTCCCCCAGACCCCTTTCGTGATCATTTTCAGTGGAAGGCTCGGCCTTTCCCTTCTGGAGGTTCGTCTTGTCCTGGGACTCCTCGCCTCCCTTAGCGTCCTTCTTCTTCGCCTTCTTCGCCTTCTTGGTCTTCTTCGGCGCTCGGGCATCCCCATAGGCCTGCACCCCGGCGATGACGAAGCATCCGATCACCCAGGCAAAGAACAGAGCCGTATACATCGCCGGGCGACGCTCAGCGAGGAAGAGGTAGAGGTAGCCGAAGAAGAGGAGGGCCAGCACCCGGCCGAAGAAGCTGCTGCCCTCCTTACGAAGGAACTTGAGCAGGCCGGTAAGCATGACGAGGCTGGCATTGAACAGGCCAAGGAGGAATGCAGCGAGTGCGGTGTAGAGGTTCAGCGCCTCCGGCGCGGCATCGGTCTTCTTCGCCCTTTTCTGAGTCACGAGATGACCAGATTGGGCACGAACATGATCAAGGTCATGAGAATCGACCAGAAGGAACCCGTGGCTGCGAGCATCGCAGCACCGAAGATCATCCCGAAGATTGACCCCACGACGGGGACGAAGCTGATGCCGATCGCCAGGATGAGGAAGCTGATGCAGATCGAGGTCATCCCGGGATTCCCGATGTCGGGGTTGCTGGCCAGGGCGACCGGCATGTCTTTGATAGCGAGGCCTACGTCGTGAAACATGGTGCCGCCGGGGGTGCGCATGAAGACGTCCTGAGCCACGATGCCGAGATACTGCGCGCCGACGCTTCCAAATTGGATCTTGCCGTTGGGCACGTTCTTGCCGAGCTTGAGGCGCACGCAGGAAACGAGGAGGGTGACGACGACGGCCAGAGCGGCTCCGGTGGCCGGCAGGGCTCCGGTGAGTCGCTCCAGGCCGCCGGCCGCGGCGAGCGCGGTGGTGTTCATGTCGGAAATCCTTAGCGGTTGGTGCTGAAGTGCAGCATGGCGAAAACGGCGGACGCGGTGGGGACGTGGACGAACAGCCACTGGGGAGCGCAGAAGAACAGGCCGGGGCTTGATGGACGCCACCAGCGGCGGGTTTTGTAGTGGAGCCACAGCCCGAAGACGGTGATCACGCCTGCAGTTGCGTATGGGGCGTAGAGGTTCACATGCGGGTTGGCCAGCAGCATCGCCTTCAGGTCCTGGCCGCTGAGCATGGACGCGGCCCAGATGGCGTAGAAGCCAACCGTCGCGGGGATGAAGGAGGAGGCCAGGACGCGTCCCGTCGTATTGAAAGTCCGCTTGGTGGCGGTCCACACGATCGGCACCGTGGCTAGGGTGATGATCGGGTTCAGCGCCATGATCTCCTTGCCTGCGGCGGCGTACATCTGTAGGGCCACGGCCTGCTTGATGCCCAGGCCAAAGCCCAGGGCTGCAGCGGAGCAGTAGCGAGCAAGCCACCAGCGACGTACAACCAGCAGGGCTCTGTCCCGCAGGATCCGGTTGCGTCGCCGATCGGCCCGGGCCCGCTCCTTCTCGCGCTTGGCCAGCTCGGCGTAGGTCGCTTCGCGCGCCTCATTCCGATCCTCGCTGGGAGGTTCCCGGACGATGATCACGGTCTCGGGGGCGAGGTTGTGCTCCCCCAACTCGTGGTCCTGTTCCTCGTCGTCGCCGCGAAAAGCGCTCTTGGTCTGGGCAAGGAACCGCCGGAACCCAGTGAGCTCCTCTTTTCCCTCGCCTGCCTTGTCGCTGTCGTCCTCGGTCTCAACAGACTCTTCGCCGTTGTCGCCCTGATCGTCTTCGTCGACGTCCTTCTGATCGCGGACCTCTGGGACATGGGCAGGTCCCGCCGGGATGAGCGCGGCGTTCGGGTCGAAGGAGAGGGGCCGCCTCAGCCGGCCGGTGTTCGTATCCAGGTCCGCGTTCTGGCTCTCGAAGAGCTCCGGCCACCAGCCGTCGTTCGACCATCCCGGGGGAAGGCCGGTCCTTGTCTGGGGAGCCTGTGCGGCCTCTGTCGGGACCGGCGTGTTGACCCGCTCCCGGGGTGCAGCAGCCGCTTCGGTGATGTTTCCAGTATCCGAGGACGCACCCAGCTCATCGGACTTGGCCTGGCCGACCGAGGTCGTGGAGGCTTCCTGGTCAACGGATGCCAGGACGTCGTCGATTGTGGTCAGGACGTCGTCGACACCGCGGTCCGGCGCCTGTGCCTCATCGGGCGTCATGCTGGCTTGCACCTTTCCCACCCGAATTGGGCGATCTTGTCGAGCATGAGGAGCCGGGCTCTGCGTTCGTCCGGCTCGGGACGGGTGGGGTCAAGGCGAGGTAGTGGCCGATCGTGCTGTGACTGAGGGCTGCGGCCGACGGGAAGTGGGTGGTCGACCTGATCCTGGTCGGGTTTGCTCCTCTGAGCCCGGGGGTCGGGTCCGACAGCCTCCGGCTGCAGGCCGACGGTCGGCTCGCCGCCGGAGGAGCGGTCGGCGACTGCTTCCGACTGGTGGTTCGGCTTGCGCACCAAGAACACAGCGGCAAGGGGGTTCCAGGGCATAGAGACTCCAAAGACGCGGGGACGGGGTAGAGGCAGCGGCGCTTCGGCCGCGCTGAAATGTCCTGCCAGCGGACGATGGCTGGTCGCGAAGGGGCTGCCTGCCCCGACCGGGCGGGATCCGAGAACGCCTCCCCGCAACTGGCGCTACGGGGAGGGAAGGTGGAGAAGCGCGTCAGGCGCTTCTCCCCTGCTGGGCTGGGCGGTCTGCCTCTACCTCTGCCTACCGAAGGCTACCTACTACCTACCATCCCTCTGACCTGCTATTTCTCCTTGGGCGAGGTGGGTAGCGGTAGGTACCCCGCAGCCCCGACCGCATGGGAGTCTCGAAGCTGCGAAGCACGCATACCCGCACCACCCGCCCCCGGCAGGCAGGATTCGCATTGTCAGACGCCTGCGGGCGAGCCCTTCAGTACCGCTGCGATCAGCTTGGCCCGGTCAGAGCCGATCGAGCCGTGGTGAGCGCGGATCTCCTTCTCGAGCTTCCGTTTGCTGACGTCTTGGTTCTTTGCGCGGAGACGGTCCACGGCGGCCTGCTCAACTAGTGTCAGTACCAAGTCCGCAGAGTCCTCGCCCGCACCGGCACCCTGGCCCGTACCGTCCCGCCGGGCCGGTGTACCGGATGTGCCGGGTGTACCGGGTGTACCGTCCCGCCGGGCCGGTGTACCGGATGTGCCGGGTGTACCGGGTGTACCGGGTGTACCGTCCCGCCGGGCCGGTGTACCGGATGTGCCGGGTGTACCGGGTGTACCGGGTGTACCGTCCCGCCGGGCCGGTGTACCGGATGTGCCGGGTGTACCGGGTGTACCGGGTGTACCGGGTGTACCGTCCCGCCGGGCCGGTGTACCGGACGAGCCGGGTGTACCGGGTGTACCGGGTGTACCGTCCCGCCGGGCCGGTGTACCGGACGAGCCGGGTGTACCGGATGTGCCGGGTGTACCGTCCCGCCGAGCCGGTGTACCGGACGAGCCGGGTGTACCGGGTGTACCGTCCCGCCGGCCCGGTGTACCGGACGAGCCGGGTGTACCGGGTGTACCGTCCCGCCGGCCCGGTGCGGTCTGTGTGAACCACTCAAGTTCCAGTTCCGCAAGGGTCGGTTGGACGACGGGGATCGCAGCAGGGGTGAGGTCGTGGCTGGGAAGGCGGGGGATCACGATGCGGTTCAGCGTCAGGCCGGCCTTGACCGCGGTACGGTCCGCAGCCGCAGAGGCCTGTCGGGCAGACCGCAGCGCGGCGCGCCGCCGGTGTTCTGTGGCGCGCACATCCATGGCGATGCCAGCTGCTGCCCAGGCTCCATCCAGGGTGGTCAGCGAGCTGTCGGTGATCATCATCGACCAGGCCGTCCAGGCGGTGTCCGGGTAGCGGACCCAGCGAATCAGGCCGATGCGCGGCCGGGGCTTGGGCAACAGGCCTCGCTCGCGCAGGTGTTGGCGGTGGACCAGACGGGCGTACATCTCCCACAGCACCATGCCGACGAGGGACATGGTGGCAAAGGCGACGGCCGGTTGCGTCGGCTCCCCGGCGGGGCCGCAGTGGTGGGCGTAGTTCATGGCCGCTGCCCCGCCGGCGAGGATCCAGGTCATGACGCGATACAGGGTTCCGGAGTCGCCGTCCTTCCTTGCCTGGTGGTACATCCAGCCGGTGAAGGCGGCGCTGAGCTCCCATGCCGCGGCGAATCCGAGTGCGAAAATCGTCCACCAGTCGAACGCCTCACGTGCGTAGTCGGTCTGGGACCACCACGCCACGGCCATGGGTGCCAGGATTGGACCGCCGACCAGGACCCGACGGGCCTGGCTGCGCGTCAGCTCCTGCAGCCAGGCACTCGCCCTGGGCCGTTGAGACCTCAGTGTGGTCCGGCCCTCCTTGACAGCCCGGCGGCGCTTTCGCGCTTCCTCGCGGCGATCGTCCCTCTCCTTCCTGATCCGCCTCTTGCGCTCCAGTCGTTGGTTCGTACGTGAGAGGACTTCCTTCCACCGCTCGTCCGCCGCCTTGTGGTTCTCCTTGGCGATGGCGATCTGCTCATCTGCCTTCTTCTGGAGGTCCTGCGCCTGCGCGAGGAGGGCGGCTGCCTTCGTCTCCGTTCCCTGGACGGCCGTGGCTGCGGCAACGGTGAGGCGTTCAGCTTCGGCTTCGGCGTCCTCGAGGACTCTCTCGGCCTTCTTCTCCTGCTGGCCAGCCGCTCGTTGGGCCTTGGCGATGATGCGCTGAGCTTCGGCGTCGGCGCGTTCGGTTTGGCCCCGGATGTCCTCCGCGGTTTCCCGGCGAAGTTGCTCGGTGTCCTCCTCGGCCCGGGCCCGCATGCGCTGTGCGGATTCCGCTGCTGCGCCCATCTTCTGGTTGGCTTCGTCGACGATCTTCTGTGCTTCGTCGCGAAGCCGCTCGGACTCGCTCTGGGCTTCTTGCCGGAGGCGTTGTGCGGCGTCGGCAGCGTCTTTACGGCTTCGCTCCGCCTGGGCCTCGGCTTCCCTTCGAAGGCCCTGCGCCTCTTCGCGGGCTTGGGTGAGAAGTTCATCCGCTTCCTGCCGTGCCGCAGCGCGGACCTGGTCGGCTTCCTTTTGCACCGATGCGAGGTGGCGTTCGGCCTCGGTGTTGGCCCTGTCCCTGGTTTCGGCCGCTGTGCGAAAGGCGTCGACCGTGATGACGGCGGCATCGGTCTGGCTCGCGCTCCAGGCCTGCTGGGCGGAGGCATTCAAGGCCTCTGCCTGCTTACAGGCTTCGGTCGCCAGACGCTCGGCCTCATCAGCGCCCTGGGCGAGACGCTGCTGGGCGGCTTCCTCGGCCTCGCCGAGAAGCCTCTTGGCTGTCCGCTCGGCATCGGATACCAGCGTTTCGGCACGCTGTTTCGCCTCGTCGAGCAGTTGCTCCGCCTCAGCCTGCGCCTGCTCGCCCAGCTCGATGAGGCTGGACGCCTCCGTCTCGGCAGCCACGATGATGTCGGCTGCGCGCGTGGCTGCCCTCTCCGGGTGCTCGGCGGCATTCTCGGGCGGCGCTGACGCGGAGGCATTGGGGATCTGCTGTGCGGGCGCGGGTTCCGTACGCCGGCGCTGGGTCCCCTTCCGCTTGGACTGCTTCGTGGTGGGCACGCCCACGGCTCCTTTGGTGAATGGGTGCGGGCCGGGCCTGTGAAAGGCCCGGCCCGCACCGGGGCGGCCGTGGAACGGCCTTGTCGTTCAGATCTGTTCGTCGGCGAAGGCCATGTCGGACACGGGCCTGAGCTTGGTCGGAAGCGGCGTGACGGTGAATCCCGTGTCGACCAGGTCGCCGTTCTCGTTGTGCCGGAAGAGCAGCCAGGGCGACCGCGGGTCAGCTTCGCCGTCCTTGCCTGCGGTGCCCCACTCCAGGACGGCATCGGGATGCTCTTGCCGCGCCCGCTTAGTGCACTCGTCGAAGGCACGTGCCTTCGACAGGTAGGGCCACATGGACATGGCACGATTGCGATACGCAATGCGGTAGACAGTGCCGTCGGCGCGGCGCGCGGCAGTGATTTCCTCGTCGGAGATGCCCATAGCTCGTGCCGCCTGGACCTGGTTCATCGCGCCGAGCCATTCGGCGTCGCCTTCCTCGCCAGCAGCAATTGCGTCCTGGAGGAGGTCGACGGCCTCGGCGGTGAGCTTGATGACCTGCTGCCGCTCGACGGCTTCCGAAGGGGGCGTGGTGCCTGAAGGCACATCGCTGTGCTCGGCGTCGGTTTCGCCGGGCGCCGGCGGGTGGGGGCGGTGCTGATCGTTCATCTCAGCGGCTCCTTAGATTGGCCGCGTCGCGTTTCTGCGAGCGGCTGGTCGACGGTCTCGTGCGCGGCCGCGTTGGACAGGTCGCTGTACGTCTGGCGCCGTTCGGAGTTCCATTGCCGCAGGTCGGCATGGTTCGCAGCGGTCCAGTTCGGCAGCGCCTTGATCTTGGGGGTCTTGTTTATGAGCGGCGTTTTCGCGCGATGCGACGGGTCTCGTGCAGGCGCTTGCGGTAGTCAGCGGCGGCCGCGGCCGGGTCGATGCTCTTCTTGTCAGACTTTGTCGAGGACGAACTGGACTGGTCGGTAGGCTTGGGCACTACTGCTCCTCAGGGGTCAGGTTCGTGAGGATGCGGTTGGGCCCTGGCCGGGAGTTGCGCTCCTGGCCAGGGCCATGGGTGTGGGGCGTGTAAGCCAAGGCTCGCCGTCAGCGAAGTCGAGCGTTCAAGGGCTCAGGTTCGGCCGGGCTTCGCGGGCGCGGCCCGCTCACGCAGTTTCGCGGCGTATTCGCCCCGCGAAGTCCCGCTCGGGGCTGGTGGCAGCAGGCGCAGCAGGGGGCGCCGGCCTTTGTCCGTGCCAGCGAAGTGACATGCGAGGGTCCACCTGTCGGCGTTGGTCATTCGCTCGCCCGGCCGGCGGCTGGACAGGTGGTCGGCGATCTCGTGCAGCAGCGCGCTGATGTGGCTGCAGTGGTTGGTCTGGCGTGCCTGGAGATCGCCGTCGTGCACGAGCTGTCGAACCAGGTGGTGGAACGAGGTCGATGTGTCGGTGGTCAAGTCAACCCGAACGGGCTGGCGTTGCGTGCTCCTGGTCAACTCGCCAGCAGGCGGCAGTGCGGACGGCTGGTCCGGGTTGTCGCTTCGGCGGGGAGAGGGACATGTCATGATGCTGTTCACAGGATTCCTCCTCGTCATGCAGGGCCTGTGTGGCAGTCCCGGGGAAAGGCGCCCCGGGACTGCTTCTTCTCACTGGTGGCCGTTGCCCATGCCGCGTCCGCTCGCCGGGCGGCGTAGCGGTGCAGGGGCGTACGGCGTGCGTTCAGGCGTTGGCGCTGTGGGCCCGGTTGCGGGCGGCGCGGCGCTTCATCGCGCAGCGCTCGTCCTCGCTCATCCCGCCCCAGATGCCGGATTCCTGACGGGATTCGAGCGCCCACCGCAGGCACTGCTCCATGACGGGGCAGCGGCGGCAGACGGCCTTGGCTTCCTCGATCTGCAGCAGTGCAGGACCGGTGTTGCCGATGGGGAAGAAGAGCTCGGGGTCGTCCTCGCGGCAAGCGGCGCGGTGACGCCAATCCATGGTTCCTCCAGCAGTGATGTGTTGTGCGGTTCAAGTCAGGTGCTGTAGCGAACTGTGCGGTCTCGGTTCCGGCTTCGATGCGATGGGCGCAGCGGGGCCCGGTGGCCATGAAGCGGTTGACGGGCAACGGGGTGTCCGGTGCCCGTGGTGGCCGCCCTGGAGCTGGCAATCTCAGTCCAGGGTGGCCTTGAGGTGCACGGTCGGCTGGTGTCTTGGAGTTGGTCAGCCGCAGGGGAGACTGCGCGGCGCCGAGGTTGCGCTGACCTTGACGTAGCCCTTGTACGCGCCGAACCCGCCGTGCCCGCTGGTGATCTGCTCCACCAGGGCCAGGTTGGGGTTTGAGGGGTGGCAGGCGATGAAACGGGCCCGGTCGCCCTCGCCCATGAGGCCCTTGATCGCACCGCCTGCGCTGCGGAGGTAGAGGCCGCCGGTGCCGGGGGCCGGCGCGAGCGTCAGCGACGAGTTTGTGTTGTTGGGGCGGATGGTGATGTCGGGGTAGTCGGTGACCCTCGCGGTTTCCGACTGGCCGGTGGTGGGGTTGATGCGCCGCCCGGTGTGAGTGCCGGTGGGATCCGGGTTGGGGATGGCGGCTTCGGCGCTGGTGGCGGCAAGTGCGAGGGCTCCGACGGCTGCGGTCACAGCCATGGCCATTCGGGTCGTGCTGTTCATGGTTCTCCTCGAGCAGGTGCGGACCACGCCAGGCGGCGAGGTCCCTTGGGTGGCGCGTGTGGGTTCCTCCGCGCTCTCCACCTCTCACCGCGTCGCCGGAGGGTGGGCGGTGGGAGTGAGGGCAGCGCGGGGCTGCAAAAGGTGTGGTGGCGCGGTCTCTTCCACCGCGCGTGCTCGACTTTTGCGGGAGTCGGGGTGCCCGCCGGGTGTGCGCATGGGCCCCTCCTCCCGACACCGGTCCGGTGTGATCGGGGCTCGTCGTGGGCGGCTGTTAGCTGGCCATGCGGTTTCCAGTGCTGTGTGCTCCGCCCGTGACAGCGGTTCGCCGGCGCCCTGTGAGGCGCGTAGGTCCAGGGGTCTCTGGTGTCCCTGCATGACCTCCCGGGTTCCGGCCCGGGTCCTTTCATTGGTGGATTTCAAGGAACGTCGCTGCCTTCGGCCTCCGATTGCCGGAGGCCTCCGGTCGGTTGATGGACCCCGTTGGCCGTCTCGGTAGTGGTGCTGCCGAGGGCCCGGGAGCGGCTCTTGCCTGTCACGTCCCTCCCGCCGAAGCGGGTGAGCCGGGACCTCCGGCAGAGCCAGTGACGAGGAACAGTGAAGCGCATCAAGATAGATGAATCAAGATGAAAGATATACGACTCAAGGAGAAAGATATCTTGATGCGTGGCTTCGGGTGCGCAAGGAGGCGTGGATGCGTGCGCCCGGTACGGCAGTCCGTACGATCAGGTAGCTACGGAGCAGCCAGAGGAGACACATGACCGAGCCGCGGGGTGCCGGCGCCCAGCCCAAGTACCAGCGCGTCCTTGAAAAACTCAGGAAGGCGATTCGGGAAGGCGAGTACGACGCCGACGTGCGACTCCCCGCGGAGCCGGAATTGGCTGAGCAGTACGGTGTCTCGCTGATGACCCTCCGTAAGGCCCTCGACCTGCTCAAGGTCGAGGGAGTCATCGAAGGGCGGCAGGGGGCGGGGAACTACGCGCGCGATCGCGAGCTTCTGCAGTACGGCGGCGACGTCGGGTCCATCCCCTGGGTGACGCGCGTTTCCGAGGCCCTGGACGTCGACGAGGTCGCCGTGAGTCGCAAGATGCAGCCGCCGGTACACGTCGCCCGTGCTCTTGGCTTGGGGCCGGATGGCAAGACGCTCCGGCACACATGCCGGCTCCTCCAAAATGGCCGGCCAGTCAGGTCCGTGCACACCTACCTGCCCTACGACCTTGTCGCCGCGGACGCGCTCGCGGGTGGCGAAATCAACCTTGAAAGGCTCCACAGGACTCTCGCTCGCCTGGGGCGAGCTCCGGTCTCGGCTGATGAGTCCGTTCGCTGCCGCCTGCCGACAAGCGAGGAGGCCATACAGCTGGCCATCCCCCCTGCACGCTTCGTCATCCACGCGTACCGGACGGTCTACGACGGCGACGACCTGCCCGTCGAAGTGCAGGAGACCATCATGGATTCCGCCTCGTACGTGCTCAGCTACAGACTTGCCCTCTGAGCCGTACCACCCAACGGCATGGCGGACCTTCCGCGCCTTGCGGCAAGGCAATCGCTCGGAGCGGCCCGGGTGACCGGCCGAACGACGCCCGACCCGCCTACGGTCGACGGCATCGCCAAAGGCCGGAGAGGTAGCCTCGTCGCGCGCCGGTGCGGCGACTGTGTGGTGGAGGCGGTCGCCCATCGTGTTCCCCTAAAATCGAACTGATGTGGAGTGCTGCATTCAGCTTCCGAAGCAGGGAGGTTGGTGATAAGGCCCAGCGGGGTTCTCCAGGTGGGTAAACTCCCGGGTAGGACTGTTCGGGCGCCAGGAGCATTACCAATGACCGCAGTTGAAGGGTGTCGTCAGCTTCCGACCTGGTTTTTCAAGGACCCGGAGCTGCTGGACGCGTGCCGCGCCCGGGACTTCGGGCGCATCTTCGAGCTGGCGCGCCGCGCGGGCATCTACCCGTCGCGAGTTGCCCGGCAGTGCGACCTGACGCCAAGCCGTGTCTCGGATGTGATCGCGGGGAGGCGGACGCTCACCCAGATGTCCGTGGTGGAGCGGATCGCGGACGGGTTGGGCATTCCCGGGGCCATGCTGGGCTTGGCGCCACGAAGGTGGGAATCCTCCGATGCCGAGGTAGCCCCGCACAGGGTCGAACTCCCGGTTCCGGTGCCCTCCGCGGCTGAGGGGGAAGAAGCGGTTGCGCTCAGGCGAGAACTGCAGGCAGCTACGTCCGCAGATGCCACCGTGGCTGAGCTCTTTGCGGTCCAGGTGGACTCCATGCGGCGCATGGACCGGCAGCTCGGCGCGGGAACGTTGCTCCCACCGCTGGGAGAGCAGATCAACCAGATGGGGAACCTGCTGCACCGGAGCACCTCTCCCAACGCCCGGACCGCGCTTGCGGCCGTGCTGACCGAGGCATCGACACTGGCCGGGTGGCAGGCCCTGGACCTGGGGCTGTACCGCCGGTCGTGGGAGCTGCATGAGACGGCGAAGGCCGCGGCACGGGAGTCGGGGTCAGCGGCACTGGTGGCGCACACGATGGGGCAGCAGGCCTATGTGCTGCTGGAGTTGGGCGAGTCAGCGAAGGCTGTGGAGCAGGTGCGGTTCGCGCGGGAGAGCGCCGGCCGGAGCCTGCCGCCCTTGATGGAGTCCTGGCTGTTCGCGGCGGAGGCAGAGGCACATGCCGTGGCCGGGCACGAGACGCAGTGTCGCAACGGGATGGATCGAGCAGAGGCGGTCCGGCCGAACGACCCGGCCGACCCGTCACTGCCGTTCCTGTTCCTGGCGGGCGCTCACCTGAGCAGGTGGCGCGGGAACGTCCTGGCAACGCTCGGAGCCGACGAGGCGCTCACGGATCTGACAGCATCGCTGGCGTCGCTGGACCTGAATGGTTTCACCCGAGCGGAGGCCGGGGTGCGTTGCGACTTGGCGGTGGTGCTGGCGCGGCGTGGGGAGCGGGAGGAAGCGCGACGTCAGGCCCTGCGGGCGCAGGACCTGGCGTCGATGACCAGCTCGGTGCGCCAGCGTCGGCGTATCACTGACGTGCTGGCCGCGACCGCCGCTTAGGCGCGGTTGCGTGCGGCGAGCAGGTGCAGCACGGCGACCAGGGTGCCGCTGTTGCGGATCTTGCCGGCGGCGATCAGACCGAGGACGTCGTCGAGCGGGACCCACTTCATGTGGGCCGCCTCGTTCTTCTCGGTGGGCTCGCCGACCTTCTCGACACCGCGGGCGATGAAGACGAAGTGTTGCGACGCCACCGTTCCGATCATCGGCTCGAAGGCGACGACGCGCTCAAGGGTGCCCGTGGTGCGGTAGCCGGTCTCCTCGATGACCTCGCGGGCCGCGGCGACGGCGGGGTCCTCGCCGGCGTCGAGCAGGCCGCCGGGTAGTTCGTAGTTCCAGAGGTCGGGGACGAACCGGTGGCGCCACATCATGAGGACGCGGTCCTGGTCGTCGATCATGGCGACCATCGCAGCCTGGGGGAGGTACACCTTGTGGTGTTCGAACCGGACGCCGTCAGGGGTCCGGATGTCGGCCAGAGCCACGGTGACCCATCGGTTCTTGTAGATCGTCCGCTCTCCGAAGACCTGCCACTGGGCTGCCCGTTCCTCCGCGGTGAGTGCGGTGTCGGTGCTTGCTTGAGCTGCGGCGTTCTTCTGGTCTGACACGGGAACCCCTCCATATGTGGTCTCTCACCTTAGAAAAGCACCGCGAAGCCAGCACCAGGGGGCTTTACCCATGGCGCGTATTCACGCTGGTGGGCACTCGTCGTCCACTGTCCTTGCAGTGAGGCATGCGCTGAGTGTCAGGCGAGGTTGGAATAGCTGAGGTTGCGGGTGGCGCAGGTCGGTGGCTGGCGTGGGTGGGTTCGGTGTTGTGCTTGGGTTCCTCGTTGAACGGCGGGGCCCTTGGGCTTGCCCGTGCTCGCGCAGGTTCACCGTGGTGCCGAGGATGTCCAAGAGCGCGTTGATGACGGCTGCATCTTCGCTGGCCGGCCGCCTGACCAGCGGCGCGGCGTAGGCCGACGTAGGTCCGGGCTGCGGGCCCGGCCTGGTGTTCAGTCGTTGTCGAGGGCGCTGCCGACCCATGCGATCGGGTCGCCGCTGGGTGTCAGTCCCCAGTGCAGGCCGCTCGTTGCGGCGTCGTGGTCGGCATCAAGCAGGCAGGCTCTCCCCCACCGGCCGTGTTTGTCAGGACAGGTCCGGGCGAGCACCTCGACGTCGCCGGAGTCGACCGCCTGCCGGTACCGGTCGGCATACGTCGTGAAGCGGTGTTGCAGTTCTGCTCCGGCCCGCAGTTCCTCCGCGTGTGCGGTGGCCGCACGCACCATAGGCGGTCCGACCTCACCTGCCGCACCATCCTTCCTGCCGTCGGCCGGACGGGCGCAGCACGGCACCAGCGGCGCGCAGCACGGGCTTCGCCTGCATTGGCCGCGGCGGCGGACAGCGGGAGAGGTCACCAGACGCGATATGCCTCATGGGCTGGCTTCCGCCGACGAGATCAGGCGTCCTTCGCCTTCTCAGGAAAGCAGTCGGTGCACCACCGCTCCCCCCTTGCGAGTGAGTGGTCGTGGCGCACTCTGCGCTTGTGTCCCGGGACGTGGATGCCGTCGTCAGGGCCGTCGCTGCAGGACAAGCGCTGGAAGTCATGCCGGAGAGGCCCGGAGGGCCGGTGTACGACCCGGGTCTCCAGACGGAGGTCTGCGATACCCACACGCTCACTTACGATCCACACTCTGGCCTCCTTTTGCCACTTCAGACGATAGCCAAATTAGCTGCGGCGCCGCACCTGGTCTCGCCGGTGCCCGAGGGTGCTGCGGAGGCGAGCGCATGCAAGGGCCTCTCGGTTCTCTGCACACACGCGTGAGCGCGCTTGTGCGGGCGTGGTCGTGCAGTGGGCGGGAGTGAGATCCCCGTTCAGGTGGTGGCCGATCCGATCAGCCCGAACTCTGCAAACGGGTCTTTTCGGTTGAGGGCAAGGTCATCTGCGGTCGCCGATCCGGCTGGACGATGACGCGGTGTTCATGGGCGAGGTCGTCGCGGTGTTCCGACCCCTGACCGAAGGCCCCGGCCCGCCCACCGTGACTCGATGCCCTGTCCGTCCTCCTGGAGGAAGCGACGGTCCGCCGCCAGCGGCGCTAGGGCAGCGGGGTGTGGGGCTTGGACCTCCTCGTGCAAGACCACGGGATGCCCATCGGCGCAGTCCGCGAGGCGCTCGCGCAGGGCGACCACCCGAGCGTCGACCGGGCGTTGCGGGGCGGCCTTCTGGGCCACTTCACTGGCATCTCCGCGTGGGTGGGCGGCCAAATCAAGAACGGCATCACCGGCAAGTTGATCGGCATGTCCGTGACCCCGGCCTTCGGCTGGTCGCTGCGGACGGTCACCGGGTTGGCGCAGCGTCTGAGGACGGAAATGGAGCTGCTGCGGCCCGGTCAGGAGGCGTTGGTATGCGCCGCTCTGCGGTCCGAGCACACCCTGATGGACGGCGCCGGCATGCTCAACAGCGACTCGGTGAAGAGGAGTTGGGCCGGACCGTCCACGCGAACGCCGTCCATCGCGGCGTGCTGGAGCGTGCCGGCTCGGCGGACACAGGCCGCACGGCGGACCGGAGCATCCTGCTGGCAATGCGGACCGGTGAGGCGCTGCTGCGCACCACCGGGTGGGGCGACGACCGGCTGGCCCGCCTCATCGTGCGGGACATCATGCTGGTGGACGGCAGGTAGACCGGAAAGCTGGGCGATGGGTCTCCCGGCGGCGTGGCGCGCCGGCATGTCGGACGGCGGACCGGCGCCCTGATGTCGGCCTCATCGCCGATCGGCGAAGGGCAAGCCGCTGCTCAGTGGCGTGTCCTGCCTCGTTGCCCTGTAGACGGCCGAGGCTATGTGCTGGGGGACGGGCCGACCGTCGCAAGAGCGCCGCGAGCGGTGAAGTAGCCCGCAGGATCGGCAGAATTCACTCATTCGGGTTGCTTCTCGCGTGATCTGCGCTAGCGGTGTGTGTACCAGGCACAATCGCGCGTGTTTGCCGTCTCGGTGTGCGGGGCGGCATGTGTGAGAGGAGCTCGCCGATCGTGCGCCGCCACAGCCTGACCGACTACGTGGCCGTGCCCGATCTCTGCGACCCTCCCCGGCAAGGCCGGATCGTCTTCTGGAGGCCCTGGGGCACGATGGGCCCGCCCGAGAAGGTTGAGGTCCCCGACGGTGCGGTGCTCGGGGAGGGGGAGACGACGGTGGTGCGGGCGCAGCAGGGTGGAGTCCGCACCGTGCGCGTGCCGTACTGGTGGATGCCGGTCGACGCGGCGGTGCCGGTGCTGGCCCGCAGTCGTGTCGACGGAAAGGGCGAGGAGAGCTGCCAGTTCTGGGGTGCCGTCGGGTTGTTCGCGCTCCAGCTGTTGTCCCGCGGCCGGATGCGCCCGGACATCACGGTCTCCGGCTTCGATACCTGGCGCACCGCAGCGGACTCTCCGGACGAGCACGAGCAGCTGCGTGCGCTCGTTGCCGCGATGCCCCCGCAGGCCCGCGCTCTTCCGTTCAGCACACACGCCTACCCGCCGAGGCTCCCGAAGGCCTCGTTCCTCGTCCAGGCGTTCCTCGAAGCGGTCGCTGACGCCCTGGCGCGTACCGCGAGCGCGGAGCGTTTGCCCGGCGTCTCCGGCGTGTTCGCGGCCCGGGAGCCGCAGCACGTCCCGCACCTGGTCCTGGAGGCGGGCTCGCGGCCGGCCGGTGCTGTGGTCGGGGTGCGGATCTCGCTGCGGCTGCAGATCGGCGAGGAGGGGGCCAGCGGGGTGCGGGCCGTGGTGCAGGTGCAGGACGTCGAACCGCCCCAGGACCTGGTGGACGCCGGGGCGTTGTGGCGTCGGCCCGCGCCGCCCGGGTCCTCGGACGCCGCCCGGCAGATGGGCACGATGGTGGCGCTGCGCGGCGCCGCGCGTGCCTGGCCGCCGCTGGCGCGGCTGCTGGAGGCGGATGTGCCGGGGGCGTTGGAGCTGGAGGAGAAGGAGGTCGAGGACCTGCTCGGGGAGGCAGTGAGTGACCTTGCGGCGGCGGGCTGCGAGGTGCACTGGCCCCGGGATCTGGTGCGCTCCCTGACGGTGCGGGCCGTGGTGGGCTCGAGGACGCCGGGTTCCGTCTCGTCTGGGTATCTGGGTCCGGGCGCGCTGTTTGCCTTCCGCTGGCAGGCCGCGCTAGGTGACGGCGAGGAACTGACTCCTGCGGAGATGGACCGGCTGGCCGAGGCCAAGCGCCCGTTCGTACGGTTGCGGGACCGGTGGGTGCGGGTGGACGCAGCCCTGCTGCGCAAGGCCCGCGCGCGGCAGATCGCGCAGTTGCCGGCCGGGGACGCTATCGCCGCGGCCTTGACTGGGCAGGCCGACTTCGGCGGCGAGACGATCGCGGTCGAGCCGGAGGGGTGGCTGGCCTCCTTGCGCACCGCGCTGACCACGCCGGCCCCTGAGGCGCCGGCTCCCGAGGCGCTGGCCGGCACGCTGCGGCACTACCAGCACGGTGCTCTCTCCTGGATGCGGCAGCTCACCTCACAGGGACTTGGCTGCTGCCTTGCCGACGACATGGGCCTGGGCAAGACGATCACTCTGATCGCGCTCCACCTCACCCGGCAGGAAACCCCGGCCTCGCGCGGGCCGACGCTGGTGGTGTGCCCCGCCAGCCTGCTGGGCACCTGGGAGCGCGAGGTGAGCCGGTTCGCCCCCGCCACGAGCGTGCGGCGCTTCCACGGGCCCGGCCGCACCCTGGAAGGTCTCGGGCAGGACGCGTTCGTGCTGACCACCTACGGCACCGCCCGGCTGGATGCCGCCCGCCTGGCCCAGACCGACTGGTCGCTGGTCGCCCTGGACGAGGCCCAGCACGTGAAGAACTCCGCCTCCTCCACTGCCCGCGCTCTGCGTCAGATCCCCTCCCGCGCCCGCGTCGCGCTCACCGGCACCCCCGTGGAGAACAATCTGACCGAGCTGTGGTCCCTGATGGACTGGGCCAACCCCGGCCTCCTCGGGCCCCTGAAGACGTTCCGGACCCGGCTGGCCCGGCCGATCGAGACGGACCGCGACCCGGTCGCCGCAGCCCGGCTCACCGCCCTGATCCGCCCCTTCGTGCTGCGCCGGCGCAAGACCGACCCGGGCATCGCACCCGAGCTGCCGCCCAAGACCGACACCACTCAGTACGCTCCCCTGAGCCGGGAGCAGGCGGTGCTGTACACGGCGGTGGTCCGCGAGTCGATGCAGCAGATCCAGGCCACCGAGGGTATCGCCCGGCGCGGCCTGGTCCTCAAGCTGCTGACCTCGCTGCGGCAGATCTGCAACCACCCCGCGCAGTACCTCAAGGAGACCAACCCGACCAAGCTCACAGGCCGTTCGGGGAAATTGGATCTGTTCGACGATCTGCTGGGCGTCATGCTGGCCGAGCAGCAGGCAGTTCTGGCGTTCACGCAGTACACAGAGCTGGCCCGCTTGGTCTCCGCCCGGCTGAGGGAGCAGGACATCGACCACCGGATGCTGCACGGCGGGACCCCGGTCGCCCGCCGTTCCGCTCTCGTCGACGACTTCCAGCAAGGGGCCTTTCCGGTCTTCCTGTTGTCCCTGAGGGCCGCCGGCACCGGCCTGACACTGACCCGCGCCAGCCACGTGGTCTTCCTTGACCAGTGGTGGAACCCGGCGGTCATGGAGCAGGCCGCCGACCGGGCTTACCGGATCGGCTCCCCGCACCCCGTCCAGGTGCATCGTCTGATCAGCGAAGGGACCGTCGAGGAGCGGATCGTGGACCTCCTGGCCACGAAGAAGGACCTCGCCGACACCGTCTTGACCAGCATCGACCGCGGCCTGACGGAACTGGACAATGACCAGCTGCTCGACCTGATCACGCTCCGGAGTCCCCGATGACCCTCCCCGACAAGGGCGGCTACCAGATCCGCTTCGCACCCGGCCCGCTGCCGGAGGGCGAATTGTGCGAACGGCTCGGCGGCCGCCTCTGGCTGGACGCCCTCGCGCCCCGCACCAAGGGCGCCTCCAAGGCCCTCTCCGGCCCACTCGGCCGCGCCCGTCCGTACGCGCGCACCGCGACCGTGACCAGCCTCCTGCTCGAAGTCGGCACGATCCGCTGCTGGATCGAGGCGGACACCAACGCCCCCTCCCCCTACAAGCCCCGGCCCGCCCCCACCGTCGCCATCCCGGCCCTGGACCACGCGCAGTGGCACGACCTGACGACGATCACCCGTCCCCTCGCCGCCCGACTCGCCCGACTGCCGGCCGAAGAGGTCCTGAGCGAGCTCGTTGGCACCGGCGCCCGCTGCGGGATCCATCTGCTGCCGAAGCTCGACCAGTGCCACGTCGTGTGCGGCTGCTCCAGCCGCACCGCGGTGTGCAAGCACGCCGCCACCGCCCTGCTCCAGACCGCCCGGTGCCTCGACACCATGCCCCTGGCCCTGCTCGCCCTCCGAGGCAGAGCCGCGCACGACTTCTTCGCCGGCATGCAGGACCCCGAGCACCCCAGCCTCCACCCCCACTACCAGCCCGGCAGGTATCCGCACCCGCCCGTGATCTCGGCCGAGACCGCCTACAACCGCTGGCAGCGCTCCCCCAGACCGTCCCTGCCGATGCTCCCGCTGCCCCCTGAACACCCGGCCGCCCCGGTGCCGCCAGGCATGCCCGGAGCCGACGGCAGGGCCCTTGCCGACATCGCCACGGCCACCAGCGGGTACGCCCACGCCCTGCTGCAAACGCTCACCACAACAACCCTGCCGGGCGTGGTGGCGCAGACCGCCGCCGAGCCCGTCACACACCTCGCGGGGGAGGCGCCGGGGCCCTCTGCCGCGGCCGCCGACTCCCCCATCGAGATTCCGTTGCAGCAACGGCTCCAGAAGCTGCAGGAAGCCACCGGCCTGACCAAGGCGGAGCTGATGCGCGCCGTCGTCGACTGGACCAGCACGAGCAGTTGACCCTTGCTCGACCGCCGGAGCCCAGACGCCCTCCTGCACCTCGCGTCTACAGCCTTGGAGCTCCCAGAAGGACGGGCCGTGCCGATGCCGGGCCGGGTATCCTGCCGTGCAGGTGGCCGCGACCGCCGACCGCTGAAGAGGTCCTCCGCTCACGCCGGAGTCCTCGTTGGTAGCCAAGCCGTCCTTCGACGCATCGCACACCCGAACGCGCCTGCCTTCCAAGCAGCGTGTGCGTGGGACGCGCTGCCGTACGGAGTCGGACATGTCTACGAGCCAGCCCAGGAAGCCGCGGAAGCGTGCGCGGGAGATCCGAGAGCAGAGCCGGGCCACCGGCATGCGGTACACCGAGGCGATGCGGGCGAACGACCGCACCCGAGCCGGCGGCCAGCAGGCGCCGCCGGCACACCTCGCCCCCGCCCGTACCCTGCTGTTGCCCCTCGTGCAGGACGCCCTGGCCGGCCTGTTCCAACTGGCCGGGCTGCTCCTGAGGCTGCGAAACGTCCTGGTCTTGGCCCCTGACGGGGAGCTGGTGGATGTCATGGGTCTTGAGGGGGTGCCGATCCCCGGCGCGCCGATCGAGGACGTCGAGGAGGCGTACTGGCGGGTGCGCAACGCGCTGCCCGAGGGGACCAGGGAGTTCGTGGGCGGGATGGTGGAGGAGTACCCGCCCACGCCCAACGTGCTGCTGCTGACGGGGCCCGACGGTGGGCACGTAGTGCATTTGACCACCCTTGAGGTGGCCGAAGCGGACCTCGCGCTGCTCGCCGCATTCGCCGACGCACTCGACCGCGCGGCCGGCCTGCGTCCCGGCCCGGAGTTCGAGGCACTCACGGAGGCGCTGGGCGAACTCGGGCGAGTGCCCCACTACTCGTGGATGCCCGAGGGGGACGAGGCCGCCGTCGCCCGCTGGGTGCGGCAGACGCTGTCGCCGGTCCTGCACTCGCCCTTCGAGGGGCCGCTCGGCGCCGCCGACCACGAGACGCTGTCCAACGTGCTGCGGTATGCCGCGGGCTGGGAGAGCGTCGAGGTCGACGAGGATGAGGAGGCGGCGGCCGAACGCGTGATGTGGAGCATGGTGCGCGCGGCGCTGGCGATCTGAGGGAGGACAGACCTCGGCCCGCGGGCGAGGTGGTGTCGGCGCCTGGCGGCGGTGGTCGGCGCCAGGCCTCGTGTTGAGTTCAGTGTTTCCGCGGGGCGGAGCCAGTCGGCGTAGGGCCGAGTCACCCCTGTGACACGAGATCGATGACGAGGGCGCCGGCTACGGTCCAGGGGGAGCCGGGCTCAAGGCGGTGCCGCCACTTCGAATCGCGGGTGGCCCCTTGGGCCTGTCGCCAGTAGTGCACGGATTTTCCACGGAGGTGCATGGAAACCTCCCGAGGTATCTGTCTTCTGAACATCGGGCGTGGCACGCGGACTCGACGGCGTCTAGAAAATAGACAGAGAGTTTGCGAGGATCTTCCCTATGGACACTGCACCCACGGCCCGGGAGCACTGGGAGGCCCGCCTCGCCAGGCACAAGGAGACCCTGACGATGGCGAAAGCAGCCAGGGACCGGGACCTATCGCATGCCTATTCCCAGGGCGTCGACCTGACTTGGCGCGTTCTCGGGGGCGCAGCGGGGATCAACCACGAGGCCGCCCGCACGTACGCGCGCCGCAGTGAGCAGGCCGCCGCCCTTCCCCCACTGTGCCCCGGCACCTACCTGACCGTACCGATCTCGGCCATGCCCGAACCCGGAGAGACAAGCACCAGGCCATGCCTGCTTGCACTGGCCCTGGCTGCTCTGTCGTTCCAGCTCACGGGATGGTTTCCGCCCGCCGATTGGAGCGCCGACGCCATCTGCTACGACCTGGCGGGGATTCTCGCTGATCGCCTCCCGCCCGGCTACTACTGGGGCCTTGCCCCAGACCCGAACCCCGCAGAAATGACCTGCTCCTACGGGGTCTGGCCCGACTTCGGCCTCTGATACCCAGATGCCCCGAGGCATCAGCCTTCACCGCCGCTGCCATCGGCATCCCGCACGCCCGCATACGGGAGGGCTCGGAGGCGCTGGCAGCACCAACCCAGCCGGCCGCGCCCCGGCGCCGTGGGGCGTGGTCGAAGCGATCGGAGTCCGCGCGTTCCGCTGCGGCTTCGGGTGCAGAACGAACCGCCGCCACACGCCCAGTTGGCGTGGATGCAGGGCACTCCTCGCCTCGTTGCCTGGGCCGGCCGGTGTCTGTCCGCGCAGCGGCAGCGTAGAACCGCGGCCGCGGTGGCATGCGTACGGCACTCGCCGGGCGCGCGCCGTCGGGCGATGAGGTCCGGGTCGCTCATTCGGCAGGTAGGGGGCAGCTGAAGGCCAGGGCCCCTTCGCCCAGCTGGCCCGTGACGTGTGTGTCGGTCATCGAGGCGTCTGTGAGCCACTCAGCGGCACTCAACTGCTCCAGCAGCATGCCGAGTTCGGTGGCCTCGACGGCGCTCAGCCCGGCCAGCGTCTCGGCCTCAAGGCCGTGGCCGGAGGACCCCAGCCGCCCGTTGGTGCTGCTGTGCGCCGCGCAGGCAAGGGCGAGCAGCCGCGCTGCGGCGGGCAGTTTCTTCTTGCGCAGCTTGCGCTCTCCCACGGCCTTCTGTGCCCATCCGGACAGCCTGGGCCGCATCGCTTTCCCGAAGCCGAGGGGTCCGCGGCCGTCGTCGTGGGGGAGGAGCGAGGGCACAGTGATATGAGTGGGGTTGCCGGAGCCGGAGGCCAGCAGATCTGCAACGGTCCCGGGCAGTCGGAGCCACCCGGTGTCGACGAGCTCCTGCAGGGCCTGCTCCGCGTCGCCCAGCGGCCAGCCGTTCAGGTCCTGACCGGTGAGGTTGCCGCTGCCGCTGCGTGCGGTGCGCAACGTCAGCAAGAGCACCAGCAGACGGCCCTCCGGGCCCGGGACCGGCGCGTGGTCTCGGGCGTAGGCGAGCACGGCGCGTGCGTGTTCCCACTGAGTCGGCGCTGTCAGCACACGTGCGACACCCCCTTCGCCTGCCTGGCCGGCGCGCTGCTCATGCTGAAGGCGGGTGGTGACTGCTGCCTGCTCGGCGCGCCGTGCCTCGGCGTGCAGGCTCCCGTCGCCCGTCACCTGCGCCCAGGTGGTGAAGGCGAGTGCCTTGCGGTCGTGCAGGCTGGCCAGCAGTTGCAAGTCCGGCTCGCTGGAGCGTTGGTAGGCACGGAACGCGTCACCGAGCTCGATGAGTTCCTCGCGCAGTGCCGTCGGCTGCAGGTCCTTCGGCACCACGCGTTGGGCGAGCTTCCCCGAGCGCTTGGGCCGGCGCGGCCTGGGCGCGGGCAGCCGTTCCCCGCCGGGCGCGTTCCCTCCAGGAGCAGCCGGTGCGGCGGCGGAGAAGACTGGTGCTCCCGCCCCGTTGCCGGCCGCAGGTGAGCGCGGTTCGTCCACGCCGGTGTCAGGGCATGCCGGTACGGCGGAAGCGGTGGCCACTACGCGGGCGCCGGGATGGGCTGCCGCACAGTGTGAACAGCACTCCCAAGCCCGCCACCAGCGCCCCATCGGATCGGTGATCACGGCCAGCACCACTCCCCCTCCGGATCGCCCGGTCGCGCCTGCGGGTCCGTGCCCGGACTGCTCGGAATGTGCCTGACACCCTTCCGCACAGCACACACACGATGCCTCGCACCGCGGTCCCCCAGCAGCCCGCAGGTGAGCCTTGAGATGGGCAGCGGCGAAGGCCCGCCCCAGGGCGGCAGAGTCCAGACGCTTCGGCGGGCAAGCAGCACGGCTGCAGGTGACCTTCACCGCCGCCACGCCGCGCCCCGCAGAATCCAGACGTACAGTCCACGCCCGCCCCGTCACCCGCTCGCCTGCCACATGGGCCTGCATGACTGCCCCTTTCGCCGCTCCACCGAAGCCTGTTCAGCTGGTGGTCAACATCATCGGTTATCCACCACGGCCGCTGCAGGAAACCGGCTATACCGTGTCCGCTGCGCCCGCTCGGCTCATCGCATGCCGTCGGTCGTCAGGCGTCACGCCGCAGCAGGGCGACGACCGTGGCGTCGTCGCGGCAGCCGTCTGTGTCGGTTTCCGCGGCGGCGGTCAGTGCGTCGGCCAGGGCCTGCGGATCCGTCTCGTGTGCGCGGCACAGTGCCTCCATGGTCTCCTGGTTCACCTGGTCCGCGATGCCGTCGGTCACCAGCAGTACCAGACGGACGTGTTCCGGGATCTGGGTCTCGCGGCACATGGCCGCGCCTGCCTGGGCGAGCCCGGTCCGTGACCAGTTGTCGTGGTCCTCGGCGATCTCTACCGGTCTGCCGCCGTTGCGCTGTCGGATCCATTCCCCCATCGTCTGGTCGGTGCTCCACTGCGTGAGCACGCTGTCCTGCCAGGTGTAGGCGCGGCAGTCGCCGAGCCAGTGGATCGTGCTGGGCTGGCCTGGCTCCATGCGGGCGTAGATGGCGGAGGCGTGCGGCGGGACGTCGTAGGCGTGGGCCATCTGTCCGGCGGTGGTCAGCGCGGCCAGCCCGCCCATGACCGTGCCGATATGGGTGATCACCGGCGGCGTCACCTGGGCGTAGCGGACGACTGCTGCACCATGGCCAGCGCCGTCGACCACGGCCGCGCACACGCGCTGCCCGCGCCTGTGGACATCGTGCCCATCGGCGCACGGAGGCTCGGTGCCCGGCCGGCACGCCGCCCCCACCGTGATCGTCTCCGTGTGCGTGGCGTGGTCGGTCCTCGTCTCGGTCATCGCTTTCTCCTTCGTCAGTCGGCCGGGCCTGAGAGCCCGCCCTGTATCCGGGCAGCGGAGGAGCTGCGTCGAAGAGTCCACTGGATGGAGAATTTGAGGCTGCTGAGACAGAAGTGGCCAAGAACCGGCGGCTCAGGCAGCGGTGTTCGTGGACGACGGCGGCGCATGTCTGCGTTCCCCACCCGCGGGTCAACGGTTCTGCGTAGTCTGGGGTTACGTCCCGGCGGTCTCCCCCGATCCGCCGGGACGCTGCCGTTCTCATGACAGAAGGTGCTGCTGCCCCTGCCTGCACGAGCCGCATCCTCACCGACGCCCAAAGCATCACGCTGCGTCGCGTCCCGTGAGCCCCTGCCCCGCCCTCTCCCCGACGCAAAGACGCCCTGGGCCCGGCAAGCAGGACGAGCTGCCCCGTCCGGCTCAGATTTCAGAGGCTGAAAAGGACACCCCGCTATTTTTCAGCTAGCGAAATCCTGCCCCACATTCACCGTCTCGGCGTTGCGCGCCATCGGGACTCCTTGGTCAACTCTGCATGCCATTCAGAGGGATACGTCGCTCTGCGAGGTCCAGGAATCTCGGATACGTCTGCACCCTTGTCACCCTCCGATTCCCGGCGCCTAGCTTGAGTAGAGAGGGCTTCATGACAATGCGCAACGCCTCGATGCACGCCAAGACCCCCACACGCTCGAAGACCCTTCGCCGGCTTTCCGTTGGCGCCCTGGCTCTGTCGCTCCTGGGCGGCGTAGCCAGCGTGGAGGCACAGGCCGCTTCCGCAGCCTCGCGTCCGCCCGCCCGGTGCACGGAGAACGGCCCGAACTTCTGGGCGTGGATCGACGTCAACGGCGCCAACCTGCGCAAGGGCCCCTCCACGAGCTACGCCTCGCGTGGGTCGCTGTACGAGAACGACCGGCTCAACATCACCTGCACGCGCGGGGGCTGGTACTACGGCAAGATCCTTTCCTCCCGTACCGGCCTGAAGGGCTGGGGCTGGGTGCGGCACGACATGGTCCTCAACCACCACTAACCCCTCCCCCGGCGCCAGCCCTTGGCTCCTGGGAGCGGCCCGGTCAGTCGAAAGCCGACTGACCGGGCTTTCGGCATTACGGATTTCGGACCCACGGAGGTCCACCAGCGAAATTGAGGTCCAGTGTCCTCGTTGCGATATTTGATGTTCAGAGTGCGACGCGCCGCTCATGAAATCCTGGTGTGGGTAGAAGGCTGCGAAGGGCGGGTTCGTGATGGCGAATAATGTGCTGAGCTGGCGCCCGTATGTGCGAGGGGCCAGCGCGCTTCGTGACCGCACGGCCCACACCGTGCCCGGAACGCGGTTGCCCACGTTGCCCAGTCCCGCGCCGCAAGGCGACGCCGGATCGCCCCCCGGCACGGACGCAGAGGCCGAGCCGGAAGACACCGAAGCGGCTCTTGTCACGGAGATGCACGGCAGGCGCCTGCAACGCCTTCTCAAGGGCCGGCGCGAGCACCTCGGGCTGCGCCAGGAAGACATCGCTGAACGCTTGTCGATCGGCGCCCGCGCCTACGGAAACTGGGAGCGCGGCAGGGTCAGGGAGTGGACGGACCAGAAGCTCTACGCACTGGCAGAAGCCTTGGAAATGTCCGAGTTCCAGACGGACCGCCTGTTCTGGATCGCCGTCGACCGAGCCCCCCAGCCGGACCTGCGCGCCATATCCCACCAGGCCCTTCCACAAGACCCGGCGACCGCGTCGTTCCTCGGCGACTACAGAGTCATGATGGACGCGCTCTCACTTCCCACCTTTCTGATTGATCACCGGTGGGACGTCACGATGGCGAACACAGCCTTCCACGACCTGTTCCAGGGCATCAGGTCTCACCCGACAGCGATGCCCGCAGCCAATTTCCTGCGCTTCGGCCTCTTCCACCCAGATGCCCCCACCATCCTCATGGACTACCCGAACTGGCAGCTCTCGATGCTGGCCCAGCTCTCCTCCAGCCTGGAGCGACACGACCAGGACCCTGCGCTCCACGCCATCCGCCGCGACGTCTACCTGCGCCCCACCCTGCGCGACGCCTACCTCAAGGAAATGCCGGACTGGGTGCTGGGCGCCGGAGCCGACCTGGTCCACCACGACGGTGCGGTTGGCGCACTGCGTCACCCTGACCCGCATGTCGGCCGCCGGGGATGCCGGCTCGTCGAGGAAACTCCTCGGCCGCTGCAGGGCCTGGGGCTCACGCGCATCACGCTGGTACTCCTCGATGCAAAGGACCGGTGCATGCAGGAGCGGCCGCGCACTCGTCAAGCAGCCTGAAGGCAGCCGGCGGGCCGCGCCGGGCCCGGCCGCACGCCCCGGGCGAGGCCGAGGAACAGCGGTGAGCGGGTGTGCACTTGTGCCGGAGAGTTGAGCACTCGCCACCCCGTCCAAGCCACAGAAGCTGTGCCGAAGCAAGCAGTCGGCGGACCTTGAGGGTCATCGCCGGCGCACCGCCACGGCCCCGCCCCGGTGAGAGCACATCGCCGCGGGTGCGGAAGGGCTGCCGAACGGGCCCGGGGATTCGGCGCCTGGCGTTCTCGCCGCGCCAAGGGCAACTCTCGCTCAGTGAATAGGATTTGAGCGGATATGAGAACTTTCAGCCGGCCCTGCGCATCGCGCCGCTCGCCAGTTCACAACGAGCACTCAGCCGTGCGGCGCAGGCCAGTGCGGCCGCGGCGTACTCCGACCGGTTGCGATCCATCTGCGGGCGCAGTCCCATCACCGCGAGAGAGCCGTACACGGTGGAGCCTCGCCACAGCGGGACGCTGAGCAGCTTCCAGTCCGGGAGGGGCGACTGGGTCACCACGTACCCTTCGGAGCGGATTTCACGCATGAGGTGGCTTTGGGGGTCGCCGTCGAGGTGGGAGAGAATGGACAGGCCGGCGGCGTCAGCTTTCAGCGGCGCGTACTGCAGGGCCGCCTTGGCTTCGGGATCAGCCTGGTTGAACGCGGCCTGGAAGTCGGTGCGGCGCCCGTAGGCGTAGTTGAGCATCAGTCGCCCCGGCGTGTCGTCGATGAGCACGGCGTTGAATGCCATGGCCACTTGGGCCGTCTGCCGCTGCAATACCGTCGTCTCACGGTCGAGGGCGCTGTTGGGCGGCAGATTGAGGTGGACGCTCGCATCCGGTCGATAGTTGGCCACATCGGTGGCGATTCCGTACCTGCCCGGCTTGCGGTAGATCAGGTGCTTCGCCTCCACGCCAGCGTTGAGTATGCGGTGCACGGTCGACTTGGTGACCCCGCTCTCGTGGATGATGCGCCGCAGCGGGTGCAGCCCGGGCCCCATGCTGTTCAGGGTCCGGAGAACGAGATAGACACGGTCATGGGCCGTCATGCCGTCGTCCTCCGAGCCGGCAGCCTCGACAAGCTCGGTGTCGATCACTGGCAGTCCCTCCTGGTAGGCCTTGGCGGGGATGGATCCCGCCTCACGGGCCCCGTTAGGCACATCTCTACCGTGATCGTCACGTCTTGTGTAGGAATGGCCTCTTCCAGGAAGAGGCTCTTCCAGTGCGCCCTCAAGGCCGCTGCACACGGCGGGAGTTAGCCGCACTGCACCGTAAATATCCCACTTCAAAGGCATCTTGATAGGAAGTCGGCTGTCTCAGGCTCTCCGGCGGTGTTGCCTCGCACGGCTCCGCGGCATCAAGGGCTCTCCTGGAGCCTTGATGCCGCAGAAATAGGGTTTGACCTGCGAATATGCGGTCTTTTCCCATCACGTGGATCGCGTCCCGCCAGGAGCAATCGGCGATTCAGGTCTTGTCCCGCCCTGCGGCACGGCAAGCCTCACGCCGACCGCCGCGGGGGAACCCGGCCCCTGAGGCATTGCACCGCCACGTGTACGTGGCAAGAGTGATCGTCGCCAACGAAGGCCAGGTTCTTGCCGGTGGAGCTGCACGGCCCCGGGTGCCGTGCACTGGCATCTGGTACGAGCGATGCACCGACAGACGGGCCAGAGAAGCCATGCTCCTCGACTCCCCTCGAGCGCCGCCGAAAGGCCGTCGCCGGCGTCGAGCCCTCGTCCCGTCCGACTGCCCTAAGGGAGCCCACGTGTCCAGAACTGCTCTTGTCACACGCGGCCCGGTGGCCCGGGCCCGGAGGGCACCTCGGGCACGCAGCTGGCCTCGTGCGATCTGGGTGCTCCTGGGCGGGGTCCTCCTGGCCCGAGCGGCAGGCTACGCGTACCCCTTCCTCGCGTACCATCTGGGTAGCAGTCGTCTGCATCTCCCCGCTGGGGTGATCGGCGCGGTTCTGGCAACCTTTGGTGGCGGATGGCTGCTGGGACAGGTCCTGTGTGGCTGGGCCGCTGACCGCCTGGGCCGGCGGGTCACCCTCGTTGGTGCGATGACAGCCGGGGCCATCAGCACTGCGGTACTGGCCGTGGTGGAGTCCATACCGGCGCTGTTCGCCGCCGCCGCGGTCGCTGGCGCCTGCTACGACGCTCCACGGCCGGTCGTATCAGCCTGCATCGCGGATCTGATCCATGACGAGGCAGAGCGGGCCGCGGTATCGGGCTGGCGGCATTTCGCCGTCAACGTCGGCGCAGCGCTCGGTGCCGCTGGCGGTCTGCTCGCGGGAGTTGTCGGAACTCAGGGACTGTTCGAGATCAACGCAGCAGCGTGTGCGGTCATCGCCATCCTGACCTCGCGCTACGTCGACGTCGGCCCTCCTCCCCCGCCGGAGGGAGCCGTTCAGCGAGGTCACTATCGTCGGGCGCTAAAGGACGCGCGGTTGTGGCTGCTGTGCCTGGCGAGCTTGATGGCGCTGATCTGCGTGGTCGGGCTGTATTCGGCTCTGCCGATGCTGATGTCAGCCCGCGGTCTGTCCGCCACCGACTACGGCTGGACGCAGGCAGTCAACGCCCTGGTCGTTTTGCTGATCACCCCTGCCGCAACTCGGTGGCTCAGCCACCGCGCCGCGGCCGGACCCTTGTGGGGCGCCTTTGCCGCTGGCTCACTGATCCTAGGAACAGGCATGGCAGCGGCGGCACTTGCTGAGGACATGTTGGGCTTCGCTGCTGGCGTGGCCATGGCCGTGCCAGGCGAAGTCGTTGTCATGGTCGCCGCGTCCGACCTCCTCAACCGGATCACCCCCACCTCCGTCCGGGGTCTGTACGCCGGAATCTGGGGCACCACGCTTGCTGGTGCGGTGGTCCTCACGCCGTTGATGACCGGTTGGTCCTTCACCCACGGTGGCCCAACCCTCGTTGCGATGATGACCTTGTGCTCGGGGCTGACGGGAGCGGCGCTGTGCCTACCTCTCAGGACCTTCATCCGCAGGGTCCCGTACACCGCCCCCATCATTATCTCTCCTTCGACTGACGAGCTGGCTTGAGTCTGCGGTGCTGCCGGCCGTAATCAACCCCGCAGGTACGGGCGGCGCACCGGGATTCGCCTCCATCGGCTGGCGGTGGACTTCGTTAAGCAACGAATAGGCCGCTCGCGAGAATCAGGGCAAAGGGAGCGGACGCGGTCCTCCGGGACTCTCGCGGGCCGGCGCGACGTGCTGTGCAGCCTCGGCCGAAGCGTGCCGCCCGTCTACGTTCGGATGGCTGCTTGCCGGGCCTGCGCCCGGCGAATGCTGCCAAATAGGGCAGTTTCATCTTTCATATGACATTTGACAAAAATGTCAACGCAATGCGGTGTCGGCGCCGATGGCCAACGCCGCACCGTACCTGACTGTTCGATAAGTCGAGCATCCAAGCTGATGGATTCGCGCGGCAAACCGCCATGGCAGATGGATGGGGGCTACCTTGGGGGCGGCTATCCGTGACCTTTCAGCGTCTCTGGTGGATGAAAACTCACCCAGTGATGCGGTACCGGTGCCGGATGGCCGGATCTCGTCCGGCAAGATGGACCCACTCAGGTGGAGAGCGGAGACCCGCGAGTCACCTGGACGCACAGCGCCCGCCGGGGAGGGGTTCCCCGACGGGCGCAACCGTGCTCGACCCTCAATCGCCTGCAAGGAGTTCAAGAGTCGTGAAGACCAACGATAGCTACCCTGTCGGAGGTGGCTGCGCATGAGTGGCAAGACACTGCGTGAAACGGCCGCAGGGGGACCTGCCGCCCAGCTCGATGGCCAGGGGATCCCTGCACAGCAAGAGGATTCACCTGAGTCGGGGGCGGGCGCGTACGTACCGCCTGAGCAGGAGTCGGATGTTGTTGCTGTTGCCGGCTTTAAGGGCGGTGTGGGTAAGAGTCGTACCGCGAAGGAGTTGGCCTGGCTCCTGGGAGCGGTGCTCACAGACTTCGAGTGGGACTGGGGTGGTGTAACTCGAGGCTGGGGCTATTTTGAGGAGGATCGGATCAAGTCGCCACTGATCCGTGCATTCCAGACAGGGGAAACGCCTAAGCCACTGTCCGGTCGTGGGCGCAAGCCTGACTTGATCCCTGGGCACACGGACTTCGAGCGGAATCAGCCACGTGCTGATGTGGTAGCCAAGGCACTTCTGCAGTGGACACGTGAACTGAAGCGCCGTCTAGTGGTCGACACCCACCCTGGAGGAAGTGAGTCGACCTACGGTGCTATGGCCGCTTCTCGCGTGACAGTCGTACCGGCGGTACTGGGCAATGAGGAGCTGAGGGCTCTGGAGGGTCTCCTGAGGAACCTTCCTGACTATCCGCTCCTCCTGATTCCCTACAAGGTCGGGCGAAGCCCGGCTGCGTGGGCGCTGGACGAACTCGAGCGCCTGGCGACCGAACACAAGGCTCTCATCGGGCCGTTCGTCAGCAACTACTCGTGGATCCCCAATCGTCGTACTCGCGTGCCCATCTGCGCCAGCCCTTCGTCGAAGCGCTCGGAACAGTTTGTCGAAGAGATGCGAGCTGTCGCTGAGGCGGTGGATAGCTATGGGCGATGAGACGAACCCCGCAGCTCAGCCGGGTATGGCTGCTCTGCGAGGGCGGGCGAAGCGTAGGTCGGCTCCGTCGAAAGCCGAGAAGTCAGGAGCCAGCGGCGGGACGGCGCGCAGAGAGCCGCCAAAACCCTTGTTCCCGAAGAACAACGGCCAGGCGGCGGGAGCGAGCAGTTCCGAGCCTTCCCGGTCTCAGCGAACGGGGGTTGCCGACCCGGCCGACATCCCGCCGCAGCCTCAGCCCGAACAGGCAAAGGTTGGTAGCGGTGAAGGTGTCTCCCAGGGGGAGGGCACGAAGGTGCCCGCGCCGGAGGCTCCTGCGGAGGACGCGGTGACTGCGGAGGACGCGGTGACTCCTCCTCCGGCGCAGGCTCCTGCGGAGGACGCGGTGACTCCTCCTCCGGCGCAGGCTCCTGCGGAGGACGCGGTGACTCCTCCTCCGGCGCAGGCTCCTGCGGAGGACGCGGTGACTCCTCCTCCGGCGCAGGCTCCTGCGGAGGACGCGGTGACTCCTCCTCCGGCGCAGGCTCCTGCGGAGGACGCGGTGACTCCTCCTCCGGCGCAGGCTCCTGCGGAGGACGCGGGTATGCAGGGAGCAACCCATCAGAGTTCGTTGACCAGTCCGTCTGGTGGGCCGGGAACCTCCATGGAACGTCGCTCCGGACAGGCGTCCGTTGCCGTGACCGGCCAGTGGGATCATCACGTTCCGCCGCCAGTGAATGAGGGGTTCCCACGCGCTGAGGGTGTGTTGAGCCAGCGGTTCATTGGCCGCGAAGCGCTCAACGCATCGGTGCCTACTGAGCTCCAGATTCCACATCGATTGCAACTCTTGAAGGTCGTGTCGCGGATAAACCAGATTCCGCCAGCCGACCTAGTCGCCGTTGCCATCGACTGGTTTCTCCGAGGTGGCAAGCCGACCGCAGACGACATGCTGCCTCCGTGGAACGCCTACACGGGCCACGGCACTCCTGAGTACATCCGTCCCGCTGAGGTCGTACTCAACGAGCGCTTCATCCCACGCGAGTCGCTGAAATCTCAGGTACCGGCTGAACTCCAGCTGGGTCATCGTTTGGCGATGTACCGCGTCCTGAATCGGCTCGACAAGATGCCTGTCGCCGACATTGTGGCGGTGGCATTGGATCGCTGGTTGCGCGTCATGCGGTTCTGAACGGGGACGCCAAGGTGAGTGCTCGCTCCCGGCGGGTAGCGAGCACTCACCGTTCGGTCGCGCTAGGCTTGCCATCACTGAAGGGCCTAGACTCCTAGCCGTTTCCCTATCCGTTTACCTAGGGATACCTACATGGAAGGAGAGCTATGGCGCGCAAAGCGAGCCTCGCTCGCAAGGCACAGGAGCTGGCCGATGCCCTCGCGGCGCGTGAGGCCCAAGACGATGGCGAACCCGCCGGATTCACGCCGCATGAAGACACGCAGAGACTGCTCATGCGTCGCGGAGTTGACCGCGAGCAGCTCAACTACTCTGTCCCGGCAGCCCTTGAGCTGAAACGGCGCATCAATGCTTACAACGTTGATCACGGGCACCCTGGGCCGGGCAACATTGCTGCCGGCGTGCTTGACGCCTTCCTCCGCGCAGAGGGGTACCCACCAGACCTGAAGCCCCTCGGGTGAGGAGAGGGGCGGCGTCGGCCCTGTGACGCAGTGCGTCTGAGCCCGTCAACGGAACCCGCCACGGTGGAACAGTTCGTTCAGCCATTCCTTGGAACCCAAGCGGTGAGGCGTCGAGGGTGGCGGCGGGCTCGGTGTTCACCTCTGCTGTGTCGACGTCAGGTCTGTGGTCTGCTGATGGGACAGCAGGCCGGCGACGACCTGGACTGTATCGCTCACGTGCTCGCGGCGGCCAAGGTGGCGGGCCAGGGCCCCGACTTCGACACCCCGAACAGCGGCGCCAACTGCCGCAGCGTCAGCGGCAGGCTCCACGGCCGGCCCTTACGGACGGGGTCCGCACCCTCGCGCCGCAGCGCGGTGATCAGCTTGCCAAACTGTCGCGGGCTCAGCCCGGTGAACAGGGCTATCCAGGATGGCTCCGGCGCCGTGATCACACCAGACACGGCCAGATCATCTCACTCGTGACCAGCAGTTACGGGCAGACCCCTAGACGTACAGCGCGGTCAGCCTCCGCCAGCGCTTCGCGACGCCGAGCATCGCCTGGTGGAGGCCACTGCCTTTGAGGCAACAGCCGCGTGGGATCTTCCAGTTCTACAGCTTCCTTAGAGCCGGGACAGGGTGTGTTCCACTCGGGTTTGGGCACGGCGTTGGCCAGCGTTCTCCGCTACTCGCTGTGCGTCTGCCTCGTCGTTTGCGGTTCAGGATGAGCAGGTACGTACGTCGGCTTCTTGCCGACAGCGTGACCGCCGGGCGCCCGGTTCCGATCGAGATACAGGTGCGGTGGTTCCGCTACGCCGGGCCCTGCGGGCAGACCACGTTGGCCAAGCAGGTCGACGGGCTGGCCGACCAGCACGGCCGACGCAGCTTCGGCAGCAGGCGGTGCTGGAGCTCCTGGCGGCGATGCTGACCGGTCGGGCCCAGCGCCCGCTTGTCGCAAGTCTTGGCGGCCGGGGGAACAGGCTGAGGCTGCTACGGCTGATCTGCCACCTCCCAGAGCCCGGAACGTCGACACCGCAAGCAGACTAATTCATCTCCCGGCGTCGAGGTGATCTGCGGGGACCTCGCGCTCCGCCGCCTGCGCCTAGGTCGGACGCCTCGGCGCTCCCGACGTGGTACGTGTCGCGGACCGCCGGCACATCTGGTCGCGCGTCGCCGGGCCGTCAAGAAGTCGATCGTCCAGCACCGCGCCCTACTGTGCGAGCCGTGCAACATCGGCTGTGGCCGGGACCCCCGCGGTCATGGACGACGCAGGACCGCAGATGCGCGGCCGTCCACGCCCACCTTGCCAAGGCGTCGGACTGGGTGCGACCGCCGGCCAGCTCGGACTGGCCGCAACACCGTTCGCTGGCTCGCCAGCGTGCGCGAACGCGGACGATTCCCTTGGAGGGCCCGGCCGGTGGCCCCCGGCCGGGCCAGCATCATCGAGTGCTGTACGTTGCCAGCTGGTTCACCTGCCACGACCGCCTCACCGAGGACAAGGCTCAGCAGTTAAGGCGATCCCGACCCTCTGCCAGGCAATTGGCCGCACTGACCAGCACGTCCGCTCATTTGGCGGGCTGATGAACAACCGTCAGGAGGGCCACCACCAGTGAATCAGGGGCACATAGACGAGGGCCTGTCCGCCCTGCATGCCCTCGTCCCCGGCCTCATCCTCCGCAACAGGCGCCGAAGTGGCGGAGGATGAGGCCGGAGGCGCAAGGGCCCTGCTCGGCGCGCGTGGTCGTTCGTGATTGTGGCTTCGCCCCCCGGTGGCCCGAGCGCGGAGAGTGGCCCAGTATCCAGGGTTCGAACGACACCAAAAGCCGCCGATCCTCGGTGGTCACTTCCTTGTCGGGGCATGCAGGAGACAGCTTGGGAAGGCGCCATCATCGCGACAAGGCTGGTCAAGTACCCATCTCTCGGGACGGCCTGGTCGCCCAGTCGTTCACCCCGTCGTGCTCAGCTTTCAGTTCGACTGCGTCCGCTGCTGCTAGCACTTGGCATGCCAGGTGCTAGCAGAGACAGCCCCCCGACTACCAGCAATGACGGGCAGCCTGCCGTCCTGCATCACCCGGCAATCATTCCCTGGATGGCTGGATGGATACTCAAGCGCGGGTCGAGCCCTGCCTCTATCCATAGGCTCCTAGCCGTTTCCCTAGCCGTACGCCTATTACTTCCTGGCGTCACAGGCCACGGAAATGCAGCGTCATCGCCTCCCTGGCGCTTGCCTGGTCGATCGAGTTCCAGATGATGGCGGTGTCGAGGTAGAACACGTTCGCCCCGGCCGTAGCGTTCGGCGACAACCCGGGTCCACTTCAGACGCCTGATCGTCCACTCGACGGCATTCGCTTCTTACGGTGACCCCGGTCGACCGCCGAGGCCCAGTTCACCGCCGTTCCCGGGGAGGAGGCCGCCGCGAAGATGGTCCACACCCTGGCCAAGGAGGTGATGTCCCTCGACGAGGAGATCGCCCAGGTCAACGCCCTCATCGAGGGCCGGCTTCGCGAGCATCCTGACGCCAAGGTGATCACCAGCACGCCCGGCATCGGCGCCATGCTCGGCCCGGAGTTCATCGCCGCAACCGGCGACGACATAGCCGCCTTCGGCAGCCCTGACAGGCTCGCCGGCGTGCCGGACTCGCCCCCGTTCCCCGCGACTCCGGCAAGGTCAGCGGGAACCTGCGCCGGCCCCGGCGCTATAGCCGACGGCTCTTGCGGATGTTCTACCTCTCCGCTCAGTCCGCCGCTGTGCACTGCCCTATCTCCAAGGCGTTCTACACACGCAAACATGCCGAGGGAAAGTCCCACAAGCAGGCCGTCCTCGCCCTGGCCAGGCGCCGCCTCAACGTGCTCTGGGCCCTCATACGCGACCGCAGGACCTTCGAAGCGGATATCCCAAGCCCTGTAGCCACAGCGGCGTGCCCCTGTCACGAGGCGTCACCGCCTCGGCTTGACAACGTCATTGGGAATCCTCTCCTGGTGCTCCACCCGTTCCACTCCGCGGGTGCAGAGGCCAGCGGTACATCAGTGCAGGCGCTGGCCGCATGCGGATACGCGCGACAACAGAGACGAATTCCTCCGCCTCATCGAACAGATCCAACGCGTAATCGATGTCTCGAAGCGAGAGAGGATGGACCGCCTAAGGCAGTCGAGCTGGCACAGTGCCCGACCACCACAGCCATACCGGCCTGGTCCTGGTGGTCTCGCAACTGGACAGCTTCGAGGGCCGGGCTGAGGACGATTCACCGCCCTCGAACGTGAGCAGCGATCCGTCGCGGTCCAGCCCGGTGGCCTGCCGGGTCAGCCGGAGCTACGGAGGGTCCCACTCACGCCAGCGCGGTCCCCTGTCCATAGAGCCGCCTGCTCGGTGCCGGGCTGGCCAGAGACTAATTCGCCACCGTAATTGGCCTGCCCGGCCCTTGGGGCGACTGCTGGCAGAGGTGTCCTTCGCCCCCGTCACTAGGTCGGAACGGAGCCGAGCCGGATTTCGACTGGCTGGTCGACCAGCAGGCCCCAGCAGGTGGGCGAAACACAGAGCTTCGCCTCCCACATCAAGCACAGCCAAAGCTCTTTGGACTGCCCGGCCGCCAATGTTCGGTCGGATCCAACCCTTCGACGCCGGGGCGGAAATACACCTGCAGCGACCACTGCGCCTCGCTCCAATCGCACCATGACCAGTACTGCCGTTCAGAGTGTGCAGCCGGATTTCAGCGCAGCCACGATCGTGTACGGCCAGCCCAGGAGCACCCCGTACACGTCCTCCACCGCCGGGAACAGTTCAAGGTCGTAGTCACCGACGCCCCAGAGACGCTTCTTCAGTCGCTCGACGACCGCCGCCGTGGCTCGGTCCCGCAAAGGCTCTGGTCTTCCCCTGGGCGTGGAGACAACCATGGCGCATTTGTCTTCATAGTAAAGACACCACACACGGGGGGTCTTCTATCGGGCGCCGCGCATGCTGGGACGCACCGAAGATTTCAGAAGCGCATGGAAGATTTCAGTGAGGCGAACCTAAGTTGCCGTCAGGGCTGGTCAACGGCCTGATGGTGCCTGGACCGCCGGGCACTGCAACATTTCGTGCGGTGACTGTGACCCAGACCACCCAC
Organism: Streptomyces lydicus; assembly: GCF_004125265.1. GTDB lineage: Bacteria > Actinomycetota > Actinomycetes > Streptomycetales > Streptomycetaceae > Streptomyces > Streptomyces lydicus_C. The sequence goes on from NZ_RDTE01000001.1 coordinate 254,001, forward strand.
GAAGGGTTTCAGTACCCAGGTCAGGGGCCTGCCTGCTGAAAGCTCGGTGCACCGCCAGTACGCACCATGCTGCTCCACCGCCACCTGCTGCACCTGACCTCGTTGCCACTCATCGAACAAGCCACAGTTTCCGCAGATCAGCGCCCGAACGCGCGGGGCGAATCCGCGAACTCCCACGTCCCGAACTCCCACGTCCCGAACTCCCACGTCCCAAGTCCAGACAGCGCCCTTGGCGCCCGCCCCTCGGCAGAACTCCGCGGCCAGAGCCCTTCCCACCCCCAAAACCTCCCCCCGCGAACACCGGTCGGTGCTCCGGGGCCGCCGAGCGGCCGTGCACACCAAGGCCCCGATGAGGCTCGGTGGTGCTCGTCGCCGCGGCCGGCAGGAGACCGCCGTGGAGCGGCCAGCGGTCCGGGACGGCAGGAAGTGATCCATGCCGGGGCAGACACCCAACGGCTGCCATGCCAACACGCCGACAACGTCGTTGGGGGAGCGCCAAGACCATAACGGAGGCCCAGGATGGGGTCGGTGGAGAGCAGGGCGGCCTCAACAGGCTTGGGCGCGGCCTCGTCTCGGCAGTGGCACTTCACAGGGAATGCAAATTCTCAACCAGGCATCCCTCTACGAAGGGGCTGGAGGGGCTGGAATTCCAGGTTCGACTTGCTCGCACTCACGGAGTGTCGGACCAGACGGGCGGCCGACAGGCGTGGGAGCTGAGCGGAGCTCAGATTCTCGGACGGCGGTATCCCGAAAGTTCAGCCTCCCCAGCCACTGTCTCTATGTTCTGGCGGCTCTGAGCTGCAGTGATTGTGAGGGTCTAGCTGCATGAGGATCCGCCCCTCACTCCTCGCATCGCGGTCTTCGCATGACTTCCGACCGCACCGTCAGACTTGACCATGTGAGGTCGGGCTGTCGCCGAACGACAGTTCAGGGAGTGAAACCGTGGAGCCCCGGAACCCTAAATGGCGGGTTCCGGGGGCTCCACGCCAGTTGTGCAGTACGGGGTAACGGACGGGTTACGCGCCAGCGTGCGTTATCGCCCGCCCCTGGGAGCGGTCGGTCTTCTCGCCGGCGTGGCACGATGCGACGGTGAGCGGGTCAACGGCTTCGCCGGGCGACCCCGTCCGATAGTCGCCGTGGGGGGATCGCGGTCGTGTGGGACGAGGTAGAAGACCCTGCGGTGGAACAGGCTGGTCTCTGAGTCCCGCTCAACGGTCGTGTTCCGGGCAATCAACGATGCGGTGAAGGCGAGGAAGCTGGGCGAACTCAGCAGCGGACCGGAGGAGGGGTCTGATGACTTCCTCGCGATCGATGTTCCCGATCGACGTACGTCGCGTGAGCGCCGGAAGACCGACCAGCTTTCGTGGCGCCCGACGTTCAAAGACCTCTCCAAGATCGACAAGCTTTGGGCAGAACACAAGTTCGCCAACCGATCGGCGTTCATCGAAGCCGTGCTAGACGCCTATCTGTCAGCCTTGAAGAGGGGTCGTGCACGCAAGTAACCCGAGGGGCATGCCCTCTGTCCGCTTGATCCCATCGCGGTCCAAGCTGGCGAACGAGAACCTGCTTCCCTCGGGCGGGTGAGCGCGCAAGCCTCAGCCTGCACAGCGGATGGCCTCCGAGCCAGTTGGATGAAGGCTCTGGGGCCATCGGCATTCTTTCCAGCTCGCTTCCTCTCGCCCCTCGCCTCAGCTCTCGCATGGAAGCCGGAAGCTGAGTGGGGAGAGGTTCACTCGGACGGTTGGGTTGCTCCAGGACCCGACAGGGCGGTGGCTGCATGCAGGCCAGCAAGGGGCCGCGAGGCCAAGCGCGCGCGAAGAGAGCCGTTACCGCGGGCAGCGCCCCAAAGGACATGACAGTTGCACCTCTGGAGGCTGCCAGCGTGCCCCTGTATCCGGTCGCTTGTCGGACCAAGCGTCTGGATCTGACGCTCGCACACGCTGCCCACCAATCGCGGCGACACGTGCACCACATGCGCACTTCTTCACCCTCTGCAGATTCGTTCAGGGTGTAGGGTTTGATCACAAAATGCGAACGGCCCCCGATGCTTGGCGGCAGGGGACCGTTCGTTTCTGGTTACGTGCTTCGAGAGTATCGCGGACCGCATGCCTCCGCTGCGTGAAGCGGATCACTCTCGGGGTGGACGGGAGCGTCGCAAAAAGTGTCAATCCATCAACAAGATGACGAAATGGTCGTTGAACTCGGACGGACGACCGACCAGACGGGCACGCGGTGCGCGATGATCCCGGAATGGGTTCTCGCCCAAGGCCCTACTGAGGCATGGTTGTACGGGCACATGTGCCTCCTCGCTGAACGCCAAGGCCCGGAGAAGACCGTAAACGTACCGCTCGCTAAGCTCGCCGAGAAGCTCAAAGTCTCAACGCGAACTCTCCAGAAGTACCTGGCCGCCCTTAGGCAGGCCGGGGCTGTGGCAGTCGAGCCCCGCCACGACGAACACAGCGGAACGAGGCTCCCGAACCTCTACATCCTCAACTTCGCCCCGCCTAAGGGTGAGGCGCGGTGAGCGAACACGCCAAACCCAAGGGGACCCCGAAAGACCTCTCAGGTGACGCTAGCTTCGCGCGAGGCCGCCGACGCCGCTTTCCGTTCACTCAGCTTCCCGACTGGGTTCTGTTCGCCGACATCTCCCCAGGCGCAAAGACGCTGTACTGGGCTCTCTACGTGCACGTCAATCAGGAGCGCAAGGACAACACCGGCGACATGCGGGTCTGGCCTGGCCAGAGCAAGCTGCTCTACATCTCAGGCATCAAGTCAAAGACGACTCTGCGCAAGTACCTCAAGGAGCTGCGCGGAATCGGTGCAGCAGACTGGCGAACCGGTCGAAATCCACGTAACCCGCTGAGGACGCAGACCGTGTACCTGGTCCATGAGGAACCAGAGAAGGACTACGCCGGCCCAGCGTCCATTTCGGACGTCTACGAGGCCTACAGCGCACAGGAGGAAGACTGACCCAACCACGCACGCCCTTGCCCCCTCCACCGTCCTGGCTGGAGGGGGCTTCGCTGTTCCGGGACCGCTAGAAGGCATCTGCGCAGGTCAAGCCCGGGGGTCATTTTTTGACCCTCCGGCTGCCCGCGCTGCGGAGGGTCATTTTTTGGCACTCGGGAGGGTCAAATTTTGGTCCTCGGGAGGCTCAAATTTTGGTCCTCCCGAGGACCAAACGCTGTGCCTCCGAGATGCCAGATTTTGGTCCTCCCGAGTGCCAAAATTTGAGCCCGAACCAGACGAAGCACCAACCAGATGAAGGGCCAACTCATACGAATCTCAACGAGACGAAGGAGAACCAAACGAACGTTGAACCAGACGAACGTGTCGTCCGCTACGCGGCCTCATCAACTGCCGGGGGCTAACGCCGCCCCCGGCCACCCCGCGCCAGCGCCTTGGATGCGCTGGACCATCCCTAGGTCATGGTCCTGCGCTACGCGCACCACTTCAGGCCCTGAGGGCCTTTCGTTGGACCATGCCCACTGAATCCTGCAGTTGCTCAACATCGTGGCCTAGGACCTACCTGATGTAGTAACAGCAACCACAGGACGCGCGTGCGCGAGCCTTCGCTGATGCCACAGGACTCCCACCCCCTCCACGCTTTCCGTGACAGGGAACGCCTGCTGAAGTCTTTGGCCGTTCCCTCCCGTCCAATGGAACAAAGCAGCTCAAGCGCGCTCTCGCTAGCTTCCCGCCCCGAGCATCGGTGCTGGTGGCGTAGGAGGAGTCTCTGTGAGTCCGTGACCGTTCTGCGCTGCCCACTGGACGTGGGGAGTGGTGGACGTGAATCAGTACGGACGGCGAGCGCTGCGGCATTGGCAGGAGTTCCGGTCCGGGAGCATCGCGCAGCTCGATGATCCCGAGGCTTTCTTCATCCAGCTTGGTGTCGATGCTCAGGACGAGGTGGGGGCTCGCTGGAGGGCTGAGCGTCTGACGGTGCCTGCCGTGGTAGGGGAGTCCTACTTCGAGCGGGCCGGCGGTCTGCAGCCGATGCGCTACGAGGCCGAGGAGCAGTGGCGGGAGCGCGGCCCCCACAAGCTGCCGGCAGACCGGAGCTGGCCACAACACCTCACGGCCTCTGTGTCCGCCCGGCTCCGGTCTGCTGATTCGCCGCGGCGGCAGGAACTGCCGCACCCCGGAGTCACCTTTGTTCGGCGCGGGGGTGAGCATGTCTGACGAGAACACTCTGTCCGGCGCAGACTCAACGTCAAATGCAGTCAGCGGCACTACGCGAGGGATAAGGGATGAACCACTACGGCGCGCAGGTGATGCGTCACTGGCAGGCCGAACGGCTTCTGGAGTTTCAGGAACTCGATCAGCCGAGGGAGTACTTCACGCAGCTGGGCGAGGAGATAGCCGAGCAGGTGGAGATCAGGGCCCGCAGTCTGGCGGGCTCGGCGCCGGCGGAGCCGGAGGGCTATCTGGCCCGGCTGCAGCGTCTGAACAGCGCCCGGTTGGAGGCGGAGGCCGAAGTGGTCCGGGAGTATCTGCTGCAGGAGTCGGAGCAGGAGCCGACTCCCTAGAACTGCCTCTGGGGGCTCTGCCGCGCTCCGAGGGCGAGCGGATCCGGCACAACCTCCAGGCCGTTCGCGTGGCAGTGCAGCTCAGGAAGGAGCACCGGGCTGCGACCGAAGGAGAACTCGCCCAGCTGCGCGAGTGGCGAGGGTGGGGAGCTACCCCGTATCTCTTCGACACCCGTAAGCAGTTTGCCGAGCAGTACCGGGCCGAGCGCGAAGAGCTTCAGGGCCTCCTGACCGATCAGGAGTACGCGGCGGCCCGGGCCTCCACTCTCAACGCCCACTACACCAACCCGCTGTATGCCTCGCTGATCTGGAGGCGGCTCCTCGCCCCGCTCGGCGCCGAGCCCGGCGCGAAGATCACGGTGTATGACAACAGTGTGGGGGCGGGCCGTCTCCTGGTCGATGCACCGGCCGATGCCCGTCTGATCGGTACCGAGACCGACCCGATCACCGCCGCCATCGCTCAAGCGCTCTTCCCGCACGCGGACATCCGCAACGAATCATTCGCAAAGATCGGCCCCCTCGGCGAGCCCGTCCACGTGGTCATCGCCAACGTCCCCTACGGGCGGACCAAGCTCACCGACAAACGCCTCAACCCCGGCCGCCGCCACTCCATCCACAACCACGCCATCCTCCAGGCGCTGGCCGAACTGGCCCCCGGCGGCATCGCCGCCATCCAGACCTCGCGCTACACCTCCGACGGCACCACCAAAGCCCACCAGGACGCGCGCCGGCAGATGCTGGAGAAGGCTGAGTTCCTCGGCGGGATCCGGATGCCGGACGGAGCGCAGGTGGACGAGGCCGGCACACCGGTCGTCGTCGACATCCTGGTGTTCCGCAAGCGGCCGGAAGGAGACCTGCCCGGGGCAGCGGGGGAGTGGCTGACCGTTTCGCCCGTCGAGCTCCCCCCGGCCCGGAACGGCATCACCACCACCCCCCTCGACATCAACGACTACTTCCAGGCCCACCCGGAGATGGTGCTCGGCACCTCGCTGGCCGACATCCGCCGCCACGGCAGCGACCTTTCCGTCCGCGGCGCAGGAGACGTCGCCCCCGCACTGGCCGCGGCCCTCGACCAGATCGCCAGCACAGCCCAACACGAGGGCCAGACACTGATCCCTCCCAGCACCTTCCAGGTCGACTTCGACCTTCTCGATGGCACCCTCCAAGCACACCCCGACGGCACCTTCACCGAGATCGTCAACGGGCGACCCACCGCGCACATCCCGGCCAAGACCCAGGCCGACGAACTACGTGCAGTGATCGGCCTGCGTGACATCGCGGTGGCCCTGCTGGACGAGGAAGCCCAACACCACCACGACACCGCGCGCATGGAGCGCCTGCGCACCGAGCTCAACCGCCGCTACGACGCCTATAACGCCCAGTGGGGCCCGCTCAACCGGTTCAAGGTCAACCAGACCAAGGTCGAGGGCGACGGCCAGGCTCGCGAGGTGCGCACCTACCCGCGCATGGGCGGCTTCCGCCACGACCCGTACGCGCCCTACGTACTGGCGCTGGAGGTCTTCAACGAGGAGACCAAGCAAGCCACCAAGGCCGACGTATTCCACCAGCGAGTCATCTCCCCGCCCTCCCCCCTCACCCGGGCCAACAGCCCGGAAGATGCCCTCCTGCTGTGCTGGGACCGCTACAACGACATCCGCCTGGACGTGATCGCCGACCTGCTGGACCTGGATAGCCCGCAGGCGGCGCGCCATGCCCTGGGCACACTGGTCTACGACGATCCCGAGACTCGCAACGAGGACCCCGAGGCCCGCACCGTGGTGCGTGCCACTGAGTACCTTTCCGGCAACGTCCGGCAAAAGCTCAAGGCGGCACAGGAAGCGGCTGAGGACGATCCTGCGTACGCCGTCAACGTCACCGCCCTTGAAGAGGTCATCCCCCGGGACCTGGAACCTGCCGAGATCGAAAGTACCCTCGGCGCGGCCTGGATCAGCGCCAGGTACGTACAGCAGTTCCTCCGGGAGGTCCTGGAGGACGACGACATCGAGGTCAGCAACCTCGGTGCGCGCTGGAGCGTCAAGGGCGGCGACCGGCACAGCATGCTGGCCGAGACGACGTGGGGGACCAAGACCCGCTCCGCCCAGGCCCTGGCCAGCAACCTTCTGAACAACCAAGAGATCGTCGTCACCCGCAAGCTTCCCCCGGACGGGCCCACCGTCACCGACACCGAGGCCACTGCCTTTGCCCAGGCCAAGGCCCTCCAGCTCGACGAGCGGTTCCGCCTGTGGCTGTGGGAGGACCCGGACCGGGCCGCTCACCTGCAGCGCTACTACAACGACCGCTACAACGCCCGCGTCACACCCACCTACGACCGCGAACGGATCGCCGCCCCCGGCCTGTCGAAGGCCTTCACACTCAACCCCCACCAGCACGCCGCCGTCGCCCGCCTCCGCTCCACCAACACCGGCGTGGGTCTCTTCCACGGCACCGGCGCCGGCAAGACCCTCGAAATGATCGTGGGCGGCATGGAGCTGGTCCGGCTCGGGCTGGTCACCAAGCCTGTCTACTCGGTCCCCAAGGGTGTCCTTGGCCAGTTCCAGAGGGAGTTTCTCCAGGCCTACCCGCGCGCCCGGATCCTGGTAGCCGACTCCTCCGACCTGACCGGCAGCCGCCGCCACCGGTTCGTCGCGAAGTGGTCGACCGGCAACTGGGACGCCGTCATCGTCAGCCACACCGCCTTCAAGAAGATCCCCATGAGCAAGGCGGCGCGGCTGGACTATGTCAACCAGCAGATCCAGCGTCTCGAAGCACACCTGGACCACGCCGAGGGCGGCGACCGCTACACCGTCAAGGACATCGAAAACCAGATCGCCACCCTCAAGGAGAAGGTCGAGGAGGAACTTCAGACCCCCGGGGACTCGGGGGTGGAGTTCGAACGGACCGGCTCGACGTTCATCTTCATCGATGAATTCCAGGTACTGAAGAACCTCCAGGTGATCTCGTCGGTCCAGGAACTCGCGCTGCCGGGCAACCAGATCACCGCAGACATGGACATGAAGCTGTCCTATCTGCGCAGCAAGTTCGGCGAACGCGTGGTGTGTGGAGCTACCGCCACCCCGGTCGACAACTCCCCGATGGAGATCCTCAGCGCAACCAAGTACCTGGCCCCCTCCCGCCTGGCCGAACTGGACATCGTCGAGGACGACCAGTTCGTTTCCACCTTCATCCAGCCGGTCCACAAGGTGGAGATGTCGGTCGACGGGAACAGCTTCAAGACCCGTGCCCGCTACGCCCGCTACGTCAATCAGCCCGAACTGAAGCTGATGCTCGCCAGCTTCGCCGATGTGAAACGCAAGAGCGACCTCCCTCTGGTCGAGCCGTCCATCATCAACAACGAGATGCGGTTGCTGACTGTCGACGCTTCACCCGAACTCCGCGAGGTGATGCAGGACCTCGGCGACAGGATGCTGTCGATCAAGGCGGGCTCCCCGCGGATCAAGACCAAGAAGAACGGGGAGGAAGCTGAGGACAACAGTCTGTGGATCTCCACGGACGGACGGTTGGCCTCTCTCGACGTGCGGCTGGTCGGCATGGAGACCGACCAGCCGCAGAAACTGGACGTTGTCGCCGACGAGATCATCGCGCTGTGGCAGAAGCACCGCCACGACGTCTACTACGACGAGCACGGCAACGAGGAGCCCATCAAGGGCAGCTGCATCGCAGTCTTCTGCGATCTCGGTGTGCCTGCACCCGACAAGGAATTCGATGTCTACAACGCGCTGGCCGACAAGCTCACCGCCAAGGGCATGCCCCGCAGCCTGATCGAGTTCGCCCAGGACGCCAAGAACCAGCAGCAGAAGGTACGTCAGAACCAAGCCATCAATGACGGGCGCATCGCCGTCATCATGGGCGGCCGCACCGGTCTGGGCACCGGCCGCAACATCCAGCGCCGTGGTATCGCGGTCGTCCAGGTGGACCCCACGTGGAAGGCCACCCCGATCATCCAGAGCCTGGGCCGCTTCAAGCGGCAGGGCAACCAGAACACCGCCATGCACCACATCGCCGCGGTCACCCGGGACTCCTACGACCCGTTCCTCTGGCAGAAGGTCGCCACCAAACAGAGCTACGCGGACGTGGTCCTCGACTTCCGCAACACCACCCGCATCTTCGAGGCATCCGACGACGACGACAATGTCATCCCCGCCGGTGTGATCTTCGCAGTCGCAGCCAACCGGCCCGAACTTGAGCAGATGGAACGCGTCGAGGCCCAACTCGCCCGGCTGCGCCTCCAGCAGAAGATGTGGAACGACGAGCAGTTCACCTACCAGATCATGGGGGAGCAGGGTCGTCGCCGGATCACGGAACTCACCGAGCGCATGCAGCAGGCCGAACGGGCCCTGGAACGCCGGACCAGCACTCAGGGCGACGCTTTCACCATGAGGGTCGCCAAGACCACCTACGACGAGCGCCGTGATGCCGGCGACGCCGTGCTGCGACAGCTTGCTCGTTTCGAGCGCACCGCCCTCGACCGGGGCCGCCAGCACGTCACCGAACTCGGCGAACTGGGCGGCTTCGGCCTGCAGGCCACGATGGAGTGGAGCTTCGGCGGACGCTACCTCTCGCTCATCTTCCTCGACGCGCCGATCGACGCCGTCACACTCGACCCGCGCGACCTCAAGGACCAGGACCCCGTCGGCCTGATCCGCAAGCTGGAAAACACCCTCGCCACCCTGGAGACGGTGACCGAGCGCAGCACCCAGCACGTGAGGCGCTTGGAAGCCAACATGGCCCGGGCCCGCGACCGTGCCGGGCAGGCTTTCGCCCAGCAGACCGAGCTCGAAAAGGCCGAGCGCCAATACCGCAAGCTGCAGATGGCTCTCGGTGCAGGCAACCCCACCCCGGGTGAGGAGGAGGAAACCGCCGAGACGGAGGCGCCCGCGGAAGACGTCGCGCCAGATCCCGTAGCAGACACCGCGGCGGAGCAGGAACTCGCCGCAGACGGGCCGACGCCAGACCCGGCAGCTGATTCCATATCGCGCGAAATCACCACACCGCCTGCGTCACCCCCCGCCATAGCCGACGACGCTCTCTCACCTGCCGGTGAGGCGCCTGCGTCGGAGCCCGCACCCACGCCGGCCATGCCGCAGCAGGCAGCACCCGCAGGCGATACGCAGTCCCAGGTGCAGGCCCCACCCTCCGAAGCCCCCGCAGCCACTGTGCGCCCAGAAGTTGCTGATCAAGCAGCACAGGACCCTGAGGAAGAGACAGGCCTCGGCAGCGAACAGCCGACGTCCTCGCCGGACGCACCCGCTGCGGCACAACCGACGCAGGAAGCCTCGCCCGAGCTCGCGGCGCAGCCGGCGCCGGCCGCGCCCGTCGAAGGGAACCCAGACCTCAGCCGCACACCGGATGAACCCGCAGTGGGCGCCGACTCCGGCAGCTCCCGCGAGACCGCAGACCGTGCTCAGGCTGACGGGCCTGCCCGCACCGAGCACCGCTTCACCTCGGTGGCCTCCGCCCACAACCACCTCAGCAACGGGATCCGCGACCCGCGCTGGGCCCGGGCACCGCGCACCCACAACGGTGTCACGGTCAAGGGCGCCACCAAGCACGAGAAGGCACAGGTCCGCATCGACACCCACTCTGCCCGCCGGAACATGGACCTGGCCCGCAACTCGCAGCTCTCCGCCCTGGGGAACTTCCTGGTCACCCGCGAGGGCAAGGGCAAGTGGGACGTGTACCACATCGCCTCGGGCACCATCATGACCGACCGCGCGGCCTACCGGACCAGTGCCGACGCCTTGGAGTTCGCCGACGCGCTGGAAGACGCCCGCGACGCCCAGGGCCGCCTGATCGACTGGGGAGCACCGCACATCGGCGACCGACTGGACATGGCCGACGGGCGAAGCGAGCTCGAAGCCGCCATCCGCCGGGGCCGCCAGCACCCGTCGACCGCGGCCGCCCCGCAGACACCCGAACGGCCCCCCGCTGCCCCGACACCGGCACAGCGGCCCAAGGAGACCACCGCAGAAGGCGCCGCCGAGGAACTGCAGCTCTTCTCCGCAGAAGATCCGCAGGCACAGGATGCTCCCGCGCCCGACAAACCGGCCGACACCGCAGAAGCCCGGGCGCCGCAGACCGCGCCCGCCTTCACCACCCACCGGGAGTGGAACGGGGCCTTTGCTCAGGTGCAGGCCTCCGAACTCGCGCTGAGCCGCGCCGTCGACCAGACCTGGAACCGCGAGCAGATCCCCCACGCCTTCGCCCAACTGCGCCGAGAGCTGTTCGCAGCGGTTGCCGCCCACGAGGGCCGTGACGCCTACGACACCGACACCTCCCTGACCAACTCCCTGACACAGGCCGAGCGGCTTCTGCGCTCCCTCAGGCGCCGCGACCGCACCACCATGCAGACGCCCCTGAACGACTTCACCAACCTCGTCCGCATCTTCCTCGAACGCCACCGCGCCACGCTCGCCCAGCGCGACGGCGAGAACGACCTGGCCCGCACCATCAAGGCTCAAGCACGCGCCCAGTTCGACGAGTTCATCGACACCTGGAGCAAGAACAACCCCGCCCTCATCCAGGCAGTCCGTGACGGGGACGAGGAAACCGTCCGCGCGCTGGCCGAGGCCGACCCCACCGTCAACGGAGCCGACGAACACCACGCCGCGAGCCCCGATACGGACACCGAACCCGAAAGCGCAGGGGAGCACACCGCCGTCGCCGGAGCGCAGGCAGACGCCGAGAGCAACGATCGCCCACAGACGGACCCGACGGATGCGCCGGCCCCGTTCCGTTCCGCCGACGACATCACCGAAGCCCTCGCTCGCCTGGACGGGCCGCTGCGCGCGTGGACCGCAACGGGGCTCCGTGACGACCTGTTCATCCGCGGCTCCCACACCGACTCCCACCAGCGGGCAGCGGCGATCGAGAACCTGCGCCGGCCCGGCCGCTCGGCCCAGCTGAAGATGCCCGAATTGCGTGAAGCTCTCCAGGCGACGGACGCCATCCTCGACGAGATCGAGGAGCGGCCCGGCGTCGACTACTCCGGCCGGGCCAAGCCCGCCCTGACCGAGCTGCGCGATGAGCTCCACACGATCCTCGCCCGGGCCGCACACACCCGTCAGGAGCGCCGCCGTCCCGATCCCGCGCGCCCCCAGGGCCCGCAGCCGGGAGCCGATGCCGCACCGCAAGCTCTGCATGGCGCCAAGGCGGGGGCGTATCCTCCGGCGACGACGCGGTGGGCGATCGTCGAAGACCGGCCCGCGCCCTACCGGTCAGAGTCCGACACCCTCTCCTCCGCCGTGGGCGAGCTGAACTCCCTGCTGGCGCTCGCTCACGCCGACATCCCCAAGAAACTGCCCGCCGACCCCGCCCCCGAACTCACGGAGGCCTGGGCCGATTTCAACGCGGCCTGGAGCGCGACCCATACGCTCGACAGTGACGACTGGGCCGCTGGGCTGCAGGCTTACGCTCGCGCCCGGGTTGCCACGCATGCCCTGGCCAGTCACAAGGGGCTCGGGACGACGGCGCGAGGCAAACTGCGGCACCTGGCCCGCCGAGCCGAATTGCACGTCGACCGGCTGGCCCACACCCCCCACGACGAGCCGGACGCCGCCTGGATCCGGGAGCTGGCCACCGCCGGCTACGAGCCCTACACCACGAGCAAGGAGATCACCCAGGCCCTGACAGCCGTCCAGGAGCGGGCCTCGGACGACCTCGGCCGCGCACGGCTGGATGCGGCGCTCATCCCGCGGGGCGCGAGCGCCCACCTCGTGGCCATGCACGGCCTGGCCCGCGCGGCGTCCACCTCGCCGAGCCGGGCCAATGACCTGCTGCCCACCTACCTCGGGCGCCTGGCCCACACTCTGCTCACCAACCCCGGCATCACACACGAGCCGCTCAGGGGGCAGACCCGTCCTCTGGAGGCCGTCTACCGCGACCTGCCCCCGGCCGCGCCCTTCACCACCCCCGACAGCGACGTCGATGACTCCGCCATCGAAGATGCCCACGAACGCGTAACCGACGGGGCCAAGAAGGCGGCCGGGCAGTGCCGCAGCCAGAGGTACTCGGCCACCGAGCGGCGCCTGGCCGCCACATGCGCAGAGATCCAACAGCGCCCCCTGAAACGACCCGACGGACACATCTACGCATTCTGGCCGCACCTGCTGGCGACCGCCGCCGACCTGGCCCGCCAGGTCACGCGCGAGCACAACGACGAGGGCCGGCACGCCCACCTGGAGCGGCACTTCCCCGAATTCGCCGACGCGGCGATGCGGCACGCGCGACGCCTGCACAGCACCCTGATCGAGGAAGCAGGCGCCCTCGACGAGGAAATGGAGGCGCTCACACACGCCGCGCTCGCCGACCAGAGGCTTCTCGCGGCCTTCGGCACGCCCGCCTCCGCCCTGACCGACCACGCCCCCGTGCCGTTCGCCCCGGCCCTGAACACCTGGCTCGCCGAACGCGCCGAGACCATGTCACCGCTGCTGCGGCACACCCTGGCCGCGGATACGACCCCCGGCGGGTTCATCGGCGCCTTCGGACGCCTGGCGAAGAAGCTGGCCGAAGACGCCACCGGAACCAAGATGCCGCGCACCGGCCGGCGCCTGCCCCCACCGCCCCCGTGGGAGCAGCACGCCGCGGCCGTCGACGCCCTCCTGGACACGGCCGCCAACGACCCGCACATCACCGGCCTGGTGATCAGCAACAACCCGTCCGACGTCATCCTCAACAAGGTCCGCGACTGGATCCAGGACCACGCAGTCACCCAGCACACCGAGCCCGGGGCTCCCGTGGACCAGGAGTGGACCAAGGCGGTCACCGGCGACACGGACCAGCTGGACTCCCTCGTCACCCACATCACCGCCCAGACCACGCAGACCGCGCGCACGGCCCTGATCCCCGACCCGGCCGCTGTGTTCGCCGTGCACAAGGGGGAGCAGCGCTTCGTCTGCCGGGGCCGGGACCTGGCGGAGCGGCTCGGCCCGGACAGCGGGCTGATGCTCCTGCCCGGCGACGGGGAGAGTGTGCTGTGGTCGCGCGGCAACGGCCGCATCGGCACCCTTGACGCCCTCCCGCAGCAGGAGGCCGAGCGGTTCGCGGCCGCCGCCCAGGATCACACGCCCACTCAGGCCACGGCCCTGCTGCGTGACCGGGCTGAGGACTGGCCCGGCCTGGCGGAGCTCGATAGGCCGGTGCGCGACGCACTCGTCGCCTTCGCCGCTCTGCCGCCCGGCAGCCGGCCGGAATTCGCACCACCGCAGATCGCGATCACGGTCACCGGTCCGGAGCCGGGGGAGTGGGACCTGGAGATCCTCCACCCCACGCCCTACCCGGCCGGGTCGCAGGCCGTGCAGAGCGTCGACATCCTCCTGTACGACATCCGCGAGTGGCTCGCCGCCCATGCCGAGGTGCTGGAGGAGCTCGTGCGGTGGCCCGCCAGGGACGCCCAGGACGCGGTGGAGGAGGCCGAATCCGGCATTCCCGAGCCGGGCGGCCACGGCGGACCCGCCGAGCACTGGCTGGCCATCGCCACGGCCGGCCAGTGGCTGCGGGTGATCCACCAGCGCCTGACCGACAGCGACACCGCCCGCCCCCTGACCCAGGCGCTCCACGAACTCACCACGGTGCTGCGCTCGGTGGACAACCATCTGTCGCGGGCCGCTGCCCGCGGCATCCCCGCCCCCAGCAGCACGGAGCTCGCGGCAGCCGCCGCGGCCGCACCCGCACCGTTCGCACAGGCACCAGACGCCACCGCGGCCCTGGCCGACCTCCAGCAGACCTGGCGCGACTGGGCCCGCGAGATGGGCCCCATCGAGCAACTGGCCGACGTGGAGCCGCACACGGTCATCCGTCTGCACGCCCTCCTGGATGACCCGAAACCCGGCGCCACCCCCGACGGATGGTACGAGCTGCTCGCCCGGGCCGGTGACCTCGCCCGTGCCCGGTCCCGCGCAGTCTCCGACCGCAGGCCCGGGTGGGCGAGCCTCACCGACGCCATCGAGCAACTGCGCAACCGGTGGGCGGCCACCATGCGCACCGCCCCCGGCCTCGCCGCCGACGCGGCACGCCAGAGCGGGGTGCTGCACCTGACCAGGCCCGAGCTGGCGCCCGCCAACCCGCCCACCGACACCGTGGAGTTCGCGGCCCGGCACACCTACCTCATCAACCTCGCCCAGCGTCTGAAAGACACACCACGGGGACTGCGCCCCGAGGACCGGCCGGACGAGCGCACCTTGCTGCGGCTGATCGACCTCGTCACCGAAGAGCACGCCGACATCACCGAGAGCCTGTCCCCGGTGCTGCCCGCCCTGCTGCACGAAATCGGCGAGCGCGCGCTCCAGGTCTGGCACGTCCAGGCCGAAGAGGGCCACCAAGAGCACGGCGATCTCCTGGTGTCCTTGAACAGCATCGCCAGCCGGCACGCCGCCACCATGCAGAGCTTCGTCGACGAGGCCGACCCGCAGGTGCGCGAGGAAGCCGCCGAACTCGCCGCACAGGCAGCCGCGGACGAACAGCTGATGGCCACCCTCACCCACACCGCCTCCCCGGCCGCCAAGGTCCCCCAGGCGCCCGCGCTGTGGGCGTGGCTCGAAGAGCGGGAAGCGGACATGTCACCGCGCCTGCGGCGCGCCTTGCACAGCGACATCGGCCCCACGGGCGACTTCACCGGCCTGTTCGGCTCGATGTGGCGCTCGCTGCGCAGCGCCGCCCCCGCAAAGGCCGCATCTCCCGGGCCGCTGCCGTCCGCAGGCACCGAGCTGCTCGCACCCTGGCAGAAGTGGACCACACAGATCGGCGCCCTGGCGGATGCGGCCAGCAGCGACATCGACCTCCGGCTGCGCCTCGACGGCAGCCGCGGCGACGACCCGGAGGATCTGATCAGCCGCTTCACCAAGCAGACCCTGGAGGCCGGACAGGACGTGCCCACCGGGCTGCTCGAGCTGTACTCCGCCGAAGGCGACGAGCCCAGCAGCGCGGCCGACGCCCTGCACGCCTACCTGCTCCGCGAAGTCACCGCACGCCTGGCCAACGACACCACCACCGATGCGCCCGCGCCCGGGACGCCCGTCCCGGCGGCTGAGCAGGCCCCGCGGCAACTCGACGACCCGCAAGTCATGGGCGACACGGAGGACTCCCACCCCGACGAAGCAGCCGCCCGCACCGGCGCTCGGCAGCAACCCCGGGAGGAAGGCCCCGACCCGGCTGACGCCTTCGCGCATGACATCCCCACGCCCCCCTCCACCGCGTTGACGCCGTCAGCCTCCCCGCAAGCCCGCGACAGCGAGTCGTCCAACGCCGATCCAGCCCTGACGACGGCATGGACG
The DNA here is from genome assembly GCF_004125265.1 of Streptomyces lydicus. Lineage (GTDB taxonomy): Bacteria > Actinomycetota > Actinomycetes > Streptomycetales > Streptomycetaceae > Streptomyces > Streptomyces lydicus_C. Next base: position 269,818 of record NZ_RDTE01000001.1, read on the forward strand.
CAGCTCATGGCGCGGGCAGTGGAGGACACCGCGCTCCTGGCTGCCGTCGCCGCCACCGATCAGGACCAGGGGCCGACGCCGGCGTTGCTCCGCAGTGGTGCCTGGGACTGGCTGATCGCCCGTGCCGACTACCCGCCGCTCGTCGACCAGCTCTTGGCCGACGCCTCCGCGACAGCCGTGAGCCAGTCTCTCCGTGATGCATGGGACCAGCTGGCGGCCGCCGCAGGCAACGTGCAGCCGCTCGGCGACGGCCTGCCCCCACGCACCTGGGCCACTCCGGCCGGGTGGCGCTGGGGTGCGTTTGAAGCGCTGTGCGCTGCGATCCGCCAGACCGAGGTCGGACGAGCGCGCACCAACTGGGACCACAATCAGCCGTGGGACGACCTCAACTCCGCTTTCCGCGACGCCCACCCAGTCGAGCACACCCTCCTGCAGAACATCCACCGCACCCTGTTCGCTGTCCATCACACCGCGCCCGGGGACCCCGACGCTCTGGTGCTCCAGGCTCGCACCGCACTGCCGGCGGCACGCACCTACGCCGCCTTCGTCCACGACTCCACCTGGGCACAGGACTTCGCTCCGGCCTCGGACCAGGCCCTTGAGCGGATACCGAGACTGCTGTCGTGGATGGAGACCACAGCAGACATCCCCCATGCCTGGGACGACCTCGACGCACGCATCGAACACCGCAACCCCAACCCCCACGTCCTGGAAGACCGCCACCGCGAACGGCAGTCCCAGACCTGGGCGGCGGCCCGCGCCGCAGCGCTCCAGTTGGACGGCTGGAGCGCCTACCAGGAGGAAGAAACCGGGCTCACCTTCACCGGCGTGGAACTCACCCCCAAACTGGCGGCTCTCATCGCCTCCGGCGGCGTTCTCGACACTGACTCCGACGGTGCGCTCGTCATGCACACCCCCAGCAAGCCCTATCCCCTGGTGTTCACCCGCGTCTACGGCGACGAAGCCCTTGCCCACTTCGCTGAGCGGCTCCCCGCCATCGCCCCGCCCGACGACCACACCTTCCGCTTCGCCGACGCGGACGCACTCCGCGCCCACTGGGCCAGCGACTCACCCGAGCTGATCGCACCCCCCCACACTCACCTCACCGAGGCACGGCGTCAGCAGCTCGACGCCGCGGCGCAGCCTGTCGGCATTGGCATCGAAGGGCGCCTCGCGGTGGTCCCAGATGGCGACGGCTACCGCATCTACCTGCCGGGTGCCTGCGTTGTCCTGCCCGGAACCGAGGACGCGCCGGCTCTTTCCACCCTTGCCGCTGCCCGGGCTGCCGCCCGGGCAGCGCAGGCGCTCATCGGCGCAGACGCTCAGCCGTACCCGTACGACGCTCCGCTGGCCGGGCCACTGAGCCGGATCTGGCGCGACGCTGAGGGCCACACCCTCGCCCGTGCCATCTCCCGGGCCCTGGCCGACCCCGATCTCGAGGCGCGCCTGGGCACCAGGGGCTACTTCGCTGCACAGCTGCGCGCCGAAGAGGCGCGTGAGCACGAGCTCGCCACCGCGGCAGCCACCGCGAGCGCACAGGGGCTGACGGAGCGCCTGACCTGGCGCGCACACAGCAGGCTGGACGGCAACCATCAGGACCAGGTGGCGATCCGTGTGCTGGTCGACGCCGAGGTGCTCAGGCACCTCGACGGCGATACCGACGGGCTGGCGGGTCAGGTGATCACCGTCCACGGCGGCCAGCCGAGCTGGTACAACGAAACCTCCCACCACTTCTTCGACCTTGGCCCCGGCCCCGACGGCAAGCACCGGGCCACCTATATGGGCTGGTTCACCGGCCGTACCTGGACCAGCGACGACGGACGCAGCGGCGATGCCTCCCGGCTGAGGATGTCACCCCAAGCACCCTTCGCTGCCTCCCCGCCCCTGCCCAGGCCCGTGCAAACCCTCGCCCGGGATCTCCGTGCCTCCCTGCCCGGCCTGCCTGACGGCATCGACAAGGGCCGCCCCCGCGGGCAGCGCCGCGCCGAGCACACCTCCCGCCGTGCCCGTGCCGCCCTCAAGGCACTGATCGAAGGCCAGGTGACCACCGGCAGCGTCCGCGAGGACCTCCTGCGCATCGCCGCCGACCTTGCCACGCTCGCTGAAGACTTCGATCGCGGCGCAGACCACACCGACCGCGTGACGCATCTCCTCGCAGCGCAGCAGGCTCTGGGTGTACGGGACCGACTGCTCCAGAGGCTGGACCGGATCGCTCCCCCCTATCGGTCCTACCACCCCGACAGGGCTCCCGCCGCCCCGCCCCGCATCCCCACACCCGCCGGCGGGCAGTGGATCCTCCCGTGGGAGGCCGAGGCAGGCCAGCAGGTCAAGGCCAGCGGCAGCTCGCTGCAAGACCCAAGCCTCACGCTCAACGTCATGGGCACGCTGCAGTCATGCCGGTACAGCGTCGTACGGCGCGACGGCAAGGAAGTCCGCGGCAGCCACCTCGTGGTGACTGACGCCGAGGGGACTGTCGCCGAACTCCACGTGCCGGAACCACAGATGATCGAGCAACCAGCGCCCCCGATGCCATCCGCCTACGCCTGGCCTGCCCGCCTGGGCTCGACAATTCACGAGGAAGCACCGCGACTGCCTCTTCCCAGGCAGGACAGCCCCGCAACGACTGCCGACGAGCCCACGGCCGAGCCCGCCGAACAGCCGGAACATCAGTCGACCCCGCCCGCAGCTGCGGGCGAGCCTGTCGCACCGTTCACCCGCTCCAAGGAGATCAGCGCGCCGCGCCGCGCGCTCAACAGTGCCGTGCGGGCACTGGCGCGCACCGCCTACTTCAAGCAGCTGGCCGAGACGGCAGGTGGTGAGACGGCACTGCGCGAGGCCCTGGATACGTTCACCCGGGTCTCCCTGAGCGAGCCCAGCGAATTCCACACAGCCGTCGAGCAGATCCACGCCGCCGTCACCGCCGTACAGGACGCCTGGAGGGATACGGCTGTGCCCGGCGACGCCGCTGTGGCACTGGCCGAGGCGGTGCAGGCCGTCAGCTCCTTCGCCGCCGCCTGGCGGGCCACCGTCACCTCGACTGCCTGGGACAACCTGTTCGACGGCGCGCCCCGCCCCAGCCTCCGGCAGGCGCAGCCCACCACGGTAACCACCACCGGCCAGGTCGCCGGGGCCCCCGCCGACCTGGATGACCCCCAGATCACCGAGGCCGCGGTACCCGGCATCACCCTGCCCGAACAGCACGCCGCGATCCGCACCATGATCAACGACTTCGGTAGCCTCAACTCCGGTGCCACCGAACCGGGATCAGGGCTCGCCGCGTTCGTCCGCCGGATGAACAACCCGGTCCAGTGGCGCACATGGCGCGACGAACTGGTCGCCACCGGACGCGGCACCTGGCTCGGCGGGTCTCGCCGCAACGAGGGCCCGCGCGCCCTGGGACGCGTCGACCCCGCCCCCGAAGGCATCCTCATCTCCATCCAGGGGACCGACGACCGTCCCGCGATGAGCATGATGATGCGCTGGGAGGAGCTGCCCGCCTGGGTGCACCTGGGCCTGAACGACGAAGCACGCCGCGAACTGCTGAACGCCGATGCGGCCTACGCAGGCGTGGCGCGATCGGACCCCGAGCACGACGCGGCGTGGGCCCGACTGCACGCGGCTGAGCAGACGGTCTGGGACACCCTGCAGGCCGCAGGTGCGCCCAGCGCCAAGGCCCTCGCCGCCTCCTGGAACCGCTACCTCGCACCCACGCCGGAATCGGACTCTCTGTTCGACATGGACTCCACCACCCCCGAGAGCGGCGCCTACACCAGCCTCAAGGAACTCACCCGCGGCACCGCTGATCTCATCACCACCACCTGGACACTTACCGCCCACCCCGGTTGGCCGACCGCCGACCCGCGCACCCGGCAGCTCCGCGAGGCGAGCGCGGCCGTACGGGCAGCCAGCCTCACCACCCCGATCGAAGCAGTCCGCGCGATCCTCCTGCTGGCCCGGGCCGCCCAGGACAATGACCTTCTCCAGGTCTCTGTGCCACTAGACGTGAAATACCTCTTCGAATCGTTCGCCACCCGCGCCCGTCAACACGCTGATCGGTTGGCCGCCACCGCATCGGGCGAGGCATGGCGGCAAGTGTTCCCCACCGCAGCCGAACCCTGGAGCGAGGACCCGTTCCTGCTGCCCCGCCTCGGCTACGCCGACCCGCGCCCGATCAGCCCCCAGGCGCAGGCCATGGGCCCGCTGAGCGACGACGAGGCGGGCGGGAACCAGACCTACGAGCAGATCACTCCCGCCGATGCCCCGGACAGGCCGGCGTACGCCGTCCCCGGCACCGACGGGTTCACCATGCTGGCGGCGCCGGGCATCTTCAACGGCCCCGCCTACACCCTGCGCACCCCCGACAACACGATCGTGGCCACGCTCGTGAAGGAAGGGGAAGGCTGGCACACCGTGATGGGGGAACACCTGCCCCACCACACCGACCAGCCGTTCACCATCCTGCCTCCGCAGCCCAACGGCTCGGACAACTTCCACCACGCAGTCCTCAACGCCCTACGCGTCTGGGCCGAGGACCACACCCAGCCCCTACCGGGCCACGACACCTACCCTGATGCCACGCTCATGTCCCGGGCCCTTGCCGAGTTCGCGCCGTTCACCACCGCGCTGCGCACCGCCGGCCGCCGGACCTGGCCTCTCACCCACGAGCAGCAGCCCGCCCTCACCCGGGTCCTGTACGCACTCGAACAGGTCGAACCGCACCAGCCGGCTCCGCTCGACCACGATCAGGCCCGCGCCAAGGCCGACGCCATCGAGGACCTCGCCCACGCCGCCCGCGCACTGCGCACCCAGCTGGAGAACGAGGGCCTACGCTCCAGCGAGCTGTACGGGCTGGTCCGAGTGCTGTCCGGACACGCCCACGAGAAGTCGGCACGCCTGCGGGCCTTCGCCGAGTCGCGCACCGCTCCCGCTCCAGCAGCCGAGCTGGCCGCCCCTGCGACGGCCCCGACGACCACCACCGTTGCGGGCGATGACGAAGCGCCGGTAAAGGAGGGCGGCATCTGGGAGCCGGATTCCCCGGTGCCTACGACCGTCACCGAGCTGTGGAGGACCGCCCGGGCCCGCGGCTGGAGCATGACCCGCGAAACCCTCCCCGCCGAGGACGGCAGCGGGACGATCAGCATCGTCCTGGAGGCCTACACCACAGTCGGGCACTGGAAGTTCGGCCTGCAATGGGGGCTGCGCGAGGGACGGTACGTCACAGACGAAGAGCGGTCGTGGGCCTGGTGGCCCGACGAGCGCGGAGGAGAGATACGCCCCACGGCCAAGGACGCCCTCAACGCCATGCAGCGCTACGAGGCGATCCCGGCCCCGGCCGGCGAGGAGCCCAGCACCCCCGCCCGGCAGGCAGCTCCGGCCGAAACCGCGGTCGAAGCCACCGAGACCGCGGCCGGGCAGGACGCTGCCCAGGAACCGGGCCCTGCGGCCGAGCCGGACGAGACGCCGTTCGACGCGCAGGAAGTCGCGGGGATGCCCGGCTACTGGTGGCGCCTTCAGACGCCGCGTGAGAGCTCCCGCGACGGCGTCGAGCGCATCACCGTCGGCTACGGATCCGCGGAGATCGGCCACGGGTACGGCCCCAGCGCCTGGGACGGCACGGTCAAATGGAGGATCGCGGTCGGCAGCGACCACATGCGCGGCGACCGCACGCCGTCCGCCAGTGCGAAGAAGATCGCCGAGCGCCACCAGGCCCTGCAGCAGGCCGCGTCCGTCACCGGCCCCCGGCCCGCGGAGACGGTGTGGGTCCACCACGAGCGGGACCACGGCAAGAAGACCCGCACCTACGTCTTCGGTGTCGCCGAAAGCGACCGGGACGCCTTGGCCGCTCTGGAGGCCGAGGACTTCACCCGGCCACCCAGCCATGACGCCTACGTCCAGCGGGCCGGCACCCTGCCCGAGACCCGCGCCTACAAGACCGGCCTCTTCGTGCGGCGCATGCTCAAGCACGGGCGCAGCATCGCCGTCCACTACAGCCGCGACGGCGCCCCCGCCGACACCGCCCTGCCCGAAATCGACGTGGAGCAGCGCACCCAACTCGACGCCCTCAAGCAGAGGGAGCGCAGGGACTGGAGCCCGATCGAGTTCCAGGCAGGTGACCAGGTCCTCGTGAAGGGCCTGCACAGCTGGTGGCACACAGTCACCGAGGTCCACCCCGAGCAGCTCACCATCGAGCTGGAGACCGTCCCCTACGACGAGGTGCTGGCGCGCCGCCGCGGCCAGGAACTCGTGACCGCCGCCGATCCGGTCGGTGAGACCACCACGGCCAGGCCCGGCAGCATCAGCCTGCGCGCCGTAGCCCCCGAGATCCTGGAAGCCGAACAGGCCCGCTTGGAGCTGCCCTTGGCCGATGCTGCGCACGCGCCCTTCGTCGAGGCCCGCCGCGCGCAGATCGCCACCGAGCGGGAGCGGGTATCGGGGAACCTGACGCGCCGGGAGCGGCGACGCAGCCAACTGCAAGCGATCCTCGGCAACCCGAAGGAGCTCAAGAGCCTGAGCGGCCGGCTCGTGCACAACGAGGCCGGCGAGCCCCTGGGCGCGGTCGTCCACCGGGACAAGATGCCCGATCCGCCCCGCACACCCAGGCAGAGCGACAAGTGGATCTTCGTCGACCTGGACGGCAACGCCCCGGCCGTGATGGACCGCAAGGGCGCCGCGGATCAGTACGCGATCGACCTCGAAGACGAACGCCACCGGGTTGCTCCTGCTGGCTGGCGGCCCCGCGCATGGACACAGATCGGCCCCGGTGACACCGTCCGGCTGCCCGCCCCCCAGGGCAGCCGCCTCACGCCGGAAAGCTGGACACCGGCGTTCACCGTGACCAGCATCAGCCGCCAGGCGGACGGCTCGGTGACCGTGGACGGGACCCGCCGGGAAACGACCGTCAGCCACCACCTGAGCGCGGCCGTGGCGAAGGCCGGGCCGCTCCAAGAAGCTGTGGGCGAGCTGGCTCTGAGCCCCGAGATCATCGTCGCCCGCGCAGCGCGGCCCGCCCTCCTGGCGGCGCTCCTCCACCCCACCAACGGCGTGCCACGCCCAGGGCTCGGCCACCCCGAGCTGGTGCGCAGCATGGGCGCCGTCAAGGCCGCTGCCAAGGCGATCAACACCAGGCCGACATCGGCCGCGAAGCTCCGTGAACAGGTCCTCACGGCGCGCGATGCCCTCGCGCACCTGGCAGAGGTTGCCAGCGCGGACGGTGTGGAAGTGATGCCCGAGCGGGCCCTCGCCGGCGTAGAAGTAGCCGAGCACTGGTCGGCGCAGCTGCAGGACCCAAAGGCGGCCGCCGCGCGGCTCATGGAGGCAGCCGAGCAGACAACCGCCGTCCAGCAGCCTGGTGATGACCCCTCAGCCGGTGAGGCCACCGGCGCCGAGCCGGCCCCCGAAGAAGCTGTCCCCTCGGAGGCGCCAGCCGGCAGGCAATGGACGCAGATGCGCCGTGAGGACTTCCGGACCGGACCGGCCCCCGAGCCCCCGGAACCCGCCGAGCTGTCCGAGGGGCAGATGAAGATCGACGCCGCCACACAGACGGCACAGGACGGGGCGCCGCAGCCCCAGCCTGCACTGTCCGATTACGACGCGCTCCGGCTCGGTGGCCGTGCCCGTGCCACCGAGCTGGCCGCCCGCGCCACCCTCACCGAGGCCTCTACCGACGACGGCCTCCACAGTGTGCTCCTGGACGGCGTCTCCATCGGGCAGATCCGGCCCGACGGCGAGGGCTGGAGGGCACAGGGAATCGACTCCGGAGCCCGCGGTGAGACCTTCGACAGCCAGGCCGGTGCCCTCGCCTGGATCGTGGAGTCCTTCGACCGGCAGGAGGCCAAGCACCAGGCTCGCGACACCGACGTCCAGCCGGAGCAGGCTGCCCAGCAGGCCACAGCCCCGGACACCGGAACGCCATCCCCCGCCCCGGACTCAGCCAGTGCGCAGGAGCAGCACGCTCCCGACACCGCGGCGCTGCAGATGGCCCCATCGCTGTATGCACACCTGACGCAGGAGGGGACCGCGGCGGTTGAACCCGGGACGGCGACAGCGGTTGCGCTGGCGGGCGCACGGAGCGCGCCAGACTCACCCACGGCCCGGCTCGTGACGGCGCCGGTCGCGGTTCACCGCGAGCTGGTGGAGCTGGCGTGGGCGCTGGCGGACGAGAACGCCCCGGTCGCCGAACGGCGGGCCTATCAGGAGTACGTGCGGAGTGTGGAGGGCGCTGCGCAGGCCACAGCCCCTGCCCCCATGCAGGAACCGCCAGCGGCCCCCGCCGCGGCGGAGGGCACCGGCAAGCGGCCATCGCTGGCGTCGGTGGGCCGTGTGCTCAAGGCAGCGGAATTCAAGCCGTTCTCGGAGCGTCGGCGGAAGGGGACGGCGGCCAGCGGCTACCGCACGACGAAGGGGGCGCCCGGAGAGGTCATGGTCTTCTTCCGCTCGGGGGATGAGCTGGACGGACACTCCGATGAGGACATCGAAGAGGCCCGCGCCTACATGCTGGGTGAGTACGCGGTGACGCTCAGGGCAGCCGGGTACGCGGTGGTGGACGGGGGCAGTTTCCTTACGGTGGGCGGGCACGGTGCTGCGCAGCGCCCTGGACGGCAGCCCTTGGTTCAGCAGGATCACGGGACCAAGGCCACGCCCGCCCCAGCGGCGGTCGAGGCGGAGCACCAAGCCGCGCCGGATGGGCCACCGCACCGGCAAGAGGCCCCCGAAACGACACCCGCCACGACACAGGAGCAGCCGGCGTTGTCGGCCGGTGCCGCCGCCGTACCGGTGGCCCACCAAGGACAGTCCACACAGGATTTGACGATCCATGCGATGGACGTCGATGACCTCGACGAGACGATCGAGGCGCTGAGCGACTCCATCGATCCGCTGTCGCTGGCCTACCGGCTGCGCGCCGAGCGGCGCCGCTGGGCTCTGCTGCGGCAGGAGGCCGAAGAGTGGGTGCCGCAACCGGCGTACGACGCCCAGGGCAACCTCATCGAGCCGTCCCGTGGGCGGATCCTGCGTGAGCGGGCCGACGGCTACCGGCTCAACCCCAACGAGACCCAGGGCACCGTCACCAGCCTGGACGACCTGCCGCCCGCGAAGCCCGGCGGATACACCGATGCCCGGTGGGCGGAGATCGTCGCGGCCGCCGCAGAGTCGGAGGCGTTCCCACCCACCGCCGAGCAGGACATCATCATCGAAGCCGCGGCCCGTCGCGGCCTGGACCTGCGGGTGATGGCCCTGGCCGGCACCGGCAAGTCCACCACGTTGAAGATGCTGTCGCGGCGCATGCCCGGCCAGCGCATCCTCTACCTCGCCTTCAACCGATCGGTCGCCGACGAGGCGATCGAGTCGCAGCAGCGCGGCGAGTACAGCGAGAACCTCACCCCGACCACCGCGAACGCCTACGCCAACACCATGGTCGACGAGGCCCTGCTGACCCGGCTGAACTGGCCGAGGCTCAACGAGCAACAGCTCGCCGACCGGATGCGGTGGCGCTCCCGGACCCGGGCCGGAGGCGAGTCGCTGACCCCGCAGCGGGCTGCGTACTTGGCCAACCGGCTGCTGTCCGAGTGGGCGAAGTCCGCCGACGAGGACTTCGCTGCCCACCACCTGCCCGACAGCCTCCCCAACCGCAACGCGGTCTTCGCAGCGGTCAAGCCGCTCGCCGTGCAGATGTGGGCCAACCTCACCAACCCGGACGCGAACGACAAGGACCGCGATCTTCCGCTGTCCTTCGACCACACCGTCAAGATGTGGTCGCTCTCCGGTCGGGTCCCCGACACGGATGTGCTGTTCTGGGACGAGGCGCAGGACGTCAACCCCGTCATGGAATCGATCGTCGGCAACGTCCGCGCCGCGGGCATCCAGATCGTGGCGGTGGGCGACTCCAACCAGGCCATCTACGGGTTCCGTGGAGCGACCGACGCCCTGGGGCGGCTGCCCGCGGATGCGACCGCCACGCTCACCCAGACCTTCCGGTTCGGCGATGCCGTCGCCGACATCGGCAACCGGTTCCTGCGCCTGGGCGGCACCCGCATGCGCCTGACGGGCTGGGACCGCAAGACCTCCCGCATCGGTGAAATCACCCCGGGGGACGAGACGATGCTCATCGCCCGCACCAACGCGGGAGTGGTGCTCGGCGCCGTGGAAGGACTGCGGGCCGGCCGCAAGGTCGCGGTGTCCGGCGGGTTGAGCGACCTGCGGAAGTTCCTGGAAGCCGCCGAAGCGCTGCGCGATGGGGAACGCACCAGCCACCAGGAGCTGGCCCGCTTCAACGGTATGGCCTGGGACGAGATCCTGGAAACCGCCGAGATCGAGCCCGAGCTCAGGCAGCTCGACAGCATGTTCAAGCTGATGGAGCGGCACAGCGACGAACTCGACGCGCTGCTGGAGTCCGTGCGGATGCCGCGCCCGTTCGTCGAAGACGACGGCGAACGCCTGTACGTCAAATTCGCCCACGGAGACGGCAACTTCCGGACCACGAAGGAGTGGCTCAAGAGCAGGGGCGTCGGCTTCGGATGGGACGACGACGGCAGGCGGTGGAGCTTCCCGCCGCCGAGGAAGCCGGCCACCTCCGCGACCGAGGCCCAGCGCCACGCGCTGCGCGAGCGGGTCGAGCAGTACATCGCCGACCGGTACACCGCCCCCGCCAACGACAACGGCGGGCAGATCGTCGACCAGGCCACGCCGCACGACCTCCTGGTGTCCACCGCGCACAAGGCCAAGGGCACGGAGTCGCAGCGCGTCCGGATCGCCGGGGACTGGCGCTCCCGCAGCCCCAAGCAGTCTGTCACTGGTGGCATCGACTGGGACACGATCCCCGACGACGAGGAACTGCGCCTGGCCTACGTCGCGGTCACCCGCGCCACCGACGCCCTGGACGCTGGCCCTCTCAGCTGGATCTTCGACGTCACACGCGACGACGACCCGATGCAGGAGCCGGACGGCATCTACCTGCGCCCCTGGCAGGTGAGCGACTTCGAGCCCGGCAACCAGGTCACCTTCCGGAGCGAGGACGGCGAGAGCCTCCTCGACGGGGAAATCGCAAAGCTCGACGGCACCGCACTGCTCGTCCGCACCAAGGACGGTCACGCAGTGACGGTCATCCCCGGCCAGGTCGTCCGCCGTGACGGGCAGGACCAGCCGAGCCTTCCCGTCGCCAGCGACGAAGAACTGGACGAGGCCCTCAACAGCGGCCAATTCGTTCTGCCGAGGGCATCAAGCCTGCACGGCGTACCCCCGCAGGCCGTGCCGAGTCCCATTGGCGCTCAGAGCCCCGGCGGTGAGGCACCGGAGGCGCAGAGCAAGCCATCCGCCGCTGACGACATACGGGAGGAAGCCTCCGTGGACACAACGGCAGCTGCCGCAACACCACCGACTTCCGCCACCGAGGTAGCCCCCCAGCAAACGGTGGTTCCCGAGCGTTCCACCTTCAAGGCTATGAAGCCGGGTGAGGCCAAGGAACTGGCTTCGCCCGACGGCACCCTGTGGTGGGGAGGTCGGGCTGCCAGCCGCAAGCAAGCGAGCAAGCAACCGGTCCTCGTCCGCCTCCTCTTCAAGCCGCGCGGTGTTATCGACGTCGAGAACGTAGAAACCGGCGAGGAGATCACCAGCATCCGTACGGGAACGAGGTTCTTTGCTGCACGAGCTGACTCCATACACCTGCCTGAAGCGCAGGCCGGCGCCGACGGCGAAGGCGTCGCGCCCCGGAACACCGGGACACCATCCGGCACGCAGCGGGAGCCCGCATCAAGCGACGGGCCAGACACCGCAGCCACCCCGCCCGAAACCGGTAGCGCGGCCGCGCAACCGTCGGCGCCGGACACCCCGGCACCGGCCTTCCAGGTCAGCGACCGTCCCACCGCCGCCGGCCGACGCTGGGCGGTCGTGGATCGAGCCAGCGGGGACGTCATCTGGATCCGCTACCAGGGCGAGGAACCGTTCGAAGCTCTCTTCGCGGAAAAGGAGGACGCCGAGCGCATCCACAGGAGCCTCGAACTCACCCCCGAACTGCGCGTCTCCGCCCCCGATCCGGTGGGCGCCTTGGCGGGTACGACCGGTGCGCTGCCCAACCGTCCGGGCTACACCCTGGCCCCGAAGCTTGGCAAGGTCATCGCCAAGGAGACTCGTGGCATCGACCAGCTGGTGAAGGTCGAGGTCGGCGACGGCACCGGAAGCACCCGTGTTCTCGTGGCGTGGAACCCGGTCGGTGGCGACCAGGTCCAGGTCCACCAGAGCATCTACGTCTGCGGAACCCTCGGCGCCGAGGTCCGTGTCAACGGTCGGCGCGAAACGCCCATCGAGGGCGGCACCGTGGAAGGTGCAGATGCCGCCCACGACCGCCACAACCGAACACGGCCCGCACCTGACGGCTGGATAGCCACCGACCCCACCGTCGAGACGGCAGTGGAAGCGGGCCAGCAGGTCCGCATCCTCGATGCCCAGCACCCCGCCCACGTGGCTGCCGACCCGCAACACGGCGCGCAGCAGCTCTACAGCACCGTCAAAATAGAGCTGGCCGACGGCAGCTACTTCATCGGTGCTACGCCGGACGGCCGCACCGTGGACTTCACCCTCAGCCAGGTGATCGCGGTCCCAGCTCCCGCCGGCGCCGCGCCATCGGCCGATGCGGCCCTGGAGTCTGCCGCGGTGACGGATGCCGCGCGGGATGTGTCGGCCGCGCTTCGGAGCCAACTACGCGGACTGTCCTGGGCTGAGCGCACCGACCGGTGGACAGTCGAAGAGCTGTCGCCGCGTAAGGACGGCACACGGGTCGAGGTGTTGCTACGCGTCAGCGGGGAGTGGACCCGGGTCGCGGACTGCAGCCCACACACCCTGCGAGACGAGCGCGGCCACCCCCACCTCCTCGAAGACGTTTGGGCCTGGCGCGACGCCGCCGGCCAGCTCGTCACTCTCCTGGACCGGCCCGAGCGGGCTCCGCGCCCGGGCGCAGCGGCTCCCACCCGGGTGCAGGAGTCTGCCCCCAAGCCCCCGCTGCTCTCCCGCTCGCCGCAGAGCATTACGGAGCTCACAGAGCTCGAATCCAGGGCCGAAGCCCTCAACCAGTGGCTCACCAAGTGGGCCGGGCAGGGCGACACCGGTGCGAGCGTGCGGGCCGCCGAGCAGCTCCGTGCCCTGCGCACCGAACTGGACCAGCGGCACAAGCAGCGCAAGGACGCCGAACAGCTCGGCGGATGGGACGCCTTCGAGCAGGATCTGGGTGCCCTCACCCTGGAGCTGGCCGCGCCTGACGGCACTCAGGGGGTCCTGCGCGCAGACACCCCCCTGGGCACGATCGTGGCGAGCGACACGGGCTATCACTTCGTCCCGGAGGGGCGGCTTCCCCAGGCCGAGGGCACCGCTTACGCCAGCCCGCAGGGCGCCGCCGTCGCACTCACCCGGTTCCTGGCCGGTGTTCCCGAGAACGAGCCCCTCCAGGCGCCCACTACCGCCCCGGCGCCCTTCCCGGAGCCCCGTTTTGTCCTCACGGAGAAGGACAAAAAGGCATACCCCGGCGCCGACGCCAACATGCTGCTCAAGGCCCACCTCAGCAGCGTCGTCCGCCACAAGGCGGACCCCGATCAGCGCGGTCAGCAACTGACCGTCGAGCTCTGCAGGAAGCACGGACGAGCCGAGGCAGGCACTCACCTGAGTTCAGGGGGCCGCCTGGCGATCATCACTGTAGCCCCCGAACGCTACGAGGTCTGCGCGCCCGACCGGCTCACCGACGTCCCTCGCCCATGGGGCAAGCAGATCAAGAGCAGGCACCGGGCGAACAGGATCGCGGACGCCCTGGAGAGCGTCCGCGACGCCCAGGGCAACCCCTTCCCCTGGGACATGCCGAACCCCACCGGCTACGCCCTTCAGCTGGCCGCTGTGCGCTGGCGCGACGAACACGGCCACGACATCAAGGACGCGATCCGGCGTGCCCTGGTCACCCAGGGCCTCGATGCCCCAGACGGCCGCTACGCCAGGGAGTACTACGAGAGCACCGGCCAGCGCCTCGACGTCCCAGCTGCCGCGACGCTCGTCACCAGCCCTGCGCCGCAGCCGACCGATCCGTCCACGCCCGCCCCGAACGCATTCAAGCCCACGATCCTCAAGAAGATCGGCGAAGTCACCGGAGCAGACGGCACCTTCTGGTGGAAGGGAGAGGTCAACAACCCCCAGGCGAGCCAGTTGCGCTCCCAGCTCGTCCCGCTCGCGGTGCCGAGGCGTGTCCGGATCAAGGAATCGGCCGACGAGAAGGGCGCCAGCATCGGCTGGCTCCAGGTCTTGGACGCGGCCACCGGCGAGCACGTGCAGAACATCCGCTCGACCAGCCATGTTCTGGTGGCCTCTCCCCTTGAGACGCCGGAGCCGTCAGCCGAGGCCGGCCGCTCGGCGGGCCATCGCCGCTGGTCCTCCGTCGCACAGGTCCGCACCCACCTGATATCGGACAACATCCCCGGCCTGAGCCCGGAACGCCGTCGTCATCTGCGTCGTCTGGCCCAGGACCGGCAACTGGTGGAACTCACTGCTGATGGTCAGTTCGCCCTGCGTAAGAACAGCCAGAGCGGAACCTATGAAGTCCTCCCAGCAGGCAGTGGCTACCCCTTCGACGGTCTGCTGCCCAACCTCTATCTCAGTCCCGAAGCGCTTGACCGTCTCGTCATGCCCCAGCCCCTGAACGGCTTGTCGTCTTTGGAGGACGCACGCGCCTTCGCCGGCCGGCTGACCGAGTTGCATCTGGCCGACGGCTCCGCGATCGACTGGAGCGACCCGCGACTGGGTGCCAGGCTGAGCGGCGAAGATGCGGTCCGCCTGAGCCACACAATCCTGGAAGAGCGCGCTCATCACGACCGGGCCCACGGGCTCACTCCCTCACCGAGCGATGAACTATGGCGCCTCTTTGAGGAGCAGGAGCCGCGTCCTGAGCAGTCGGCCAGCGCAGGACGCTGGGCGGACGCGCTCACCGAAGGCGAATGGGCCTGGTTGACCATCGACGACGAGTACAAGCCTCGGGAGGTCATTCAGCGGGAGGCCACCGAGTTCGGCACTGTGGCCATCACCCTCGACGACGACCGCACCTTGCACTTCCCCCGCAACCTCACCATCGAGCGCCCTGGCGAAGACACCGTTCTCGACGCCGATGGACAGCCCATCGGCCTGCGACTAGATGCCGCCTACATCCATAGCGACGACATCATCGAGTTCGACTTGGCCCCCGACGGCACACCCATGCTGCCGGTCGGCAACGCCGGGTCACCCGCGCCCGGTGCCACCCGCATCCGGGGTCGAGCCGATGTGACCCACCAGCACCCCCACGGCGGCGGCGAGCGTACCTATCTGCGGGATGCCACGATCGTCAGTGGCTTGGACATCGAGCCGGCCCCCCTCAAGCTGATGGCCACCGCCTTCGAACTGCCCGAGCACGTCTACCGGCTCTCCCTGCGCGCCCCGCTCGCACACCAGGAAGCGCAACCACAACCCCCGTCCTTGGCCCAGCAGGGCACGGCATCGAGGAAGGAGGCGGATACCGAGTTCGTTGAGGACCTGGGCATCCGGTTCCCCATCTACTTTGCCAACGAACTGCAGCGCGCCGCAGAACTCGAAGCAGAGCTCAAAGCAGAGATGGAAGCAGAGCTCAACGCAGAGAGGGAGGCAGACGCCGCCTCGGAGCTGGAGGCGACGCTGGAGCTGGCAGCCGAACTCGAAGCCCACGACGAGCTGGAGCCGGCCTCGGAACTTGAGCAGGAGCCTGACCAAGTCGAGGACGGCGCTGGGCTGGACTACGACCACGAGCTGGAGCCGGACACTGGCCCGGAGCTCGAAGCAGACACCGAGCCGGCCCCCGGGAACGAGGCAGACAATGAGCCGGGCCCCGAGCCGCACGAGGAGGAAGAACCGCAGACGCAGAGTGTGGCGGCCCTGACCGAGGGAGAGGAACTGCGCCTAGGCCTGCTGCGTCTGCTCAACTCTCCAGACGCCCCCACCACACCCACCGAGCACGCGGTCCTCGACGACGCCCCGCTCTACGTACGGGTTGCCCACAGCGCCCGGCACGGAAGGGTCGTCCAATTCGGATTCGACCCCACCTCGCCCAGCCCTGCCGCCCAGTTCACCGCGGCAGAACTCGAAGGCGCCACCGGTGAACAGGTGCTGCGTGGCGTGCTGGCTCGACGCCCGGCTCCCGACCTGCTACGCGAGGACCTCTTGAGGCTCATGGACAACCCCGGTGCGCCCAGCGTCCCCACCCTCCAGAGCAAGATGAGCGCCTTCAACCTGTACGTGGCGGTCACCGGGCACAAGGAGCATGGACGCGTCCTGCGCTTCGGGTTCGACGCCCAGTCCGCACCGGCCGGCCTCTTCACGCGAGGCGACCTCCAAAGTGCCACCGGCGACAAGGTCACCCAGATGGTGAATCGCTACGGGGAAGCCTTCGTTGAGCAGCGCGTCGGCACTCTCGTTCAGCGCATCGACACTGACAGCGCGCGCCGAATCCGCGACCGCGTCCAGTCAGCAGCTCGGCAGCGCGAGATGCCACAGCGGACTCCCCCTGCCGCGCCTTCCGGAGCAATCCGGCAGCCGCGTCCGGACGAGCACGGACGACAGGCTGCACCGGCCGCTTCCCCGAACCAGTGACGCAGAGCACGGACCGCCTGAGGGAATCGGCCACCAATCTTTTGGGCCGCTCTTCCCTCCAGGCGGGAGGTCCGCCGGTGTGCGGGCACCGGGCACTGCGTTGGTCCTTAGCGTCGAAGGGCACTTGATCTGCCCAGGGAATGTAGGCGGCCGGGCCGCCACCCGTGATCATCAGCGAGGTGACGCATGCCAGCCGCTCCCGAAGAGTTCCCGCTCCGGCCCCGCGACGCAGACAACGCGTGGGGGGAGGAGGACGCACCGTCGGCACTCGACGGTGTAGCCGAAGGGTGGGCAGCCGATGAGGATGCACCCCGTGCAGTGGCACCTGCCTCAGATTGGTCGTCAGAGGAGGAGCCGCCGTCCGGGCTGACGACTTCCGACGCAGTCGCGGGCTGGGCCGCGGCGGCCGACGCCCCGCGCGTCCTCCCTCCCGAGCCGGGTGCCGGGGAATCAGAGGACCCAGCCGTAGCTACCAGGGCGGGTGGTGCCTGGAGGGAGGACGCCCCACCGGCTCTTGACGCGGTGGCCGAGGGCTGGGCGAGCGACGAGGATGCGCCACGTGTCCTTCACGCATCCGCAGGGGAGCGTGCCCGAGCGACTGCGTCTGATGCGGTCTGGGCACAGGATTCTCCATCCGGGTTGGCCGCCCCAGCACCGACTCCGGGGTGGTCCGCAATAGACGAAGCGCCGCGGGTTCTTGCACCTGAGCGGCAGGCTGGGCAAGCAGACAGTTCAGCGGTTCCCACGAGCGCAGACGGTGTGTGGGGGGATGAGGATGTCTCGTCGGGGCTCGATGCCATAGCCGCGGGGCGAGTGAGCAAGGAGGACACACCCCGCGCCTCGGGGCGCGACTCGGGCTGGTCCGCAACGGACGACGTCTCCCGCGTCCTCGCACCCGAGCAGGACGCTGAACGAACGGACCGGTCCACAGTCTCCACCGATGCAGACAGGGCGTGGGGAGACGAGGACGCTCCCTCGGCTCTTGGAGCTGCGCCCAAGGGGTGGGCGAGCGACGAGGACATACCACGCGTCCTGGACTTGTCCACAACTCAGCAAACGTCCCCGACAGCGCCCGGTCCGGGTTGGACAGAGGGACAAGAGCCGCCGTCGGGGTTGGCGCTTCCCGACCCGGCTGCGGGGTGGTCCGCGGCGGACGACGCTCCTCGCGTCCTCATGTCCGGGCACGCCGGCGGGGAAGCCGACGGCCCCGCCGGCACGAGCAGCACGGGCGACGCTTGGGGTGACGAAGACGCCCCTCCGGCACTCGGCTCGGTAGCCGAGGGATGGGCGAGCGACCAGGACACCCCGCGCGTATTGGACATGTCCGCGGCCCAGCCGGATTCCACGAAGGCGACCGGCTCCGGTTGGACGGCGAAGGAGGAACCGCCGTCAGGGCTGGATACCCCCGCATCGGTCCCGGGCTGGTCCACAGTGGACAACGTGCCTCGCCGCGTCCTCGCACCCGCACACAGGCCTCCAGGCGAATCCGAACGCCCAAACCTGCCGGGTCAGGACAGGCCCATCGACACCCGACCTACAGCCCAAACGGATGGTCGTACGACCGCTGAGACCCCCCGCACCGCAGCGCGCAGCCCCCGCAGCACCGGCAACCAGGGCGCGGATGCCGACGCACGCGGAGACCCAGACACACCTACCCGCTTCAACGCCCCCCGGAATGCCAGCGGCGGCACCCCCGAACGCACCATCCCCGTAAGGCGCCCCGCGCTCCCCGACTCCGCCGCAGCAGGCACTGCGCCCAAGGAACGGACAAAGGGGGCGGCTCCAGCCGTGCTCGGGGAATCTCCTCAGCCTCCCCGGGCGGATGAGAAGGACGAGCTGGAGGGGCAGGGCACCGCGCCGAAGCAGCAAGCCGACGCCTACCAGACGCAGCACACCACCCCCGTGTCCACAGGGTCGGGGGAGGGGAGCGACGACCTGTCCTCCGCTCTGGGCCAGGGGCCGGACGACCTCGACCCAGAACGTCGCATCGCAGCTCTGATGGACGTTGTCGAAGGGGCCTTCCAGTACGCGGACGAGGCAGCCAATAGGGCACAGCGAGCCGCGGCACGGTCCTCGACCCAGAACGAGGAGCGCTTGGAGGCGGTCATGCACGCCGCCCACAAGCACTGGCTCGTCGCTGAAAGCCAGCTCGAAGGGGCGCGGGAGGCGCACGCCGACGGGCAGGTATCGCGGCTGGAGTACCACGCGGCCCAGGCGATCAGTGCAGCGGTGGACACCCAGCGGGCGGCTGGCGTCGCCACGTCTGCGGAAGCTCTGAGGGAGGTCCTCTATGGGCTCAAGCCTGCTGCAGAGCGAGCCCGGCTGGAAGAACTGGATAAACGGCGGAAGGCGGAACTCGACAGGACACTGACCTCAGTCACGCGCATGGACGCGACCAACCGCGGGCGGCTGCAGCGTGCTCGGTGGCACGCCGAGAGAGCGGTGCCCGAACTGGGCTGGTGGCCGGCGCTCGCCGCGGACATGGCTCACGCATATCAGGGGCATCTGTGGCTGGACGATACCGGCACTCCGCGTCTGCTGAAGAAGACCCGCGAAGGCCGCATTGCGGTGGGGCGGAAGGTACGCGCCGACCGGGTCGCGATGCTGCGCACGGCCGGGTTCTTGGTAGCGGGTGCGGACCGTGAGACGTCGACGCCCTTGCGCCCCTCGCGCATGGGGGCGGAGGCGTTGTATCTGACGACGCTGTACCCGGAAGGGCTGCACGCGGATGCGCGTGCAGCCTATGACGCGCGGTTCGAGAAGGCGCGTCGGCCGTGGATGAACAACGAGGACCGCAAGTCGGCGGCGCGACGTCTGCCGCCGTTGGACCGCTACGCCGGGCGCGAGGGCGGCGAGAAGCCGGTACTGCTGGAGGCTGATGAGGTCCCCCAGGCCAGCACGGAGGAGGTCGACCAGCATGCTGACATGGCGGAGTTGGCGCAGCGGTTCGGCTACTGGGCGGCGATGAGCCAAACCGAGAAGTTCGACGTCGTCAAACCCCCAGGCGCGGCCAGGGCCCAGGAGCCGGAAGCGCTGGCCCGGGAGCTGGGGCAGAACGACGTCGGCGACGAACGTGCAGCTGCGGCCCCCTCAAGGGAACTGCCGATGGCGACGGGCCAGAACACCCCACTGGCCGACACCACGCTCACCACGACTCCCGATGAGGCGAGTACACGCATGTCTCCCACCGCAGACAACCTCGCCGCGACGGACCTGCCCGGACTCACTGCCGAAACGGCCGCGCCACCGCTTCACAAGCTGTCCGACGAGGCGACCGCGTCCCCAGCCGCAGCCCCGCTAGGTAGCGACTGGGACCTAGCCCTGGCTGATGTGGGAGCCCCGCACAGCGCGGAGTCGGCGGCCGCCGCCTGGGCACTGCGCGGTGTGCTGGCTGACTCTGTCCTCATCGATCTCATGGCATCAGCGGACGAGGACGAGGCCTTCGCTCGCTGGAAGAGCCAGCACATGGCCTACTACGGCGAGGCAACGGGGCACGTCAACGAGACCCTCGCCCCCGGCAACATCGTCAGCTACAAGAAGAACGCCAAGCACTTCGAAGCGCAGATCGCCGGCCAGAGGGTTGACATGACCTGGGAACGGGTCCGCTCCTGGCTGCGCGACGCCACCACCCCCGAAGCGCTCAGCTTGCTGCTGACCGCCAAGGAGGCGGGGGCCCGTCTGGACGGCGGGAGCCGCGGCAACGCTCTGTTCGCCGCCACCGGAGAATTGGCCCTGGCCCGGGACCTACGCTCCCAAATCGAGCGGGTAACCACTCAAGCCCTCGACCACGTAGTGCAGTTCATGGCAACGACGCCGGTGCCCACTGGGCACCGTGGCAAGCCGTCCCCCCGTGCGGCCGGCGGTGCGCTCTTCGACCTGACCGAAGCACCCCCCTTCGACCTGCCCGGCGCGGATCAGGTCCGCGCTGACCTGGATCGGCTGATCTCGCACCTTCCCGACCCGCACGCGGTCAGGGAACCCCAGACCGTCCCCCTGTCCGAGCTCAGCGACGGCATGGTGCTGGACCGGGACGACAAACCCGTCGTGATCACGGAGATTGTCCGTCACCCCCGGCACTGCGACATCATCGGCGAGTTCCGCGGCCCGCTCCGGCCCGGCCGCATCAAGCACAGCATCGAGCTGTCGGAGCAGGACCCTGACCCGCGCATCACCCTCGCGCCCCTCCTCCCCTCCCTATACGAGTTGACAGGCCAGCAGCCCGAGCCGGACGACGAAGATGCCCCGGGACCCCTGGTCGAGGGCCATCCCGCACCCAGCGCATCCGCCGCACCGCGCCCCCGGGGCGAAGCCACCCCGCCTGAGCCCCGCCTGCCGGATCTCGCCTGGGGGAAGCAGCGTCTACGTGCCCACGGCCAGGCCCTCGCCGCCTCCAGCGGACGCCCCCCGTCGTCCACACGGCGCCGGGACCTGGACCCGGACGACCCCTACGCCCAGTTCACCGACAACCTCGAACACCAACAGCAGCAGCTCGCCGACCACCCCGACGAGCACACGGCGGTGGCGAGCGCCGCCCGCGAGATCCGCGAGACAGTCGCCGACCTCGCAGCGCGGGCCCGCGCCTACACCACCCAGCGGCTGCGCACCGCCGAGGGCGACCCGGCCCAGCTGCTCCAGCTCACCCTGGAGCCCTCGCAGACCGCCCCGTTCGTCCGGGTCGCGATGAACGCCATCATGCGCGCCATCGACACGGCCGAGGCCTCGGTGCCCGGAGCCCGGGCGAAGGCACGGGTACGTGCTGCGCTCGCGGCAACCGTCTGCTCGTCCCCACCTCGTGATCCACAAGGCGACAGTGCACGGGACTTCGGCGACGCATTGGTCGCGTTCAAGGCGGTGGAATCAGATGAACAGGACACCGTGGCCGAGCTGCTGGCCGGCCCGGAGCACTGGGCGCACTTCGCCGACATCGCCGCACACGTCGAGGCCGCCACAGCCAACCCCGACCCGAACCCGCCCGCACCACGGTTCGCCAGCGTAGAGGAACTTCGCGCCCACCTCGCCCACCTCGCAGTACAGCCCCAACCCAACAACGCCGAACTCGACCCTGCCGGACTCGTCCGGTACGAGCTGCGCGGCCGCGCCGAGCACGCGGGCGAACTCGCAACCGACCCGACTCTGGAGCTCACCCCCAGCAGGCGCCTGGCGATCTACGGTTCAGCGGGCGACGGCTGGCGCGTGGTCGCGCCCGGCAGCGCGGACAACGTCGTGCCCTGGCCGGTGAAGACACGGCGCCATGCGCTGCGCTACGCCGCCCTGCTGGAAGCCCTCACGGACTCCGCAGGCAACGCCTATCCCTGGGACGCCGACGACTTCCCACCCGCCGGCACCCCCTACGAGCCGCAAGGGGGACATCTCCTCTACGACTGGGTGAAGAGCAACCACTCTCATGCCCCCTCGGGCTTCCGGCACGCACTGAGACTGCTGCGCGAGTCGTCCCGGGCGCACGGCTGGATGGAAGACCTGCGGCTCTACCGGTTCTCGGAGTTCGACTACATCCACCCCGAGACCCCGGAGGGTCTTCAGCCGGGTGACGAGGTGATGTTCACGTTCGACCAGGACGAACTGGACTACGCGTCGAGCCTGGCCGGCTACTTTCCTCCGCTTCGGGGCGGCACCCTGGCCATCGGCACTGCCGTCGTCGACGAGAACCGCGACCTGATTCCAGGCTACTGGTGGCCGCATCGCCACCCCGAACAGATGCAACAGCTCACAAAACCGGTGTCGTTGCGCGACGGGGCGCGCCGTCCCCGTCCTGGGGAGTACACGCTGCACGCCGGCATCATGGCGCACCTGCCCGAGCTGGCGGCGGCCCATCAAGCCGGCGAGATGGCACCGCCTTCCCCCGCCGTCGCTGCCCCTGATAGCCCGCGCGTCGAGAACAGTCCGGCTGCCGCTCCCGGTGAGAGGGCTGCGGAACCGCTGCGCCCTGAGCGCAGCGGCGAAGCGGCCATGGGCCGGGATTGGTCTGCCGACGCCCCACCCGCACCGGCGGAAGCGCCTTTGGCGCGGCGGGCGAACCTTGCGCAGGCCCCGGGGGCGACGCCGAGCGACGCTCCCGCGCCAGCCGCGCCCGTGGTCAAGGCCTTCAGCAAGGCCCCGGCGCAGGAATCCGCCGGACAGTCGAACCCCTTGGACGCGGTGGAGGCCGGGGCCCCCGATCACGCCCCTGTGCAGGGTGGCGCTGACAGAGCCGAACCCCTTGCCGGTGGAGCGACGCCAGAGGGAACAGAGCCGGGGAACCAGTCAGGGGCGTCCTCCGAGCCGCCGGCCGCCGAAGACGGGAACGAGTACGGGCGGGGGCGCTACGTGCCCTGGGGGTGGTCCGTCTCTCAGGGCATGACCCAAGCCATTGACCAGGCGAAGGCCCAGCCTGTGGGGTCCCCTGATCCGCCAGTGTTCTCCGAAGCGGTGCCCAGCAAGGTCAAGACTGCCCACCTGACCGAGCCACAACTCATCCGGCGTCTCCTCAGCCTCGACGAATACCTCACCCGCTGGCGTGCGGCCGAACCAGTAGAGGCCCCCCGGACGAAGAAGGCACGCGACAACTACGCAAAGCGTGCCTATTCCCTCGTACACCGCTATCAGGACGTCCTTGAGGAATTCGACGACCGACGAGCGCAGCGTCGCAACATCGCCAAGGGCCGTCGGCCAGGCCCGGGGGAGGTCCTGTTCGGCGAGCTGGTCGCCGGCGACCGTGTCCTGGTCACTGTTCACGGGCAGGAGGGGTCGGTCCCCTGCACTATCAAGCGCCGAAGCCCTGAGGGGTATGGGGTGGTCGGCCTCGACACCACGGAGGACTACCGGTACGAGAACAGGTACATGCCGGTACGGCGGGCCGATGCCACCCAGGTCAACGACCGCGGTGACGACACCAGGATCCTGTCGTACTTGGAGGAGGAATACGGTCTCCTCCACCGCTGGCTCATCCGGCATTCCCACCACGCAGAAGGCCGAGAGGGGGTCCGGGCACGAGCCATACGCCTGACTGACTTGATCAACAGCAAACCGAACTTCACAGGAACACTGCCGCTCCTGCCTGCGGCACAAGCCGAAAGCCAGCAGCCGGCGCTGCCCTCGGCCCACGAGGTGCAGCTGGGCGCCCCGGAACAGACCGCGTTGTTCCCGGATCCGACGACCGAACCGCCCCCGGTGCCCGACACGCAGAACACTGCAACGCAAGGGACCGACGCCGCGACGGATGTGTCGCTCCCGCGGTACTCCCAGGTGCGCGAGCAGACCCTCAACGAGATCGTGCGCGGCAACATCACCGAAGCCGACGGCGTGTTCATGCAGAGGGTTCCCCGACGCTCCATCCGCCCGGCCAGTTCCCCGCAGCACATCAGCGCCGTCCTGAACGAGGGCCTGGCAGAGCGCACTGGGGAGCTGATCCAGCTCTCAGAACTCGGCCGCAACTGGTACGCCCACTACAAGGTGGCCTGGCCTTCGATTCCCCGGGACATCGAGGCTGTGGAACGGGCCCCTCTGCCGCCCATCGACTTCGCGCCGCTGGGCGTCCTACCGGTCCCCGGGGACAGCCCGCAGGGGCCGCGTCCACCCGCCCCGAAGCCCCTGCCTGACGCCTGGTACAGGAGCGCAAAGGGCCGCAGTAAGGAGAGCCTCCAGGGCACCTACGCCATGGCCGCCGATGCCGCTGAACGGGCAGCACACTCGACGCCCCGCAACCTCGCGGACATCGCGGCAGGCCCCGACCACAAGCTCTGGACGCACCAACATCCACTGGCCCAATACGACGAGAACGCCGCCGCCGCACTGGAAGCCGTGACCGACCCCGTCACGCACAGGTACGCGACCCAAGCCGTACTGCACCTTCGGACAGCGCTGGAGGAGGCGGGCAAGAACGCAACAGACCACTACGTGCAGAACGTCCGCAACCCCCACTGGAAGACCGAAAGGGGGTCGCAGTCGGACTTTGTCCATGAGGAGCGGGCGCGCGGCATCGTCGTCACCTATCTCCTCGCGGTCCGCGAACATGCCGAGGCACACCACCTGGACGCTGACACCGTCGTCGAGATCCTGGAGGACGCCGCCGGATGGACAGGGGAGCTGCGCGAACTCGACAAGACGCCAATCGCGTATCCGTATCTGCCCGCGGCGGAAAGCGTGGCCAAGGCCGCCCAGCACGTGGCCAACGCCCTGGCCTCGTTCGCGCGGGGCGAGACCGACACGGTCGACACCGTGGCCGACCGCCGGAAGACCTGGCGCACCGTTGAACCTCGCCCAACCCTCGCGAACGCCACGTCCGGCGAGGAACATGACCCGGTTGGCGCTGGCGGCACCTCCGTCGCTGACAGGGAGCCGCCTGGCCCAGACGCCAGCCCGGCCGAGAAGGTCCGCTCCGACCGCCGCTTCTTCGACCTCTCCTACCGCGTCGGCCAGTTCGTCGACTACCGGGACGACCAAGGCGCAATGGTCACCTCTCGTGTCGTGAGCAACGGCGTCAATCTGATTCTGCGCGACGACGATGGCCACGAGTTCAGCCCGCCGCGCGAGTTCCAGCAGAGCCGCTTCGTGACCGTCCGCGAGGACGACGGATCTGCGCTGCCACCGCCTGCCTGGACAGCCACCCTGCCCGACGGGTACCGCGCCGTGGCACCAGACCAGGTGAAGCCCGGAGACGTGGTTCACGACTACCGGGCAAACGGCGAACTATGGACCTCCAGGCTCGTCATCGAGGTCAAACACAACGACGGCAAAACGGACCTGACAACTGTCGGACTGAACAAGTTCTCCGGGATTTGGCTCCACTACGACCACCGAACGGTCGCGGTCCTGGATGGGACAGAGCACTCGCACCAGCTCGCCGAAACGGCCCTGCGTGGCCGGGAGGTTCGTAACTTCGCGAAAGTCTTCAACATCCCTCTCGACGGCATCCGCATCAGGCCTGCCACCGCAGCCATCCTGCCCACGGCGCCCCTGGGGAAGAACGATGCGCCTCTCGTCCAGCAGCCCGCGGCACCGGACACACCGGACGCTGACGCCGATGCAGCCGCAGATGCGACGTCGGCCACGCATCACGCCACCGCGGCCGATGCTGGAGGTCCGGCCCGGGCAGGGGCTGATGCCAGCACTCGAACCCAGCCCGTTGACCACCAGGACCACGCCCAGGGCCAGGAGGCGCAGGCGCAGCCCGCCGTCGACGGGCAGATGGTCGAACGGCCAGCAGAGCCTCGAACCGCTCAAGAGCCGCCCGAGGCTTCCCGCGCCCGCCAACCGGCTGCGCCCGTCCAGCCTGACGACGTGCTCGCGTCGTCGGCTCCCGACGCGCCGGCACCCCGCACGACCGGCCCCACTGAGAGCGCATCAACCGTCCCCGGTCCCATACCAGACGGCATCACGCAGGAGGACAGCACCGACACCGCCGCTGGGCTCGCCGAGAACGCAGCCGTGCCCGCCGGCCGGGACGAGGAGCCCAGCACAGACCTGGGCACTCCCACAAATGAGGCTGCCACCACCGTGCCCGGCGACCGGTCGGAGCGTGCCGTGCCCGAGCTCGAGGCCAGCCCATTGCCACACCCACCAGCCGCCGAGGCGCTAGAGGAGGGCACCGTGGCCATCAGCACGCCGTCGAACGTGACCGAGGAGCCCACCGCTCCCCGCCAGAACACGCCTCGAGATGCGCAGTTGGCCCTGGAGACGGCTGCGCCCTACCCGGACGCGGCGGCGTATGCCACCGCGCATGAGGCACTACTGAGGGAACTCGACCGGCACGAATCGTGGCTTGCGCGCACCCCGGTAGCAGCGGCAGCAGCAAACGCTCTTGCCGGGGATCGGACCCTCGGCCCTCCCGGCCTGACGGCTCTGCTTGCCTTGCAGGACACTCTGGCCTCTGGCCCGGACGACGGCATGCAGCGCGCTGACCTCGGACAGCGCCTCAGCCGGCACGTCCGGTGTGCACAGTTGGCCATGGCCAAGGACGTCCTCGGCGATGCCGCTCGCAGCACTCGCAGCGAGAAGCTGCGCGAGCTGCACCACATCGCCTTCCGGGGCCAGTTCATCGCCTTTGTCCAGCAGACCGAGGACGGTGAGATGGAGCTCGGCCAGTACATCCAGCACCGCGACCAGCAGCTCACTCAACAACGCACCCAGTCAGAGAAACCCGCAGAAGAGTCGCCCGCGACGGCACAGGAGGCCACCACCATGGCTGTGGACCCGGATGACGACAGCCAGCTTCCCGTATTCGAGCGGCCCGGCGAGATCCCCCTCATGACCGCCGCGGAGGCCGCGCCGCGACTACTCGCCCAGGCACAGACCCACCTGGCCAGCGGCACCCAGGGAGTCGGGATACTCGCCCACATCTACGGCCGTCCCGTCTATGCGCTGGTCGACCAGGTCGGGGCTTCCACACCCTCGCTCATGCTCGGGCTCGCTGCCAAGAACAAAGACGGGAGCGCGCGGCCCGTGACGATCCGAGGAGACGAACTCGCCGCGATCGCCCCGGAGACGCTGATGAGGGCGGTCACCGCATGGCTGAACGCGAGCGACGCCGGCGACCGCCCACTCCTGGACTACGCCCCCTCCACAGCAGTACAGGCACCTGTGACCCTGGCACCAGATCAGGGGCCCAACCCCACCGAGGCGGAGCAGCCCGCCGCCCCGGCAGCCGCGCCCCCGGCCCCCGCCGCAACTACCACCACCGCGACCGCCCCCACACCGCCCATGGCCGAAGTGATCGCACCGCCGCCCCCTCAAGCCGAACCTGATGTTCCCGCTGCCCCGGAGCCCGACGCTGCACCGGAACCCGAAGCGCAGGCCGCCCCGGATGCGGCGGCCGGGCCCCCTGCACCGGGGGAGACCGCCTCGCCGCCGGAAGTCGCCGTTGCGGAAAAGTCGGCAGCGCCGATCAGCCCACCTGCGTCCTCGGCCCAGCCCGATGCCGCTGCGAAGTCCGCGGACGACCAGCAGGGGCAGGACGGAGCCCAGCAGGGGGAGAGTGCCCCTGCGGCGCCGACCGAACAGCCCGCGCCCACTGAGGCCGACCCCGCCGGCCAGCTCACGGCGCTGGCCCGCGCTACCCTGACGAAGCTCGACGTCCCCCTGGAAGCGACGGGCGTCCTCATCGCCCCCCGCACCGTCGTGATCACCTTGGAGTCCAGCGGCAACGCCGAGCACGACCGCCAGCTCGCGGACAGCCTCCGCACGGCCCTCCACGAGGCGATCCGGCAGCACCCAGACCAGAGCCTGGCCGCCTACCGCATCGACTTCCAGCACACCCCCCAGGTCGGTCAAGGCTCCTTGCAGGAGGCCTCCGGCTCCAATGAGGCTCCCATCCCGCGCGAGCGACTGATCGTCGCCAACACCGCGGCCGCACGGATCTTCGCCGAGCGACTGCAGAGCGACCCGAACGCCGAACTGGCCCGCACCTACCTGACCGAGGAACGGCAGCTTCCCCCTGAAGTCCAGCAGGAATGGATCCTGGGCTACGCACCCTCCGACCGCAACGCAAAGCCCAAGCGCTGGGATGTCCTGTGCAAACAGCTCCTACAGCAGGGCTTCACGGAAGAGGAACTACTGCAGGCCGGCCTCGCGGACCGGAACCGCTACGGTGGCCTCTACGACTCCTTCGACGACCGCATCATCTTCCCCATCCACGACGCCAACGCAGAGATCGTCGGCTTCGGCGGGAGGCGCATCGACAGGCCAGGGGAAACGGAGGAGCAGGCTAAGGATCGACAGAGCGCGAAGTACATCAACACCCGGGACACGGACGTGTTCGCCAAGGGAGATCTTGTCTTCGGCCTGCACCATCCTGCCCAGGCTCAGGCCCTGGCCGAAAGCAACGGGCCGCGGGTGAGCGTCGAGGGCTACACGGATGTGATCGCCGTTGTTCGGGCAGCCGCCACTGTGCCGCTCGATCAGCGTCCGGTGGCAGGCGCCCTCAGCGGCACCGCCTTTACCGAGCGCCAGCTCACGAGACTACGCGCCCTGGACACCGACAATCCTCGCCCCCATATCGCGTTCCTGGACAACGACGCCAGCGGCCGCAAGGTCCTGCTCGACAAGTCGGACCTCTTGCTGCAAGCCCCCGGCCCGACGGAGGTGACCGCCGCACCAGACGCCAAGGACGCAGCGAGGCTGTGGGAAGAGGGCATCAAGACGAACGGCGACGGCGCCACTCCCGTGCTGCAGGCGCTGGAGCACCGTCAACCCCTGCTGAACGCAACAGTTGACGCGGTCCTTCTGAAGAACGCGAACGAGAGTGAACGCGCCAACCATGCCTTCGATCCGGAGAAGGACTTCAACCGCACGCGGGCCATGGCCGCTCAGGCCGCACGCTATATCCGTCAAGCCGTGCAAGCGCACTCACCCGCCAACACGACCGCCCTGGAGCAGGCAGCGCTCACGTGGGCCAAGCGGCTTCACCGGGAATGGCGGATCCCCGGGCACATGACCGCCACCGCGGTGCTGCTCGGGCCCGGCAACCATGACCAGGACCACGAGAACGAGGTCTACGAGCACGCACTGGAGTTGCTCGCCGCTGACCCCGAGAACTACTTCGCCAACGACACCAACGTCCGCGACCGCGCCTCGGTCCTCTTCGACTCCCCGGACGCCTCCGTGGCGACACCTGCGAACCGCGCCAACGCAGCGCCCGATACCGCCGGCAGCACGCCCGGTCAGTGGCCCACCGGGACACGCGGGCCCACAACTTCGAAGCCGACCCGCCGAGCCGAACGATCCCCCAAGGCGAAGCTCGCCCTCACCCTCGTCCTGCCGGCCCCGGCAAGCGGTGAGCTGGTCGAACTGACTGATCGCACCACCGCAGCACAGGCCCTGCACACGGCCGTGTGGGACAGGCTGGGGCAGCATGCGGCCGAGACGCCTCAGCCCAACCGGCTTCCCACACCTCACAAGCTGGGCGCCGTCCACGGCATCGACCTGGCCACGTCCGGCGACGACCAGGCCTCCGACGACCCCACCATCGTCCTGTGGCTCGGGCCCTCCCACAATGACTCCCTGCGCCTGTCCTCCAGCCGCCTCCGGCAGATGCCCGCGCCGGCGCTGCTCGCCGCGGTCGAGTGGCGCGCCGCCCAAGCCGCCGACCTCCTGGGCCCGCCCTTGAGTCAAACCTGGCGAGCCGCGGTCCGCAGCATCATCCCGTCCGCGTTTCCCGCCCGCCCGACCCCGCGCCAGCTCGCCGACCTCCTCGACACCATTGCCCAGAGCCCCGAGAACAACGACGAGCGAAGCCGGCGCCGAGCAGAGCAGGCCCTGGCCATGTACACCGCCGGCCACGCGGACCTGGCCCTCGACCACCTGGCCGCCACAGACCACATCTGGGTCCTGCGCAATGACGGGTCCTGGATCCAGGAAGAGGCCCCAGGAGAGCCGACCTGGGAGCAGCTCGACGCCGGATTCCGCCAGGAATCCGAGGAAATGGCGGAAGTCACAAAGGCTGCCGGCCGCCTTCCTGCCGGTGGCTTGCCTGTCGACCAGATGCCGCTCGCGGCCGACCTCACCGTTGCGCACCACAGTGCTCACGAAGCCGTCGCAGCAATGCGCCCCTACTCGATCGGCCTGCCCGGCACC